>DASPXS010000067.1:0-13093 GCA_035637175.1 Haliangiales bacterium | reverse complement strand
CCTCATGTTCGACGTTGGACGTTCGATGTTGGACGTTCGAAGTTGGATGTTCGATGTTGGATGTTCGATGTTCGATGTTCGATGTTCGCTTCCAGGTGTCTGTGGGACGGACCACCCTGCCTCGCGGTACACGGCAGGTGTTTCCGCCGAGTTCCTTCGCTTGACCGCCGGACCGCTGGATGCTGTCATGCCTGGACACACGATCACCGCGTTCCACGCCCGAACCGCTCAAATTTTGCCATCGCACCGCGCATCTGTCGGTTGGCGGTTTTGGACCTTTTGCCCGGCCGTGTGCGCCACCTGAAATCGAAAGCATCAAAAAAATGAAAGCGCTCGTTTGCCTCGCGACCTGCGCGCTGGCCGCGGTGGCGGCGGAACCGCCGGCCGCCGGGTCTGCGAAACCGAACGTCCCGTGGAAATCTTTATTCAACGGCAAGGATCTTTCAGGCTGGGACACGTGGCTCGGCCCGCGCATCGACGGCCAACGCGATCCGGCAACGGACAAGCAAATGCCCATCGGGCTTAACACCGACCCGCTGGGCGTGTTCACGATTGTCACCAAGGATGGGGCGCCGGCCATTCGCGTCTCCGGGCAGGTCTGGGGCGCGCTCACAACGCACGAGGAATTCGGCAACTGCCGCATCCGTGTCGAATACAAGTGGGGCGGGAAGAAATGGCCGCCGCGTCACGAGGCGAAGCATTATCGCGATTCAGGCCTCCTTTACTGGTGCGTCGGCGAACACGGCGCCGGCAGCCTGGCCTGGATGCGCTCGGTCGAGTGCAACATTATGGAAAAGGGTGTCGGCCAATGGTGGAGCGTGGCCGGCAGCTACGTGGACATCGAAGGACGCCCGGTCGTCCTCGAAAAGGACCCGCGCGTGCCGTATCGCGGCGAAGGTCCCGGCGAGAAGTGCATCGTCTGGGAACCGGGCGGGCCGCGATTCACCACCGGCGAGGGCATCACTTCGCTGCTCGATCCGGAAAAGCCCCGAGATTGGAACGTCTGCGAAGTTATCGCCTGGTCCAACGTTGGCATCCACATGCTCAACGGCGAGGTGGTGCTGGTTGTGACCAACCCGCGTTACCGGGAAGCCGGCCGCGAAACTCGGCTGGACCACGGGAAGATTCAACTGCAGTCCGAAGGCGCGGAAGTGTTTTTCCGGAGAGTTGAGGCGCTGCCGATTTCCGAGGTCCCGGCTGAACTGCTGAAGTATGTTCCAACCACCGCAACAGACGAAACCGGCATCGTCCCGCTGTTGAGCCCGGAAAATGCCGGCGCCTGGAGGCAGAGCGGGCCGGGCAAGTTCACCGTGAAGGATGGTGTCGCGACCGGCGAGGGCGGCATGGGCTTGTGGTGGTTCGCGCAGCGTCCGTTCACCAATTTCGTCCTCCGCGGCGACTGGATGCAGGAAGGGCAGGACTCGGATTCCGGCGTGTTCGTGCGCTTCCTTGATCCGGCCAACGATCCCTGGGTGGCGGTGAAGCAGGGCCACGAGTTCGAGATAGGTAATCCCAAGGCGGCCAGGCCCGAGGACGGCACGGGCGCGTTTTATCCATTCCGCGGCCCGGTGGAAGTGCCGGTCAAGCCGTGGGGCGAGTGGAACAGTTATGAGCTGACCTGCATTGGGCCGAACTATTCGCTCCGCCTCAACGGCCGGCTCGTAAACACGTGGACCGACAATCAGAAGCGCCCGCCCGCCGGCTACATCGGCTTGCAGAACTATCCCTGCAAACAAGCCGTTCGTCATCGGAATCTGCGGATTAAAGAACTGCTGTGAACGGCAAGCAGCGGACATCGCAGAAAGCAACCACGAGAACAAAGCAGTTAATGGATTCGTCTCTCGATCTGACCATCCGACTCGCTTCGAGAGTCGCCTTCTGGCACGCTGTCCTGGCTGGTTTGGTTGTCTTCTGCAAATCAAACACCGTCGCTGCTTCGGCTCTTCCGCAACCCTTGGCCGATTGGAAGATCGAAGTTGTCGCCGAAGCGCCGCAGATCAAGCACCCCACCGTCGTCACCTGCGCGCCGGACGGACGCGTGTTCGTTGCCGAGGATCCGATGGACATCAGTTTGCCGAAGGCGGACATGACCGAGGGGCGCATTCTCTGCGTTCATCCCAATGGCCGCATCACCGTTTTCGCCGAGAAGCTCCACGCCGTGTTCGGGATGCAGTACCTGGAAGGGAAACTCTATGTCGTTCATGCTCCGAAGTTCAGCGTGTTCACCGACGACGATGGAGTGGGACGAGATCGCCTTGACCTGGTTGAAAGCCTGAACCCGAACCCTTGGGCGCTGGATTGGAATGATCATGTGCCCTCGAACTTCCGGCTGGCGATGGATGGCTATTTTTACATGGCGGTGGGTGACAAAGGTGTTTACGGCGCGGTCGGCCGTGACGGAAAGCGCGTTGATCTGCACGGCGGCGGCATCCTGCGGCTGAGGCCGGATGGCACGGAATTGGAAGTCTATTGCGCCGGGGCGCGGAACATTCTCGACGTGGCCATCAACTCCGAAGACGAGATCTTCACTTACGACAACACCGACGAGCAGCAATGGATGTCACGCGTCACACACATGGTGGACGGCGGATTTTACGGTTACCCCTATGATTTCATCCCGCGTCGGCCCTACACCCTCTGGTGCATGGCGGACTATGGCGGCGGCGCGGCGACCGGCGCCTTCTGTTACAACGAAGATGCGCTGCCGCCGGAGTATTACGGCAACCTCTTCCTCGCTGACTTCGGCAAGCGGCAACTGCTGCGGTTGCGTATCGAGCGCGAACGCGCAACCTACAAGGTGGTGTCACGCGAAGATTTCTTCGCCGACCCGCCGGAGAATTTTCGTCCGGTGGGTATCGCGCTGTCGCCCGATGGCCTGAGCATCTACGTCTGCGACTGGAACCATCGCGATACAAAAGAAAACGTGTCGGTGGGTCGGCTCTGGAAACTGGGTTACACCGGCAAAAGCCAGGCCGCGCCCAAGCCGGGTTGGTATTTGCCGGCCGCGATGGGGAAGGCGTTTGAAGCGAGCAACGAAGAGTTGATCAAAGGGCTTTCGCACCCGGCGCAGAGTGTGCGGCTGCTGGCGCAACGGCGCATTGTCAAAGGCCTTTCGGATGCCACCAGGGCCAGACTTAAGATGGCTGAACGCACGGCGTTGGAAGATGCGATCGGCGGAACTGAAATTGGAGAGCTTTCACGCTTGCTCGCCAACTCCCGGGTTCCGCCTTACGCCCGTTGGCACGCGCTTTGGACGCTCGATGCCATCGACAAAGGCCAGTGCGCTCGCAAAGCGATTGTGGCCGCGGCAAATGATTCCGATCTGACCGTGCGTCGCCAGGCGATTCGCCAGCTTGGAATGCGGCGCGCGCTCGAAGCGGTCCCCGTTCTCATTTCCCAACTCAAGGACGGCGACGCTTCGATCCGATATCACGCCGCGACTGCGTTGGGTCGCATCAACCAGCCGTCCGCCATTCCGCCGCTGGTCGCCGCACTGAACGAGCGGGATTTCTTTGCGCGCTACGCTGTGTTCACTGCGTTGAACCGAATTGGGCGCGCCGATTACTGGAGTTGGCCGGCGATTTCGAAAGGGTTGGAAAGCGGTGACCCGCGTGTGCGCGAAGGAACGATCTTCGCCTTGCGCGAAACCTACGAACCGCCGCTCGTCCGAACGTTGGCGGACCTTGTTCGTGCGACGGCAAAGCCAGTCGAAGCGCGCGTGGCCGCGGTGGACCTGCTTGCGAATCTTCATCGCAAGAAACCGGCATGGAAAGGTGAGTGGTGGGCCTATCATCCCGTAAACTCACCCCCATCGGCGAAAACAGAGGAATGGGAGGGCACGGCCACTATTCAGGCCGTTCTCCGCGACGCGCTGGACGACCGCGAGTCGCGCGTTCGACTTGCCGCTGTCGAGGGCGCGCGTGAGGCGAAGATCGGCGATGCCGCACCCAGGCTGCGCGACATGTTCCGAACGGAAACCGACCTCGGACTCAAACGCAGCATCCTCGCCGCGCTGGGCGCGCTGGAGGACAAGGCCAGCGTCGAATTGCTTGCCGCCGTATTCGGCAACGCGAAGAGCGACGCGGCGCTGCTTCCCGATGCCATCGCCGCTGCCGGACAGATTGGCACGCCGGACGCCGCGGCGTTGCTCGTGAAACTTTTGAATTCTCAACCAGCGGAAAAAGCGATTTTGCTTCGGACCATTGCTGCGCTGGCCAAGCTCAAGGGAGCCGGGGCGATCGCGGCCATCGCGCCTTTTGCGCGGAACGGGGATTCGGAAGTTCGCCAGGCCGCAGTGACGGCGCTGACAACCATCGGCGGAGATTCCGCCCTGGCCGTCCTCATGCCAATGCTGAACGATTCCTCCGCCGACGTTCGTCGCGGCGCCGTGACCGCGCTCGGCGAACTGAAGGCGCGATCGGCGTTGCCACTATTGTTGAAAGCGTATCGCGACCCTGAAACCAAATGGGAAGCGATTGCTGCGCTGACTCAGGTGCCCGATGCGCGGGCTTTGGACGCCTATCTCGATGGTCTGGGAGGAAAGAATCCAACGCTGCGCGCCGGTTGCCGGAAGGTCATCGAAGCGATTCGCGACCAGGCGCTGCCCGGGATTGAATCGAAATTGAACGAGCTGGCGCTGGAAACGGTTGCCGGGTTGCAAAAGATTTACGCGGACAGTGCCGGGGCGAGAAGGGGCCGGCTGTTCGAAGTGAAGGCGAAGAAACTGGAACCAGCCGATTATCTGGAATTCGTGTTGAAACACGACGGCGACGCGGCGCGCGGACGACGGATTTTCGGCGACCTCAGCAGCGTCGCTTGCATCAAGTGCCACCGGGTCGCGGGTGAAGGCGGCGACGTTGGCCCCGACCTGACTGCGGCTGGGACACAGTTTGGACGAGCCGAGCTGGCCGAGAGCGTTCTTTTTCCGAGCAAAGCGATTCGTGAAGGCTACCAGCGCGTCGAAGTGGAGACGAAGAACGAGGAGACGTTCGAGGGGTTGGTGAAAGCTGAGACGAACGACCGGCTGACGTTGCGCGACGCCGCCGGCAGGAATCATCAGATTTCCAAAGCGGACATCAAGGATCGTCGCAACAGCCAACTCTCGCTCATGCCGGAAGGTTTGGAGGCGGGAATGACGCAGCAGGATTTCGCCGATCTCGTGGGGTATCTGGTTTCCTTGAAGGGCCGGCCCTAATTTTGGCGGCTTGGACTTGCTCATCCCCGGCCGCCACCGGGCGAGATGCTCGCGCTGACATCGCCGCCCGCCGTGTCACCAGGTTTTCGATGGGTCAGGACCGGTTTCCCTCCCCCGCCGCGTTGAGGTTGTCGTCGGGATTCACCCAGCGGAACGTAGCGGCTGCCAGGGCTCCAGCCGCAAGATTTGCGACCAGATAAATCCACAGGTTCGACGCCTTGGCGAGATGCATCACGGTGATGCCGACGGCGACCGCCGGGTTAAATGCGCCGCCCGAAACTCCGCCGAGCGCAAAGGCCATCGTCGCGACGGTGAATCCAATGGCGAGGCCGTAGTTGGAATTGCCCGCCGTGCCTTTGGCGGTGGCCGTGTTGAGAACCACGTACGCCAGCGCAAAGGTTCCGACCAATTCGGCGATCAGCGCGGGCATTACCTTGATTTCGCCAGGCGTGACGGTTGGATCGCCCTTGAGATAAAGCGCCAGCAACGCCGCCACGACGCCGCCCAGGATTTGCGACACCCAATAACCCGGCACGTCGGAAGTCGGGCATTTGCCGCGCAGCCACACCGCGAGCGTGACCGCAGGATTGTAGTGACCACCCGACACGTGCCCGCCGGCATACACCATGACCATCAAGGCCGATCCGATCGCAATCGGCGCGAGGCTGCCCGCGCCCGGCTCGATCACGCACATCCCGACGGTGAGAACGAGAAAAAATGTCCCGATGAATTCTGTTAGGTATTTTTGCATAGGCCAGAATGTTCGGTTCGGCGGCAGCTTAAGCTAACTCGGGTCATTTGCGAGAGGGATTTCGAAGAAGGATCGACCTGCTCTTCATCGCGCGTGCCCTCCGCGCCGCAAAAGCAAATGGCCGATTGGCTCCTGTCGCTTCGCGTTCAAGACCTCGGCCCGGCCGAGGATCACTCAGGAAACAGCGCGGTTCCGACCGGCCAAAGAGGGAGCTGACGAAACTTTGTCACACGTGTGACAAAGTTTCGTCAGCCGATGACCGTGGCGAACTGGAGTTCGGCGCTTCGGCGACTGCTTCCGTCGGGCTGGTCGTGTCCGGGGACACCCCCGCCGAGTTCGTTCGCTTGACCGCCGGGAGTCCGGATGCTGTCATGCCCCAACACACGTTCATCACGTTTCATGTCCGAACCGCTAAAACTCGTTCGCATTCCGACGCTAAAAACGGCGGCGGATTTTAGCAATCATGTCGCCTCACTCGGCCTCGATTTGCCGTGCGAAGACCAGATCGCCACCGGCAATGCCTCGCCACTGACCCGGCCGGTCGCGGATGTCACCATCAACGGCAAAACCATCGACAACCGTTGGGCCATCCAGCCGATGGAAGGCTGGGACGGCACGACGAGCGGCGGCGCCACGGAGGAAGTGCGGCGGCGCTGGCAGCGCTTCGGCCAGAGCGGCGCGAAGCTGATCTACGGCGGCGAGGCGATGGCCGTGCGGCCCGATGGCCGAGCCAATCCGAATCAGCTCATCATCGTCGAGCAGAACAAGAAAGACCTCGCCGAGTTGCGCGAGATTCTCATTCGCGCACACGGAGAACGTTACGGGAACACGGGCGATCCGGTCATCGGTTTTCAACTCACGCACTCCGGTCGGTTCTGCAAGCCGAATGATAAGCTCCGCCTGGAGCCAAGCGTCGCATACCGGCATCCGATCCTCGACAAAAAGTTCAACGTCACAAGCGACGCGCAGGTATTCACCGACGGCGAGATCGAGCAGCTCATCCAATGTTACATCGCTGCCGCGAAGATCGCGTGGGATGTCGGCGCGGATTTTGTCGATATCAAACATTGCCACGGTTATTTGCTGCACGAGTTTCTGAGCGCCTTCACGCGACCCGGAAAATACGGCGGCAGTTTCGAGAGCCGCACCCGCATTCTGCGCGAAATCGTCCAAGGCATCCGCGCGAGCGGGAACCGGATCGAGATCGGCGTGCGCCTAAGTGCGTTCGATTTCGTGCCGTTCAAGCCCGACCCGGCGTTGTCGCAGCCCGGCAAACTCGGCCCCGGTATCCCGGAGGATTTCTCCCATTGCCTGCCGTATCGCTACGGGTTCGGCGTGAACCAGAACAACCCGCTCGAATACGACCTGACGGAGACGTTTCAGTTCGCTGAACTGTGCGCGCAACTCGGCGTGAAGATATTGAATCTGAGCGCCGGGTCGCCCTACTACAATCCGCACATCCAACGTCCGGCCGCCTACCCGCCCAGCGACGGTTACCAACCGCCGGAAGACCCGCTGGTGGGCGTCGCCCGGCAGATGAACATGGTCAGGCAAATCGCGCGAAGGGTTAAAGAGTTGAATGGTTCTACCGATCACCCCGTCACCCCATCACCCCATCGCCCCAGCAGCCCTTCAACGCTTCAACCCTTGAACGCTTCCGCGCCGATCGTGGTCGGCTCCGCTTACTCCTACCTGCAGGAATACCTTCCACACGTCGCCCAATACGTCGTTCGCAATGGCTGGACGGACATGATCGGGATCGGCCGCATGACCCTGGCGTATCCGAACGTGCTCGCCGACGCCGTCGAGAAAGGCGCGTTGGAAAAGAAATTCATCTGCCGCACCTTCAGTGATTGCACCACAGCGCCGCGCAACGGTCTGATTAGCGGCTGTTACCCGCTCGACAAGTACTACGCAGCCAAACCCGAGTCTCAGAAATTGAAGGAGATCAAGAAAGCAGCCGGCGCGTGACGCCAGCGCCTCGGCTCTTCGGAAATCGCGTATGTTGCGTCGCTCTGATGCGCGCAGGTCTGCGAAACTTTTACGCATATGCGCGAAAGTTTCGCGCTGCACTCTTGCGTAATTCGCGTTGTGCTTTGCTGGCAGTCGAGGGATAAGTGGGCTATGAAACTCCGGCATGGCTGTGGCCGTACTTTGATGCTTGTGCTCGTTTTCGCCAGCAGTCTCGGCCTCTTTCCGGGGGACTCGTTTGCCGCCGCAACGCGCAAGCCAAACATCATCTTCATGCTCGCTGATGACCTGGGCTACGGTGATCTTGGTTGTTTCGGTCAGAAGATGATTCGCACGCCGAACCTCGATCGCCTGGCGGCGGAGGGGATGCGTTTCACCCGGCATTATGCAGGCAACGCCGTGTGCGCGCCCTCCCGCTGCGTCCTCCTGACCGGCAAACATCCCGGGCACGCGTGGATTCGGAACAACCGCGAGGTGCAACCCGAGGGTCAACCGCCGATTCCTGAATCGGAGATCACCCTGGCCGAACTGCTGAAAGCCCAGGGCTACGCAACCGGCGGGTTCGGCAAGTGGGGCCTGGGTTTCCCGGGCTCCGAAGGCGATCCGCTCAAGCAGGGATTCAATCGTTTCTACGGCTATAACTGTCAGCGGCACGCTCACAATTCCTATCCCACGTATCTTTGGGACAATGATCGTCGCGTAAAGCTGAACAACCCGGAGTTCTCCGCGCACCAAAAGCTGCCGCCGGAGGCCGACCCGAATGATCCGTCGAGTTACGGGCGTTACGTGGGAACGGAGTACGCCCCGGACCTGATTGCCGAGCAGGCGCGGCGTTTTGTCCGCGAGAACAAGGACCGCCCTTTCTTCCTCTACTTCGCCACGACCGTCCCGCACCTGGCGCTGCAGGTCCCCGAAGAGGCGCTGGCGGAATACCGGGGCAAATGGCCCGACCCGCCTTACGCCGGCGGGAAGAATTATTTGCCGCATTACTCACCGCGTGCGGCGTATGCGGCCATGATCACCCGCATGGACCTTGAGGCCGGCAGGATCATGGCGCTCGTCCAGGAACTCGGGCTCGACGAGAACACCATTTTTGTGTTCACTTCGGACAACGGCCCGCTCTACGACAAGCTCGGCGGGACGGACTGTGAATTCTTCGAGTCGGCCGGTCATTTACACGGAAGGAAAGGATCGCTTTACGAAGGCGGCGTGCGGGTTCCGACGATCGTCCGGTGGAAAGGCCACATCAAATCGGGCGCCGAGTCAGAGCGCGTGACCGGTTTCGAGGATTGGCTGCCGACCTTGATGGAACTGATCGGTGCGCCCAGGGCGATTCCGACGGGCGTGGACGGCATCAGCTTGGCGCCAACGTTGCAGGGCAAGCGGCAGGAGCCGCGGCCATTTCTCTACCGTGAATTTCCTGCCTACGGTGGCCAACAGTCTATCCGTATCGGCGACTGGAAAGGAATCCGCCAGAACCTCAATCCGCAGAGCAAGCAACGGAAACCAGAACTGCGAACCGAACTCTACAACCTCAAAGAGGATCCCGGCGAGGAGCGCGATGTGGCGGCACAACACCCGGAGATCGTTGCCAGAATCGAGCGTATCATGCGGGAGCAGCACACGAAGTCGAAGCTGTTCCCGTTGCTGGCGTTGGACGAATAGCTCGCGGACAAACGGGTTCCTGGATGGTTACTCAATGGACCGTGGGATTGGCACTCTCAGTTCCCCCTCACCCCGGCCCTCTCCCTTGGGGCGAGGGAGAATCGTCGCTCTCTCTCGGCCATACCCGCGACGGAGTTGGCCAAGCCAGTGTGCGCTAAACACACGAATAAACATCCAATGTCCAACCAAGGCCGGTATTGGCGCTGGCAATTTTTGTCTGACAATGCCGTGGGGCGGGTTACTGTGTCAGGCAAATGCAGTCGTTTCAGTTCCTTCCAGCCGTTGCTCGGTGGTTCGAAGAGAAATTCGGGTCGCCCACTGAACCCCAGGCGCGCGGCTGGCCCGCGATCCAATCGGGCCAGCACACGTTGATCGCCGCGCCGACCGGGTCGGGCAAAACGCTGGCGGCATTCCTGGCTTCGCTGGACGGGTTGTTTCGCGACGGCCTGGCGGGAAAACTCGCGGACGAGACGCGGGTCGTTTACGTTTCTCCGCTTAAAGCGCTCAGCAACGACATTCACAAAAATCTGGAGGAACCGCTGGCGGGGATCCGCGCGGCACTGCAGGCGAGCGCAGGGCGCGACGTCGAAGTGCGCGCGGAGGTGCGCACCGGCGACACACCGGCGTCCAAACGACAGGCCATCGCCAAAAAACCGCCGCACATTCTGGTGACCACGCCGGAGTCGTTCTATCTGCTGCTCACTTCACAATCGGGAAGGAAGGTGCTGGCCACGACGCGCGCCCTGATCGTGGACGAAATCCACACGGTGGTCGGCAATCGGCGCGGGTCGCACCTGGCCTTGAGCATGGAACGGTTGCAAGCGCTGGTGAAAGGGCCGCTGCAACGCATCGGTTTGTCGGCGACCCAGAAGCCGATCGAGGAAGTGGCGCGGTTCCTGGTGGGTAATTGTCGTGCGCAGGGAGACCGATTGGACCGAACCCCAGCCTATGAACCGCGTAGCGCAGCCGTCCCGGCTGCGGGTCATGGCGGCCTCTCGCCGCCAGTAAGAACACCGGGCGAGACGCCCGGCAGACCCTTAGGCGAAGACGCCTGCGCTACACCGATCACGCCGTTCACGGACGCGCTCGAACAGCCGCCCTGCACCATCATCGATGCCGGCCATTCGCGGAAGATGGACCTGGCCATCGAACTGCCCGGTTCACCGCTGGAGGCGGTGATGTCGAACGAGGTCTGGTCGGAAGTGTATCAGCGCCTGGCGGATTTGATCGAACAGCATCGGACAACGCTGGTGTTTGTCAACACGCGGCGGCTGGCGGAACGGGTGACGCATCATCTGACCGAGCGGCTCGGGCAGGACAAGGTCACGTCGCATCACGGCAGCCTCTCGGCCGGGCTCCGGCTCGACGCGGAAAACCGTTTGAAACGCGGTGAACTCAAAGCGCTCGTTGCGACGGCCTCGCTGGAGCTGGGCATCGACATCGGGTCGGTGGACCTCGTCTGCCAGCTCGGGTCCACCCGTTCGATCGCCACGTTGCTGCAGCGCGTGGGCCGGGCGGAACACCGGCGCGGCGGTTTGCCGAAAGGCCGGCTGTTTCCGTTGAGTCGCGATGAACTGGTCGAATGTGTGGCCGCACTGCGTTGCGTCCGCCAGGGGGAACTGGACTGCCTGCAAATCCCGGGAAAACCGCTCGACGTTCTGGCGCAACAAATCGTCGCCTCCGCCGCGTGCGAAGCCTGGGAGGAACAGGAACTCTTCGACCTGATGCGCTCGGCGTATCCGTATCGCAACCTGGCGCGCCAGGAATTTGACGACGTGCTCCGGATGCTGGCGTCGGGTTTCAGCACGAAACGCGGGCGGCGAGCCGCGCTGATTCATCACGACGGGGTGAACCATCGCGTGCGCGGTCGCCGCGGCGCGCGGCTGGTCGCGCTGACTTCCGGAGGCGCAATCCCGGACAATGCCGATTACCGCGTGGTGCTGGAACCGGGCGAGACGTTCCTTGGCACCGTCAACGAAGACTTTGCCGTCGAGAGCATGGCGGGCGAGATCTTCCAACTGGGCAACGCCTCGTGGAGAATCCTCGGGATCAACTCCGGCGCCGTGCGCGTGGAAGACGCTCACGGGCAGCCGCCGGGCATTCCGTTCTGGCTGGGTGAAGCGCCGGGCCGAACGCGGGAATTGTCAGAGGCAGTGTCCGAGTTGCGACGGGAAATCGAGAAGAGAATCGGCGGGGCAGCCGTCCCGGCTGCCGCCGCGGGCGTCCCGCCCGCGACGGGTCCGGAGGCCACGCACGCCGGTGGCCAGCAAGACGCCTGCACCACCCCTGGCGGGTTCATGGCCAATGCGGCTCAGTCTGTCGCCACCTGGCTGATGTCGGAAATTGGCCTTTGCGAATCCGGCGCCCGTCAACTGGCTGATTATTTCGTTGCGGCCCACAAAGCGCTGGGAGTCATTCCGTCGCAGACGAAGCTCATGATGGAACGGTTCTTCGATGAATCGGGCGGAATGCAGTTGGTTATTCACGCGCCCTTCGGCATCCGGATGAATCGCGCCTGGGGCCTGGCCTTGCGCAAACGATTTTGCCGCTCGTTCAATTTTGAGCTGCAGGCGGCGGCAACGGACGACGCGATCGTGCTTTCGCTGGGCACGCAACATTCCTTTCCACTGGACGAAGTTTTTCGTTATCTGAACAGCCAGACCGTCCGCGACATCCTGGTGCAGGCGTTGCTGGATGCGCCGATGTTTCCCATTCGTTGGCGCTGGAACGCCACCCGCGCGCTCGCCTTGCCGCGGCAACGGGGCGGACGCCGAGTGCCTGCGCCTTTGCAGCGCATGGAAGCGGAGAATCTGGTTGCCGCCGTGTTCCCCGATCAGCTCGCCTGTCTGGAAAACATCGCCGGCGATCGTGAAATCCCCGACCACCCGCTGGTGCGACAGACGATCGAGGACTGCCTGAGCGAGGCGATGGACGTCGATGGGTTGATCCAGTTGCTTCGGCAGATCGAGGGCGGCGCGATCGAGTGCCTGGCGCGCGATTTGCCGGAGCCGTCGCCGCTGGCGCACGAGATTCTCAACGCGAAACCGTACGCTTTCCTGGACAACGCACCGTTGGAAGAGCGACGAACGCAAGCGGTCCAAACCCGGCGCGCCGGCGAATCGTCGGACCACCGGGAGTTGGGCATCCTCGACGCCACGGCCATCGAGCGTGTCTGCGAGGAAGCGTGGCCGCGGGCGGTGGACGCGGATGAATTGCATGACGCGCTGCTGCTGCTGGGTGCGATGACCGAGGAGGAAGTGCAACGGTCTGCGCTGCCCCCTCGGGCCGACACTCTTTCCCCCGACGGGGAAGAAGGTGTCCGAAGGGCGGGCGAGAGCGAGCCGACGCGCGCTATTTTTGAATCGCTGATGACGCAGAAACGGGCCGGCCGATTCGCCATTGGGGCTGATGCGGCGACGCGAATGGGGAGCGTAAAAATCTCGACCGAGAGTACGCCCGAAAAAGAATTGCAGAGGCAAACCGCCCCCGCTTCCGGCCGATCCCAGGACGTG
>DASPXS010000066.1:0-7114 GCA_035637175.1 Haliangiales bacterium | reverse complement strand
GGCCCCGCCCCGGCTGCCGATGCCGATCCCGGCCACGTTGAGCTTCGCGTTCGGGGAAAGACTTTCTGCGCCATTCAACAAACTTCCCGGAAGAATGTTGAACAGGGCCACGCCGGCGCCGGTGCGATGGAGAAACTGCCTTCGGTTTATTTTGTGCCTGGAAAGTTCCCTGATGATTTCGGCTGCGCTCATGTCCGGGATTCTAGTCGCCGACTTGGGAATTGTCATCCGCCAAATCCTGAAGCCGGGCCCGGAGCGCGGCTCTGCGAGCCGCCGCAATTTCGCGTGTTGAGAATGACCCGGTGTTTCCAACGTCGCCAGCCAAACCTTCAGTGAGCCGGCGCGGAGAATTGTCGCAAGAAAGCGCAAAGAGCGCAAAATTCTTTAGCGATCAGTAACTTGATTTGTCCGCTGATGAACGCGGATTGACGCTGATGGATTGCCGCGCACCAACAGGCCGTCATCCCGTCCCGCGCCTGCGGGATGGCAGTAGTTCCAACGCTTCTGAACGAGGGAAGTGGGATTACTTTTTGCGGGGACGGAGAAGCTTTTTGATGCGGGCCGTCGTCTGCTCGCGGTCGAGCCGGCTCGCCGCCACGTCCAGGGTCAACTGTTCCCAGGCATGGGTATCGAGTTTTTCGTCCGGCAACAGACCGTTCTCGCTGAGGAACACCAGGCATGTCGCCAAGGCGGTGCGCTTGTTGCCATCCACGAACGGATGGTTGCGGCACAGGTAAAAAAGATAAGCGGCAGCCAGCTCCACCGGTTTGGTGAACAACGGCTCACCCATCATCGTGGCCTGAGGCGCGGCCACCGCGGATTCCAAAAGTGCTTCGTCCCGCAACCCGGCAGAGCCGCCGTGCGCGGCCAGCACTTCGGCGTGGATCGCCTTCACGGCCTCCACGGTGGGATGCGAGAGCGGCCGCCTCATGACAGCCGCCGGAACAGCTCCGCATTCTTCCTGATCAATCGTTTCGCCGCGGCGGCCGCCTTCTTCGGGGCAATGACGGGCCGCAGGGGCGTCAGCACGATTGAGCCGCCTTCATGGATCGTGATGGTCACCTGGTCGCCCACCTTGATGCGCGCGAGATCCATGAGCGCCGCGTCGAACATCAGGCCCTGCGAGTTGCCAATTTTCGTGATCGTCTTTGTCATGGTGTAAAACTATGTTTAACTCTTCTGCCCGTCAAGCCGGTTCAAATCAACCGGCCCACGATCCACGGATTGAACCCTCAACATTGCTCGTCCCTCTCACCGCTCCGCCGCCAGGGAGGCGCAGACCAGCTCCTCGTCGTTGCGGGCGAAGACATGGCGGTTCGCATAGGCCGGCGGGGTCCACGCGAACTTTCGAACCCCCAAAATTGAGGTGGGTTTGAGCAGATGCGAACGGCTGACCTCGCGGTAACCGCCGGGCTCGAGTCGCGCTAAAATCAAGTTCCCTTCGTCAGTAAAAAGAAACGTGGCGTCACCGTTCGGTGTCAGGTGGATGCTGGCGCCGTTTTTCAGTTCCGTCACGTTGGTCGTCCCCCAAACCTGCTTGCCTGTGCCGGCCTCCAGGCAGACCAGTTCGCCGTTGGATTTCGCCGAGAACACGTGGTCGCCCCGCAACATTGCCGTCGAGGTGTTGCTCAAGATTCGCTTTGAGACCGCTTTCGATTCCGGCCAGAGCAACGTGGCCGCCGCCTGGTTGTTGTCTAATTCCAGCATCAAGCCGGAAATCAGCAGCCGGTTTTTCTGAACGACCGGAGCGGGAATCGAATCGTTACTGCTCGTCACCATCGGTTCCCGCCAGTAAGTCTGGCCGGTCGCCGGATTCAAGGAAGTCACGGACTCATCCGTCCAGACGATCAACTGCCTCTTCCCCCCGGCCACGATGACCAGCGGTGAACTGTTCGACACGGTCTCGTCCAGCGCTTTCCAAACCTCCCTCCCCCTCTTCTTGTCGAGCGCGATGACACACGCGCCTGGTTTGCCTCCGATGAACAGAATCAGGAGATTTTCTTCAATCAACGGCGAAGCCCGGCAAGTCAGCTCCCGGATTTCGTATTCCAGTTGTTTTTCCCAAATCACTTTGCCGTTGCGCGCGTCCAGACAATCCACCCGACCGCTTCGGCCAAGCGAGTAAATCCTTCCGTCCTCGACGATCGGTGTCGCGGCCGGACCGCCGCCGTGCTCGGGGATAAAGGCCCATTCCGGGTAAACCAATTCGGAGGCATAACTCCAGAGCAGCTTGCCGGTCGATTCCTTATAGCACCGGATACGCTCCCGAGCCTTGGGCTTCTCCAACCGCATGTCGGTTAGAAAAACCCGGCCTTGGACCACGACCGGACTTGACCAACCCGGCCCCACGGGCGCTCGCCATCGAATCTTCAATCCTTCAGCCGGGAACGTTTTGAGAATGCCGGTGTCGTTCCAGACGCCATCGCGGTTCGGTCCGCGGAATTGCGGCCAATCCGCTGCCCGCACTGTGAAGGACAGCAACAACCCAAGCGAGACCGTCACTCGAGTCATCGCGTAATTGGCCGAAGAGCGCGATCTGCCAATCCGGCTGGACCGTTGCGACGTCCTGGCCAACGACAAATAACTCCTCCTCGCAAGAACAGTCACAATTCTCCTTTGAACGCCCGGGGGAGAGAGTGAGTCGTCAAGTGCGCGCGGCGACCGGACGGCTCGATTTCGAGTGTGCTCACAAGGACAGGTTAGCCCTGGCGCGCGTCAGTATGCAATCATCGCCGTGGGTGTTCAGGGTCATCGCCGTTGACAAAGTAGCGCCGCCGTCCTCGCCGCCGTCCTCGCCGCCGTCCTCGCCGGCGAGTTGACCGGGCGTCTCGCCCGGTTATTCTTCCGCCTCTGGCGGCGGGACGCCGCCAAAACCCGCAGGCGGACGCCTGCGCCACACTTTATCGATAGCCCGGTGTGCCGGGTCATCGCACGCCGGCCTCAAGCGCCGCAAAGGCCGGAGGCCGGGCGAAGCTTCGGTGGGACAGTGTCAACGGCGCCGATGCCCACATTGTGCTCCGCGACGGAAGCGAGAATACTGGTCCTCTGAAGAATGGACGGACAAGGGTGAGCCATGGGCCGACGCCGGGTGTGGCTTTCGGCTCATAGCAGCCGACGTGAGGAGACTCATTCTGAAATCCGAAATCCCAGGTACGAAATCCGAATGAAATCAGCCTCAGGGCTCCTGACGCCATGGAAAAAGGCGAATCCGCTTCTGGACGCCGCGACAAATAAGTGATCCGATCGGATCACTTATTTGTCGCGAGATTTCGGCTTACGGATTTTCCACGCGCGCGGAATTTACCTTCAACGGGTCAGGAGTCCTGAGCCTCGTTACCTCGGCTGCAACGAACTGGCAGCGGGCAATTTTCACGGGAAGAATCTGTTTGGCGCTTACGCAGCCCGAGCCAACCACTTGAACACCGCGGCTTCCACGTCCGCAAATTGCGTGGCGTTGAGCGCACCCAGTTTGCGAATTGTCCGGCCGGTCGCGTATGTGGCAACGCTTTGCGCAACGAACACACCCTCCTTAAGAAACGGGACTTGAACCTCAAACTGCGACCCGCGAAGGGCGGTGCTGTGGAATACGACCGTCACGACGGCGAGGTCGATATCCGCGAAGGGAACGCTGAGAATGAGGACCGGCCCGACTTTCTCACCATGCCGCAGTCGAACAACCAGATTTCGCCTCGTCTAGGAGGCACGTTCCTCCTCACCGAGCATCGCGGCCAGTTGGTCGCCAGCGGCGGCGGCCAGGTCATCACTGAGCGGGCCGGAATCCCACGGCGGGAGGTGGTGAATGATCTCTCGCACAAACTCCTGCTTTTCCTCAACCTGCAACGCCTCGAACTCGGAAAGCAGTTTTGCTGTAGCGTCACTCATGGCGAAAATTTAACCGGCAGGCTGGCGTTTGTCAGGGTCAAATTTCATTCATTCGACATTCTTTCTCGACGCGCTCCTTCTTCTCCAAGAGGGCGACGACGGCTCCGGCGCGCGTCTACCCAAGACCGCGCCCGGAAAGATTCAGAAAGACATTCTGCGGGGCGGCCGCCCGAACATCGCGCCACAATAATCAGCCCGTTCGGTTGGCAGGGACAAGCTGCTGCTTGTCTTTCATATTTGGATATGTGCAGATGGGTCCGGGTGACGCGTCGCGAATTTTTGAAACGCGCGGGGCAAACCGCGCTCCTGACAACTGGAGCGGGCTTTGACCTCCCGTCCACGCTTGCCGCGGCCACATCACCGCGACCTGCGGGTGACTGGCCGATGTATCGTGGAAACCGATGTCTGACCGGCCACGCAGTTCTGCCCGGCGAGATGCGCCGTGCTCCCGAGGTCTCGTGGCGACACAAGATCGAAGCGGGCCTGATTTGGGCGGTGCTTGATCCAGCGCCCAACAAGAGTTCACGACCGGCCGAGGTTCGAAGGAGCGATCCGAACTATTTTCATTCGCCGGAAGGGCGCAAGTGGGAGCTCGACACGAGATTGGTTGACCTCTATGGCACCGGGCAACTGGTTCCCGATCCCGGGCGGGCTGCCAAATTACTTCCGGACGTTCCCGGTTTGCAAACCATCGAGTTCCAGCCCGTACCGGACGCGTCCGGCCTCGACCCCAGGCAAGCCGTCTGCTTCGCTTACGACGGCGGGCAAAAACGCGAAGTGTGGCGTTCCGAAACTTACGACACGATTCAGAACTCGAATTTCGCCATCGCGGACATCGACCATGACGGCAGTTTGGAGGTGGTCCTTGCGCCGCATTACCGGATCATTGTCTATGACGGACAAACCGGCCGCACCAAACACCTGCTGAAGATTCACGACTCCCGTAACTACGGCTTTCTCTGCTGCACCGATTTGACGGGCGACGGGTTGCTGGATTTTGTGATCATCGCCGATTTCGCCATGCATGTCGATGTCGTGAGGAACGAAGGGGACCATTTGCGCCTGCTTTGGCGCCGCGAACTCGAAAAGGATATTCAAAGCAAGAACATCATCGTCCGTCCGGGTCCGAACCCGGTTTTCGATGTCAATGGCGATGGCCGGAAGGAGATTGTCTTCAACCTCTTTAACCAGAGCGGCGACGGCAAATGGCACGTCATGGCGTACGACGCGCTGACCGGCGAAACGGTTCTGGATCTGCCGGAGCAATATCTTAATGGCGCTTCCGACGTGAACGGGGACGGAGTTCCGGAATTATTCACTGCGCGAACGGCCACGCTTCACGTGCCGGACGCCGCCGAGTTAAGCCTGCTCCGCGTCAAAGGCAGCGACGCGTTATCACTCTGGAAACATCCGCGCGCCCGATGGGTTACCTGGCCGGCGGTCCTGCCGCTCACGCACACGACCATCGTGGCCCGTGGAACCGACGACGTTGTTACGGGAAATCTTACCGACCGCGGCAAATCCAACTTTTTCGTGCTCGAAACTGCTGCGCGAAAATCCGAACTCCTCGCCGCCCTGGCTGTTAGGGGAAACGGGTCGATAACCACGGTGTGTTCTTTTGAACTGCCGCGACGCTCGCGAGCGCAGATTCGCTCCTGCGCGGATGTGGATGGCGACGGAAAGGACGAAGTGCTGGTCAGTTTCCGCCAGCCGTCGGCAGAACGCGCTTACCCTGGGCCGGCCAGGAACGCCGCCGTCCGAGTAGTTTCGCTCGAAACCACAAAGGTGCCGCATCAGACCGTCGGCGCCGGCGAAACCCGGCCCCTGGTGGCGGCTTTGACCTCAGCGCGCTCGGGCCCGGTCGTCATATTCGAGGGCGCGGACCAGGATATTATCTCGTTGACTCCGCCAGCGCGTCGCGGACAAAGCCCAATCGAGCAGTGGCGCATGCCGGGCGCGGGTGCGCCGGTGATGGCTGACCTTGACGGCGATGGCGTGGCAGAAGTCGTCTTTGCTGATTGGTCGGAGACTGGCGAGGGCTTGATCGTGGCCGCCGACGCCCGCCGCGGACGCGTTTTGTGGCGGCACTTGCTTCCCGGGTTTCCAGGGCCACATCCGGAGTGGAACTTCGGCGGAATCACGACCTGGTGGGTGGGCCGCTACACCTCACCGGCCCGTGCTGACGTTTGGGTTTCAGCGCGACGCAGCACAATGCACTCGGACGAAGCCTGGGTGCTCCGCGGCCTTGATGGCCGGACCCTCTGGCATCTGCGCGAAGTGCGGACCGACCGCACTCCCGCAGAGGCGCGCGGCTGGGGCGCGGGCGGCAGTTTCGTTTGTTCGGCGGATGTGGATGGCGACGGACTGGAGGACATCGTGCATTTGTATCCCGTCAACTACATGGCGGCCAAAGGCACAAACGGCCAGCTCCTTCGTTCGGTCGAGTCAGCCGCAGGGTTGTTTCCGGGCGTCTGGGGCGCCTATTGCCAACCGATGGTCGCGGACTTCAACCGGGACGGGAAAAATGAATTGCTCTGGTGCGGCCCCTACCATCACGGGCTGACGACGCTCGACGGGAAATTGATCTGGTATCACAAGGGTGGCGCCAGCATGGCCGGACTTGCCGACGTGGACGGCGACGGCAAATTGGAGTTGGGCTTTACCGGTTGGGAGCAGGGGCACGGGTTGCGTTGCCTGAATGCCGCAACCGGCGAACTGAAATGGGAACTGCCCCTGGAAAAGAATCCGCGCGTACCGGTTTACACCGTTGATATTGATGGCGACGGCCGGGATGAATTCCTGTTCGCCGCGAACACCGTTCTTTATGCGGTCAACGGTGCGGCCGATTCCGGCCACATACTTTGGCAGAGGCAACTGCCTTCAGAACCGGGCAACCTGGCCCTGGCTGATGTCGATGCCGACGGAAAAACGGAGATACTTTTCATCGGTGCGGATTCAGTTCTTTATTGCCTGGACGTTGCGTGATCGGACGCGATGATTTTCCGCATTCCAACTTTGTGGCTGAGTTGCCCAAGCGTGGTTTGCCCAATGATGCCAAGAGACTCTGGCAAACCGCATGCACGATGCGATGTCGGCTTTTCTCGGGCTTTCGCCAAATTGGCGACTGCGGTGTCTCGCGCAATCGACCTTTGTGGTACTGCCGCACGGCTTTGATTCTAGTTGAAACCATGGTAATGAAAAGTGAGGTGTGACCCGGTGCTGGCACACGGCT
>DASPXS010000065.1:0-2372 GCA_035637175.1 Haliangiales bacterium | reverse complement strand
ACCGCTCGATGAATTCCGGCGGGCAACAAGAGGTCAATTTCATCGCTGGTTTCTCCGGTCACCAGACCGGCAACTTCTTCGTCATCCTTAAGGCGGACGAGCGTCCAACGGAACATGGGGGCGACCGTCTTGTTTGGCGTCATCACCGATTCGACGAGGTAGGCCACGTTAAATCGGCTGCCGGCGCCCGTCAGGCTCGGCCCGCCTCCGCCTTTATCGCCGGTTTTGATTTCGTGGCAGACCGCGCATCCGCGCGTGGTGAAAAGTTCCTGTCCCTTTTTGGCGTCGCCGCGCTCGGCTTCTTTTTGCCAGTCGAGATTTCGGAAAGCTTCGGGCAACTCCATCGTCCCGGTGACACGCGCATTAGCGATAGGCGCATTGGTCCGCGCGTTAACGCGGATACCGAGAATGGTGGAGGCTTTCGCATCCACTCGCTCATCCTTGAGCAATCGCAGAAAGAACGCAGCGTGCCGAGCCACGCGCTCGTCGGCATCATCCATCCGTCGCGCCAGCAGCGCAAAGATGGTTTCGTCCTCGGAGTTCCCGGCCCGCTTGGCCCATGCGTCGGCGATTGTAAAAACGCCGAGGCGTGCGCGCGTAGCCAGATTTTCGATTCCGTCAGCATATTGCACCTTCGCATTGAAGCCTTTTGGATTGAGCGGAAAATTATCCGACAACGGCTTGGCGCTTTGCGGAACGGTCAAACGGAAACCAAGGGCAAGCACACCGGCCAGACGAGCCGGCGACCGCGTTGACTCACTGAGTTGTTGCAATTCGGCGAGCGAGGCTTTTTCCGCCAACAACTGCACGGAAGTCTGGCGCACGAAACTGTCGCCGTTCTCGGCCAGTCGGAAAATCGCTTCGCGAGGAAAATTTCCGCAGTTGTCAAATAGTCCAATCAGCGCGGCGTGCGCGACCTGAGGATTTACGTCCGTCAGAGCTTTTTCGAGAATGCCGCAAGTTCCGTCCCGCGAACCAAAGCGGCTGAGCGCACGGATAGCCTGCAAACGCGCGTTGTCATTCGGGGAATCCGCGAGGGGCTCGATTTTCTTCGTCTCGCCTCCGACTGCGGCCAGCCACAACAAGGAAGTTTGCAGCGGGCTGCCGACGGCCGCAGTTGCGAGACGCGAAGCCGCCTCACGGCAAACGCTTCGCCCCCGACGCAACAGCTCGATGTGCGCGCGATAACGGCGATGACACGATTCATTTTCGAGTTCAGCGAAAAGCATTTCCTTCGGCGCAGTGGTTTCTTCGAAAGCAGGGAACGGGGCATGGGGCGTGTCGTCCGCACGAGTGATCATGATGATTTCGCTACGGGAGACGGGGGAGGCCTCGTTGCCGGCCATCACCAGCGACGAAACAAATATCCGTCCACCGCGACCGACTGCGACGCCCACCGGCCGCAGGTTGTTGACACAGGAGAGGAGCGGCGCTTCTACGGCCTTGAAGGTTGCGCCGCTGGCGCTAAGTGGATAGCGGGACAAAACACCTTTGCCCCATTCAGCCACCAAAAGATTGTTGCGAAAATTTTCGGGAAACAACGGCTCGTTGTAGTAGGCCTGACCCGTCGGCACGTAGCGGCCAAGATCAGGATTGAGCGTGTCGAGAAGGTCGGCGCGCCACGGCTGTTTCTCGCCCAGCCAGCCGCGCGGCCAACTGAAATACGCGTGCGGAGTGATGTTCACCAAGCGGCCCGGAACGTATTCGCTCGGCAAACTCTCATGGTCATTGTCGTTGCCAAAAAGATTCCAATTCGCATCGAACGCGAGCCCACAACAATTGCGAAGTCCGCGGGCCACTGGAGCAAAAAGTTCTCCGTCAGGTGATATTCGCGCGACTACACCCGCCGTGGTAACGGGAGTTTGGGCCTTACCGTGAAAGAACGTCCAGTGTCCCCAGTGATCGGCGCGTTTGAAATCACCATACGCGACCAGATTATCACCGGCCGAGAAGTAAAGATCGCCCTCCGGACCGAACGCAAGCGCGTGCATCCCCTGGTGCTCCTCGAAATACGGCAGCATCGGCAGACCCCATAGCAGCCGTTTCGGCTTGATGCCGGCGCGGTTCAGGACCGCGCCCTCAAGCACATAAACCGCCGTGTGAGTGGAGACATAGAGATCGGCGCCGCGAATCGCAATTCCGTAAATCCAGGAATCCTTGGGAAAGCGGTACAGAAGCTGGCGCGGCTGATACAATCCATCCCCGGCCGGCTCATAAACAAAAAGCGCCTCGCGGCCACCGGCGAACAGTCGCCCCGCGCTGTCGAGTTGCAGCGCCAAAAAAGACTCCGTTGCATCGGAATCAATGCCCACTAACTTCAACTCCGAATCAACCAGCCGGTAATCCGAAAAGCGCGGCAACGGTTGCGCTTT
>DASPXS010000064.1:0-8625 GCA_035637175.1 Haliangiales bacterium | reverse complement strand
TTGCTTTTGCCGCCCCTGCCGAAGGCGGAACCCGCTCGCCTGGAAAATCGGTGAGCCCAAACCACGCGACAAAAGAATGATCCGGTCGGATCATTCTTTTGTCGCGGAGATCAGAAGCGGATTCACCTTTCTTCCACGGGGACCCATCGGTCAGGGAGCGCCGGAGAAGCATCTTTGCGATTTGCTTCGTCGTAGCGCAAAAGAAGTGGGCCAGAAGATGTGCGAGTTGGCCATTACGTTTTCAACATCAGGGCCACCGCTCATTTATCCAAATGCCACGCTACAATGAATCCACTTCGAGAAGTCAAGCGTGCTGGACCTGCAATTCGGTGACGGCGCACTGCTCCTCCCCACTGCCTGGACATGGCCGCGTTGACTTTCATGCCGCGAAGACAACAGCGTTAGTCCATCCCGGTGATCGACCCGGACATTACGGAGAAAAAGCGCGTCGGGCGGAGCTGCTTATGCGGTAGTCCCGCCTTTCTTTCCGAGTGTCCTCTCAATGAGGTGCAACACGCCCCTCACGTCCAGCGGCTTGGCAACATAAATGCGGCCGCCGATCTTGCCGACCGACGCGCCGAGTTCCTCCTTCTTCACCGCGGCGGTCAAAAAAATGATCGGTATATCCTTCAAGTCAGGGTCTCGCTTGATGCCGGCCGCGATTTCGCCGCCGCCCATTCCGGGCATCATGACATCAAGCAGAATCAGGTCTGGCTTGAACTCCCGCGCGGCCTCCAGTCCGCGCTTGCCGGAATTTTCCTCGCGCACTTCGTAGCGCCCGGTCTGTTCGAGGTTCAGTTTCAACAGCCGCGTGATGCCCGGCTCGTCATCGATGAGAAGAATCCGTCTTTTGATCATAATCATTCCTTGCTTACCGCCTTGAACATGATGAGCACCTTGACTCCCCCAGTCATGCGGTTGGTTATGTGAATGGTCCCGCCATATAATTCGACCACTTTTTTCAGCACCATCAAATCCACCGCGCCCTTGCGAATCATTTCCGTCCCGAAGGTGCGGTTCGGCTTGCCGGCCAGCTTGCTCTCGATAACCCCCGCGCCGTCGTCCTCAATTTCGACCGTGACGAACGTGTCGCCCGCCTTCGACTGGCCCCGCGTACGGCGGCTCCCCTGCTGGCCGTCCGTCAGTCGTCGGAAATACGTTCTGACAGAAAGATGGCCGCCGTCGGGCATCGCTACAATCGCGCTGGTCAACAGGTTGAGGAAAACGTGCTTCATCGTTTTCAAGTCCAGTCGGACGGGCGGCAGGTCCGTGGCCAGTTCCTTGACCAGCGTGATGGATTTGCCGGCCAGTTCGCTTTCGACCGAGCGCAACACCTGTTCGACGATCACGCTCAAATCCTGCGCTTTCATGTGGCGCTTGCGTTGGGCGGTGAACTCGACCAGACCGCGGACGACGGCGTCGGCCCGGCGGGCGGCGTTGTCCATCTCGTCGAGGACCATCCGCGCGTCTTCGCCGGCGTTGGTCAGGCTGTTCTTCAAAAAGTCCACACCCAGGAGGATCGTTTGCAGCGGGTTTTTTACTTCGTGGGCGATGCCGCCCGCAAAGGTGCTGACCGCTTCGAGCCTTTCCGACTCGACCAGTCGCGTCTGCGTCGCTTTCAATTCCTGGTGTGCCCGGTGAAGATCGCAAAGCGCCTTCTCCAGCGTTTCCATTTGTTGTTTCCGTTCGGTGATGTCCCGCGAGACCACTACCACCCGGCTCGTCCGGCCGCTGGCGTCTTTGATCACGCTACCCTGCGATTCGATGTGACGTATGCTTCCGTCCGCAAGCAGCATGCGATACTCGGACCGTTGGCCGACTCCGGTCGCGATGGTTCCCTGGAAGAGCTGTTTGATTTTCTCCTTGTCCTCGGGGTGGATCTCGTGAAACGAATTTGTTCCCTGCAAATTCGCCGCGCTGCCAATGCTGTTCTGGTAGGAAGGACTGTTGTAGAGGCGTTTGCCATCTCGATCGATCACCGCGATCAGGTCCGTGACGCCTGCCGAAATGAGCCTGAAAAACTCCGCGCTCTGCCGCAACTCCTCCTCGGCCCGCTTCCGCTCGATCGCGTAACGGAGGACGCGCCAGAGCGTCCTGTCGTCAAATTCGCTCTTGACCAGGTACTCCTGCGCGCCTTCCCGCACCGCCTGAAAGGCGAGCGCTTCATCGTCAGGACCGATCAGCACGACGACGGGAATAGCGGGAACTGCCATGCGGAGCTTGTGATAGCCGGCCAGACCCTTCCGGCCCGGCAACGTCAGGTCGAGCACTGCCACGTCGAAGCCGCCGCTCTCGAGCTGTCGCAGCGCCTCCTCGATCCGCCCGGCGCGCGTCAACTGAAAATGAGGCGTTTCGCGCACGAGCTCCCGCAACGAATCGGCATGGTCCGGATCATCCTCGACCAGCAACACCTTGATCGGTGGTGCGTCCATATTCAATCAATCGTAGGCGGTGCAAGTCGTTTCAGGCAACCCTGAAAAAGATAGGCGGTTACATCCATTACATCCAAGCCAAACGAATTGAAAAGGGCTTCGTCAACGTCAACCAGGTGATCAGGCAGGCGTTACAAAAGCGTTGATCCGCCAATGGGTGAGATGTCCTGTTTTAAACCGCGCTGTCCAAATGCTGGATTGGTGACTGGCCGTTGGATGAGCTGAGCGGAGTCGAGAAGGGGACCCAAAAAGTCGGAACGACACGAAACCGGAAGTTATTGTTTGCTCGGGTTTGCAGGGCCTCGGAGTGTCCGGTGAATCGAGGCAATGCAAACGGGAGGCGCTGGCAGCGGACAAGACCAACCGGAGGTGAGCGATGGTTGCGGAGCCGCGGTACGGGCTTTGCTGGCCAAATCGGGGAACCTGATTCCATCGGTCAGGAAGGTTTACTGGAGCGGAAAGAAGGATCTCAACAGCACAAAATGAAAATCGTCTGCGCCTGGTGCAACAAAAAGATTGGCGGCAAAGGGACGCTGCTAAGCCATGGGATTTGCAACAAATGCCTGGCACAGATCAAACAGCCGCAGCTCGATTTCATGGAGACATTGCCCGCTTCGCCGGCGACCCGGTTGCGCCCGCGGACGGCGAATCATCAGCGCGCGGTCAAGGCGGTTGATGGTCGGTTGGGGCCGTAGCGCCGGTTGTTTGGCCGCCGAATTGCGCCCCTTTCTTCTCCCGCCCAAGCGCGACCGCGGCAATGCCGAGGATGAAAACCGTCAAAGCGGTCAGGGCCATGGCGCTGGAATAGTTCAACGTTCTGGAGAAGACGGCTTCCAGATAAGCGACGCGACCGGCAAGCAAAACGCCGCATTGATAGGCGAACCCGGGCAAAAAACCGCGCACCGAATCGGGTGACAGTTCAGTGATATGCGCGGGGATAACGCCCCACGCGCCTTGCACCATGAATTGCATGAGAAACGCGCCGAGGATCAGCAACGGCGTGTTCGGCGCAAAGGCCCAAAGCGGAATCATCAGGATCGCCAGCACAAAGGCCGTTACCATGCCCCGGCGCCGGCCGAAACGGTCCGAAAACAGTCCAAACACAATGCCGCCGCCCAGCGCGCCAATGTTGTAGATCACAGCGATCACAGCGACCTGCCGGGGAGAAAACCCGCGCTCAAGCTTGAGAAACGTCGGATACATGTCCTGGGTTCCATGGGAAGCGAAGTTCATCATCATCATCAACGCCGTCAGGTATATGAAGAGCTTCCAGTTGGAGAGAATCGCCCGCCCGAGGTCCTTCCAACCCGCCGATCGCGTCTTCTGCCAGACCGCGGACTCTTTGACTTTGTATCGAACAAAGAGCGCCAGCAGCGCGGGTACGCCACCCAGGTAAAACATCGGCCTCCATCCCCACTTGGGAAAAACAAAAAAGTAACAGCAGGCCGCCAGAAGGTAGCCGACCGCGTAACCTTCCTGCAGGATGCCGGAGAGGACGCCCCGCCATTTTGGGGGTACTTTTTCCATCGCCAGCGATGCGCCGACGCCCCACTCTCCGCCCATGCCGATGCCGAATAGCGCGCGCAAAACAAGGAACGTCGTGTAATCCGGCGCCAGGCCGGACAGGACTTCGATCAGCGAGTAAAACACCAGATTGATCATCAGCGGCAGTCGCCGGCCATAACGATCCGCCAGCAGGCCGAATATGAAGGCGCCCACCGGTCGGAAGGCGAGTGTCACCGTGATGCACTCCGCAATTTCGGGCACACCAACGTGGAACTCTTCCGCCACGGTCGGGATCACAAAGACAAGAACGAAGAAGTCGAACGCGTCGAGGGCCCAGCCAAGAAAACTCGCCAGCAGAGCGTTGACCGAGTCCTGGAAATTTTCGTGGCCGGCGGATGTCATGGGCTCTGGCAAATGGGATGCGGTCGGCCAGCGACCTTAATCCTTTGGGTCTGGTTTGGCGAACACTGAATCGGCAACCGCGCTTGACGTCGATGGGCGTGCCCCCAACAGGGCGGGCGGTTCGGGAGATCGATCCGGACAACCCGCCGCGGGATACGGGCCGGGCCGGGCCGGCGCTTTTTTTTGACGGCCTCAAACGCTTCGCTTAATATGTGTCCGATGTTTGTGATGGATCACACCTGATTTTGACAATTCCGCTTTGGTCACCGGCTGCGGAGGATTAAGCGTGAACAGCTCATTCGACCGAAAAATCATCGTCGCATTCGCTTTGGCGTTGGCGCTTTTGTTCGCGATTGGAGCGTTGTTCTATCGCAGCACGGCGAATCAGGCCGAAACGACGCTGCGGGTGGCGCACACCCACGCGGTGCTGGCCGACATCAACGAATTGATCTTGCGTTTGACCGATTCCGAGACAGCGCGGCGGGGTTTTATTATGACCGGTCGCGAACGTTACCTTGCGCATTACAGCAACGCGGTGGACAAGGTAAGCCTGGCATTCAGTAATCTCCGCGGTCTGACCGCAGACAATCGACAACAGCAACAGACGTGCGACGCTCTGCGGCCGCTGATCCAGCATCGTTTTGCCATCTATGCCCAAAGCATCGAGTTCCAATTGAGAAAAGGAATGGATCCGGAAGCGCAGCTCAAACTGACCGAAGAAGGCCAGCATGTCATGGAGAATATTCGGACCTCGATTGCGCAAATGGACGCGGTCGAGCGCGAGCTTCTGAGAACGCGGCAGGCCGCCGCGGAGGCCAATCTTCGGGAGACCAAACAGGTTGCCGTGGTGGGTTCGGTGGCCGGATTCGCCACCCTGGTATGGGTCTTCGCGCTTCTGCTGCGCGAGAACACGCGCCGTCGCGGGGCGGAAGGCGCCCTCCAGAAAGCAAACGAACAATTGGAACTGCGAGTGAAACAACGCACGGCCGAACTCACCCAGGTTTTGGCCGGATACAAACAGGCGGAACAGGAAATCAAAAAGCTGAACGAAGAGCTGGAACAACGCGTCGCCGAGCGGACGGCTCAACTGGAAGCGGCGAACAAAGAGTTGGAGGCCTTTTCCTATTCGGTATCCCACGATTTGCGCGCGCCGTTGCGTCACATCGGCGGTTTTGTTGAAATATTGCGCGACGAGGCTCTGCCTGCCTTGAACGGCAAGGGCCGGCAACACCTGGAAGTCATCGCCGAATCGGCGAGGCAAATGGGCAGGCTGATTGATAATCTGCTGGACTTTTCCCGGATGGGGCGCATGGCCATGAAGAAAACACAGGTCAACATGGACGAGCTGATCAAAGAAGTCGTCAAGGAAGTCCGGCGCGAGACGGAAGGCCGGGAGATCGAATGGGAAATTGACCCGTTGCCAACGGTCTCCGGGGACCGTTCGATGCTCAGGCAGGTCTGGGTCAACCTGATTTCGAACGCGGTCAAATACACGCGTCCGAAGGAGCGAGCCAGCATCCGAATTCGCTGCCCAAAGAGCCTTGCCCAGGAGTGGCAATTCTCCGTGCAGGACAACGGCGCGGGCTTTGACATGAAATATGCCAACAAACTTTTCGGAGTCTTCCAGCGGCTCCACGTGGCTGACGAATTCGAAGGCACCGGCATCGGTCTGGCAAACGTGCGCCGGATTGTGCATCGTCACGGCGGCCGGACATGGGCCGAGGGCAAGCTCAATGAGGGAGCCACCTTTTATTTCACGCTCCCCTGTGACGGCTGACTTCGGACAAATTCGGGCTTGCAAGTCCGTGTCCGCGCGATGAAATCTTCGTCCGCGCAAAGCCGCTGATATACGGCGAAGGGCCGGGAACACAGACACCATTCGTCGGTCGTTCGATTTCCGGCGCGCGGTCGCCGACACTACGATCACGCAATGACTTGTTTATCCCTCCGCCAATCCTTCGGCCGCAGTGCCGTTCTGGCCGCCGGCAGCCTCGCGCTCATTGCCGCGGCCCAAACGCCTCCCGAGGAAATCCTGCTCCAGGATTACAAACCGCGCTCCATCTTCAAAATACCCGAAACGCGCGTGGAAACAGCGCGGTATCCGGTGATCGACATGCATTCACACGACTACGCTCCCACGGGCGCCGATGTCGATCGCTGGGTTCAGACCATGGACGCAGTCGGTCTCGAAAAAACCGTCATTCTCTCCGGCAGCACCGGCGCCAGGTTTGACGCCGTTCTGGCCAAATACCGCAACTATCCGAAGCGTTTCCTCGTCTGGTGCGGCATCGATTACACCGGATTCGATCGTCCCGGCTTTGGCCCGGCCGCCGTGGCTGAGCTCGAGCGGTGTTGCCAGGCCGGCGCCACGGGCGTGGGCGAACTCAGTGACAAGGGCCGCGGTCTCGGTGCGACGACGAATGCCCTGGGCATGCACATCGACGACTCGCGCATGGACCCGATTCTCGCCAAATGCGCCGAACTCCACCTGGCCGTCAACATCCATGTGGGCGAAGACAAATGGATGTACGAGCCGATGGACCAGACCAACGACGGTTTGATGAACGCATGGAAATGGCGGGTGGCGAGCGGACCGGGCGTCCTGTCGCACGACGAAGTCGTCGATACGCTCGAGCGCGCGGTGAAAAAGCATCCGCTCACGATCTTCATCGCGTGTCATCTGGCGAACTGCTGTTCGGACCTCAACCGCCTCGGTGCGATGCTGGACCAGCATTCAAATCTCTACGCCGACATCGGAGCGCGTTACGCCGAGCTTTCGCCGATCCCGCGGGCGGTGTCGCAATTCTTCCAGCGTTATCAGAACCGGCTGCTTTACGGCACCGACATGAATCCTCAGCCGGAAATGTATCGAGTCACGTTCCGCCTGCTCGAAACGGCCGACGAACATTTCTATCCCGCCTATTTTTCAAAGTACCATTGGCCCATGCACGCCTGGGCGCTGCCGGAGAAAGTCTTGAAAAAGATGTATCGCGAGAACGCCTTGAGGCTTCTGCCGCGGGAGCGGTGAGCGGCAATTCCGCGACCCGATGCTTAACAGGCCGTTCATGAATGCCCCCGATTGCCGCGTGTGGGCCGTTCGGTGACGGTCGCTCACCTTGGATGTTCGGCGGAGCAACCGTGAAGATCATTTTGGCCATCGCGGTTCTTTGCGTTGTGAGCATGGTTCTGTTCTTGGTGCTCCGCAAACCCAAGCCCGTGGACAAGTCGTTCGCGACCTACACTGGCGCTGTCGGAGACTACAGAGGGGGCAAAAAGCTTGTCGTTGCCTTCACCGCATCATGGGCGGGTGTCTGGGCGGTCTCCGCGCCAGAGCTGAGGAAGCTCGATACCCAAAAGTTCGACCTCTGCATTCTGGATGCGACAGTTGATCGAGACGAGGTGCGACGCTTCGGCATCACCTTTCTTCCGACGATTGCGCTGGTCGAGGACGGGAAGATTACAAAGAGAGTACAGAATCTGACAAGTATTGAGCAGTTGAAGGATTGGTGATTAGGAAGCCGAAACATGCGCTTGAACGAATCGCGGGCAAGCCCGCGGCGACGCCATGGGCAAACGACGCATCATTCTTGTTTCAGCCGTTGCACTCATTGTTTTGGCGGCGCTCGCTTTCAGTGTCACGGCCTCCGCAGCGAAGAAGCGGGCGGAGTCACGCGGCTGTGCCAGTTCAGTCATTTCCATTTGCCTTGCAGCTCGGCTGTGGGCAGAGGACCACGGTGGAGTCATGCCTGCGAATTTCACTTGCATGAGCAATGAGGTGGCGACACCCAAGATTTTGTCCTGCGTAGCCTCTCGGCGTGCGCGCACTTCCGATTGGTCAGCTTTCACACCACAGAATTGCACCTACGAGATTCTCGCACCAGGGATGCAAGTTGACGACACCAACGCCGTCTTCCTACGCTGCACCATACACGGCCACCTCGGTTACAGTGACAGCACGGTTTTCGATGGAGTCCGCAGACGACACAAGTTTGATTGAGGTCCAACAAGGTCCCTTCTGATAATTCTTCCAACTGCGCGTGATTTGCGCTTGAAAGCGGGCAGGGAATGGAGCATTTTCCGACGCGCTATAAGTCGCGAAAAGACCATGAAAACCAACGGTTCTCAGAGGTCTTTCGGCCTGCGTCGCGCGGTTAGCTCAGTGGTAGAGCACTTCCTTGACACGGAAGGGGTCAGAGGTTCGAACCCTCTATCGCGCACCATCTCCAACTCTCCCTTTGCTTTCACGCCGCTGCTCCGGTAAAAGGCGCTCATGCCAACGAATCTG
>DASPXS010000063.1:0-5681 GCA_035637175.1 Haliangiales bacterium | reverse complement strand
AACGTTTCAGTCGATCGGCACACCGCTGCCCAACCGCACGACGATCGTGCTGAGCCGGTCGCAGTTCTCGCATCCCGGCGTGCAGACGGTTTCGGATTTGGGCCTGATCGATTTGGCCAACGAAGCCCGTGACGTCTTCATTTGCGGCGGGGCGCAGGTTTACGCGCAGGCCTTGCACCTGTGTTCCGATTTGTATCTCACGTTGGTCAAGCGGGTCGTTGACGGCGACGCCTTCTTTCCGCCATTTGAAGAGCGGTTTGAGTTGCTGGAGGAAGTGCTCGATCGCCCCGAGTTCAAGATCCTGCATTACCGGAATCAGAGATCGGGACTTTAGACCCGGACTTCACGAAGCTGCACCGATCCTTTCTGCCGTTGTTTGTCCCCGATCTCGCGCCTGGTTGTTGCCAGGCGGAACCTTGAATCCCGACACCTAAAGATCCGATCAACGTCGAACATCGAACATCAAACTTTGAAGAAGTCACAACCAACAACTGACCACTGACAACTGGCCACTGACCACTGACCTTTCGAACTTTGAACCTTGAACTTTGAACTCAGAACCGTAGCCTCCGGGCGCGATGTCGCAGATGTTGAAATCCTCGGGCGCCCTCGCCACGGCCACACTCACCAGTCGCGTGCTGGGTCTCGTACGCGAGATGGTCTATGCCGCTTTCATGGGCAACAAGTGGGTGGCCAGCGCGTTTACGCTGGCCTTCCAGGTTCCCAATCTTTTCCGCCGTTTGCTCGGCGAAGGCGCGCTCACCGCGGCGTTCATCCCCATTTTCAAACGGAAAGAATTGGGGGAAGGCGAACGGGAAATGTGGCGGATCGCGAACGTGGTCATTTCCGGACTGGTGGTCGCCGCCGCGGCGATCACCGTGCTGGTGGTGGCCGGTATTTCCCTCGTGCTGCGGTTCGGGAGCTATGACGCCGAAACCCGTCTCATGCTACAGCTCCTCCGCATCATGTTTCCCTACATGTTGCTGGCCTGTCTGGCGGCGGCGCTGATCGGGATGGCCAACGCGCGCGGCCATTTTTTCGTGCCGGCAATGGGCGCGGCGATGTTGAACGTGGTGATGATCGGCAGCGTCTTGTTTCTGGCGCCACGCATGGGCGACACGCTGGAGAAACAGATTTTCGGCCTCGCCCTCGGTGTGCTCGCCGCCGGGGTCGCTCAAATCGCCTTCCAACTGCCCGGGCTCTATCGCGAAGGGTACCGCTATCGCTGGGTCTCACCCTGGCGCGACGCCACCGTGCAGGAGGTCATCCGCAAAATGCTGCCCGGCTCCCTCGGCGTTGCCGCGTTTCAAATCAACGTGCTCATCACCCAGGGCTTTTCGTTCTGGTTCGATCCGACGATTGTTTCCACTTTCAACTATTCCGTGCGGTTGATGGAGCTGCCGCAGGGCATGTTCGGCATTTCACTCGCCACCTATCTGCTCCCCACTCTCTCCGGGTTGGCGGCGGAAAAAAAGTATCCGGAGTTTCGTGAAACACTGCGGCAGGGGCTGGGCTACCTCGCGTTCGCCAATTTGATCGCCGCGGCGATGGCGCTGGCATTGGCCGAACCGATCGTGCGCCTGCTGTTCGAGCGCGGCAAATTCGATGCCGAAGCGACGCAGCGGGTCGCGCTCGCGCTGGCCTGCCTGGCGCCCGGTTTGTTGCTCTTCTCGATGGTGAACATTCTGGCGAGGGCCTTTTACGCGTTGAACGACATCAAAACGCCGATGAAGATCGCCTTGTTTTGCCTGGGACTGAATTTGATCTTCGCTCTCTGGCTGGTGCAGCGCTACCGCGAAGCCGGCCTGGGTGTGGCCAACACGATGAGCGCGGCGTTCAATGTCTGGCTTTTGTTCTATGCTTTGCGACGGAAGTTGTCGCGGCTCGAACTGTCGGGATTGATGCAAACGATGCTTGCGGTGTTGGCAGCCGCGGTGCTGGCCGGCGAAACCGCCTGGCTGTTGAACCTGTGGTGGGAACAGACGATCGGCCACGCCGGCCTGCCGCAAAAGCTCGGCGCCGTGTTCGTGCCGATGACTTTGGCCGGTTCGTTCTACGCGGGCGTGACGCTCCGGCTGAAAGTCCCGGCGGCCCAGGAAATCCTCGGCCTGTGTTTGAAGCGACTGGGCCGCTCGCGATAGAATTGGCCGGAAACGGCAGTGACTGCAAGGCGTGGAGTGAGTCGCACCGGGCTATCGGCCCCGTTGGTCTTCATCTTCATCTTCATCTTAATCTTCATCTTAATCTTAATCTTAATCTTAATCTGAGATTACGATTACGACCGGAAAGAATATTTCGTGCAACGTCAGGTCGAGCATCCATCCATTGCCCGGGCCTGAACGCAGGCGGTCGCACCTTGACAGCCCCCCCTTCACTGATAAGCTCTCGCCCTCCGTGGGAAACGGCTGTTCGGCGCGGATGATCCGCACCCGGACAGGGTGGTTTTGACCGCATCCAGTTGAACTGAATCATCGCATGAAACGGCAATATCAACCGTCGAAAGTTCGCCGCAGACGACAACACGGCTTTCTGAGCCGCAACGCGACCCGGAGCGGCCGCGCCATTCTGCGGAACCGCCGTCGCGCCGGCCGCAAACGTCTGACGCCGGTCTGATTTTCTATGGCCGCCGCACGGCCCTCGTTGCGTTTTCCACGGTCCCGGCGCTTGAAGCTCGGGCGCGACTTCGCCGAGGTGAGGCAGGAGGGCCGCCGGCTGGCCGCCGGTTGCTTGATCGCAAACTGGAAACCGCTGCCGGCCGGGTCGGCCCCGCGCGTCGGCGTCATCACCAGCCGCAGATTAGGCCCGGCGGTGGTGCGCAGTCGCGCGCGGCGGTTGCTCCGCGAGACCTTCCGGTTGCACCAACACGACTTGCGGCAACCGGTGACAATGGTGCTGGTGGCGCGATCCTCCATCGTCGGCAAGCCGCTGGCCGAAGTGGAACGCGATTTTTTGTGGGTTTTGCGGCGTGGCAAATTGTTGAGCGAACCGTGAATCCGGCTCAATTCATTCTGGTCTCCGCGGTGCGCGTCTATCGCTGGGTACTGTCGCCGGCGAAAACGGCCTTGTTCGGCCCGCTGGGGCGGTGTCGGTTCACGCCGACCTGTTCGCAGTACGCGCTCGAAGCGATTCAGCGCCATGGCGCACGGCGCGGAAGCTGGCTGGCCCTGCGCCGCCTGGGCCGCTGCCATCCCTGGGGCACTTGCGGCCATGACCCCGTGCCGGAAAGAGAATCCCGCGTCGCACGTTTCACGTTTCACGCCTCGCGGGCCGCGTTTCAGGCTCCTCCGCGCGGCTGTTCTTCCAATGAAATGACGCCACGCGCGCCGGATACGCCACGCGGACAGGCCCGCTAGACTTTCCCCGAATGGACCGCAAATCAATCATCGTCCTCGCTGTTTCCTTTGTCCTGATGGTCGGCTGGTATTGGCTGGTGAACCGGCTTTATCCCCCGCGGCCGATGTCGCAGGGCACAAATTCCGTCGCCGGCGCGGGCAACTCCGGCGCGGCCGGCACCAATGCAGCCGCGAACGCGCAGGCCGCCTCAATTCCAGCGTCCGCCCTGCCCGCCGGCGCGCTGGTCAAGCCGGACGCGCCCGAGGAACTGGCCGTGCTGGAAAACGACATCGCCCGCTACACGTTCACCTCGCACGGCGGCGCATTAAAACTCATCGAATTGAAGAAGTATCCGGGGTCGGTCGCGTGCCGCAGCCGGAACGGTTTCACGACCAATAAGGTCGCCACACTCAACACGCGTGCGTCGATCCCGGCGTTTGCTTTGCTGGGCAGCGAAGCGCTGCAAGGCGATGGCAATTTTACACTGACCAAAACCGACAACGGCGTCCGCGCGGAAAAGACACTGCCCGGCGGCGTGCGTCTGGTGAAAGAGTTTCAACTCGGCACCAACTATCTGCTCACCGTCAGCGTCCGGCTTCAGAATGTCACCAATCAGCCGGTCCGCCTGCCGGTCCAGGAATGGGTCATCGGCACCGCCACGCCCATCGGCCCGAGCGACCGCGGCGCGCAGACGGCGATGCAGTGGTATGACGGCGTGAGGGCGCAGAGCGTCGGCGAACCGTGGTTCGCCAACCGCACGCTGGGCTGTTTCCCCGGCACTCCACGGACCGAGTATCTGGAGGGCAACAGCAACGTCGTTTGGGCGGCCGTGCAAAATCAATTCTTCACCCTGATCGCCATACCACCGACGAACGCACCTGCGCCACGGCTCGCGGCCCGCCGGACGGCTCTGGTGCCGCCCGAGGCGGCGGAAATCGCGGCAGATCCCAAAGCCATCACGAACCAGTTCGGTTTCCAGACCGCGTTCCTGTATCCCGAAATAAGTCTGGCGCCCAACCAGACTGTCGAGCATCGCTTCGATGTATTCGCGGGGCCCAAGGAATACAAAATCCTGGACCGGCTGGCGGCGAGATTCGGCAACAACGTGGACCTGGTGATGGGCTTCGGCGGCTTCTTCGGCTTCTTCGCGAAGCTGTTGCTGCTTTCCATGAACGGGCTGCATGCCCTCGGGCTATCCTACGGCTTCACCATCGTCGTCATCACGGTCGTCATCAAACTCGTCTTCTGGCCGCTCACCCAGGCCAGCACCCGGTCGATGAAGCGGATGCAGGCTCTGCAACCGCAGGTGAAAGCGATTCAGGAGAAATTCAAAGACGACCCGCTGAAGATGCAGAAAAAGATGGGTGAACTCTGGAAGGAACACAAAGTCAATCCGGCCATGGGCTGCCTGCCGATGCTCATCCAGATTCCCTTCTTCTTCGGCTTTTACCGGATGCTGCAAAGCGCCATCGAACTGCGGGGCGCCAGTTTTCTTTGGGCCTGCGATTTGTCGCAGGCCGATACCGTCTGGATTGTTCCCGGCCTCAATTTTCCGCTCAACCCGCTTCCGCTCATCATGGGCGCCACCCAACTTTGGCAGACGCGACTGACACCGCCCTCGCCCGGCATGGATCCCATGCAACAGAAAATGATGCAATACATGCCGTTGATTTTTCTGTTCATTCTCTACAATTTCTCCTCCGGCTTGACCCTTTACTGGACCGTGCAGAACCTGTTAACCATTGTCCAGATGAAGGTGACGAAAGCCAAAGATCCGGCCGCCGCCGGCAATAAACCTCCCGCGCCGGCCAAACCAGCGGTTCCGGCGCCGAAAAGGAAGAAATGAGCGGCTCGCTGTTTTATTTATTCCGCGTTCACTATTGCGCTTTTGAATTATGCCTGCCCAACCGAAAACCACGCTGGAACAACTGCTCCATCACCTCGGCTTTGCCGAGGTGTCCGTCGAGGAACATCACCTGGAGGAAGGCCTGTTGCTCGATGTGAAGAGCGACGACGCCGGACGCCTGATCGGTCGCCAGGGCCAGACCCTCGGCGAACTGCAATATATCCTCAACCGGATGCTCTTTCATCAGGACCCGGAGGCGCCAAAAGTGATGCTGGACGTGAGCGGCTACCGCGCCTCCGCCCGCGAGGCGCTCGTCAAGAAGGCAAAGGATGCCGCGGAAAAAGTCCGGCGGTGGGGCGATATTGTGGAACTGGAACCCATGAACGCCTTTGACCGGCGCATCATTCACAATGCCCTCAAGGACGATCCCTCGGTCGAAACCCACAGCGTCGAGGTCGAAGGCACAAACAAAAAGGCGATCCTGCTGCGGCCGAAACACTGA
>DASPXS010000062.1:0-10361 GCA_035637175.1 Haliangiales bacterium | reverse complement strand
AACAAACGTCCGAGGAACGGGATATCTCCCAACACGGGCACCTTGTCTTTGGTCTTGCTCACCGTCTCCGACATCAACCCGCCCAGCACCACCGTCTGACCGTCCCAGACAATGCAACTGGAAACCGCCTGGCGCGAGCGGAAGATCGGCAGCGGCAGGTTCGCAACGACAGAGCTGGAGCCCTGCTGGCTGCCAGTGATGATCTGAGTCTGAAACTGTTGCGCGGTAATTGTGTCATAACCCAGGAATTCGGTGACCTGAGGAATGATAGTCATCTGCACCGAATAACCATCAGCCGAAACGTAGGGAATGACGTCCAGCACAGGACCCAGCGGCACCGACGCGACCTGTGGATTGATCGCCGACTGTGGCTGCGTCGTGATATTCTGCCCGATCGTTCCCGCTGCGACGCCGCCGCCGCCGCCGCCCAACTGGGTCTGATTACCCACCACGATGGACCGGACTTCGACCGCTTGCATCTGCGTCTGCCGACCACTGACGGTGGTGACCTTGGGGGAATAAAGCACATCGGCACCGTCGCGCTGCTCCAGCAGGTGAAGCGCCACGCGGAATTGCGGGTCGGTCAGAATGCCGGTGAAGGTCGCCACGGTCGGGATCGAACCACCTGCCGGAAGGGCGTTCCGCAATCCACCGGTGAGAAGTTGGTCGGTGCCAGGGTTCCCTCCGATGCTGGGAACAATCGGCCCATTGTTGAGGAGGGTGCCGTTTTGTCCAACGATCGTGCTGGGCCCCTGCGAGCCGGGGAACCACCCGCCGGGATTAGCGGGGCTTGCAACGCCCGGGTAGGAAGGCGCAGTGCCGCCCTGGAACCCCATGCTGCCATTGTTCAGCAAGGTATTGCCGAGATACCAATCGAAGCCGATCGCCTTGCTGTCATTTTGACTGACCTCGACGAACCGGGCCTCGATGGTGATCTCAGGTGGGGCCACATTCAGCGTCTCGATGGCCTTCTGTATGATATCCAATTCCTGCGATGTCGCGCGCACCATCAGCATGCCGGTGCGATCGTTGAAGAAGATCATGTTTGGCGGGAGAACATTGACGCCTGCGGCAGTAAAAAAGGCGCGAACGGTGTCCTGGACGGTCAGGGTGAGGTTGGTCCGGGTGACCCCCGACAGGCCGCCGCCGCCGGCTCCGCCTCCCCCGAGACCGCCGCCGCCGCCACCGCCCAACCCGCCGCCCTGGCTGGCTCCCGAGACAAAAACCCGCGGGATGTCGAAGACGCCCCCGCCACCGCCGCCGAGGCCGCCGCCTCCAATACCACCACCACCACCGCCGCCGCCCAAGCCGCCGCCGCCGCCGCCCGTGGTGCTTTGCACCAGATTGCCCAGCGGAAAGGTGCCCACCGACTCCAATCCCTGCTGGAACGTATTCGGGTCAACGCGAAAGGTGCGCGTCTCGAGTTGGGCCACGTCCGGTGTTTTCTGTGAAAAGATGACGGCGAACTCCTCGACCGAGTAGCGAACAGGTTTGTCCGCCACTTTGGTGATCGCCTCCAGCAGATCACCCAGTCTTATGTTTTTAAGAGGCGGATTGATGCGTACGATGACGCTGTTCATGTCGAGCGGCTCAGGGGGCGGCAGAGTAATCGGCGCACCCGTCGTCGGATCAATGGTCGTCTGGACAGCGGACGCCACCACGTTCGGATTGATCAGGAAATTGATGCCTTCCTTGTCCGGGTCGCGTTTGGTTGCTTCTTCGGAGATGAATTGCAACACTTGCGGCAAGGACACACCGTCAAAGAGCGCCTCGTTCAAAACGATTCGGTGCAGTTTGTTTTGTATCGCCTGTCGTCCCGGACCGGTGTGCACCAGATTGGTCGTGGCAAACGGATTGGCCGGGGGCAGCGCTTCTCGTTGGATCGGCGGAAGCCATGCCCTTTCCACTTCAACCGCCTTGTTCTTCACCGAGATTTCGCGCGCGCGCGCGCCCTGGGCGTAACGAGCCTCCTCAATCAGGGTCAGATAATAGAACGCCATCATATTGTTCGGATCCTGCTCTTTCGCCTGTTTCAATTTGACCTCGGCTTCTTCCATTTTGCCCATTTCATAAAGAACTTTGCCATCCTGCACCAGGGTCGCCGTTTCGATCTTCTGCTTCTGAACGTCCGGAATCAGCGCCTGAACATCCTTGCTGGGGACACGTCCCTCGAGGGCCCGGAGCGCCTTGTCATTTTCCTTTTTGAACTGCAGAGCCGCCTCGTTTTTCGGATCAACCGCCAGCACCCGTTTGACGTGGAGATCGGCCTCCCCAAAGCGCCCGCGGTGCTGGGCCAGTTTCGCCAGCGCCAACCGCACTGTGGCCAAACCGGAAATGGCTTCCTGAGATTCGAGATCGACCCCGACGCCGACGACCTGCACGAGTTTGTAAGCCTCCTCGTAAAACTTGGAAGCGGCGATTAAATCCGCCTTGTTCTGCGCGGCTTTTGCCTCGGCCAACGTTTTCCTCAACATGATGACGGCAGCCTGGCGTCGGACGGCTTCATCGGTGGCCGCGTCCGCGGGCGCGGGCTGGGCCGCCAACGAGGTAGCCGACGCCGCGAGCAGAAGAAGACTGAGGTATTGGGCTGCTTTCATCTTGAGGGTTCCCGTTTTGAAATGAAAACGCATACGATGCAATTTCCAATGTCCGTCTAAGGTGTCGGTGTGGAGTTCACCGTCGTTCGTTTGGGTGTCGATGTGGCTTGGACTGTAACGTTTGTCGCTGTGATGGCAATGATTTTGTTCGTGTCGCCGGCAAAAACCAGGGAATCACCGACGCGCTTGTTGAGAAAAGTCAGCTTCTCCGGATCGTATTTCAGGTCCACGGTGTATCCGGCCACGCTCACGTGCGGTTTGTCCTTGGTCACCACGACCTGCTCCTTGCCCTCGACCAATTCCAGCACGAATTCCGCCGGGCTGTCTTTGGGCTTCATATCGTTCAACACGAAGACGGAGTTTTTGCTTCCGCTTCCCGCCGCCGTGGCGGAGTAGGTGGTCGGGATCCGTTTGCCGGGTGATTTTTCCGCTTCGCGGGTGACTCGGAACCGGTACTGCACCGTGTCACCGGAGCCGGCGGTGCCTTCGTACTCGATCCGCAGGTACAGCGGCGTGATCTTGACAACCGTGAGTGCGCCGGGGCCGATTTCCCGTCCGGTGCGCAGAGGAATGAGGCGACCATCCGGCATTCTCTGCCATTGCACCGGATTGAAAAGATTGTGCTCGCCGGCCAGCCGCAGAATCGCGGGTTTGTGCAGGCGCTGCAGCACGGTTTCGTTGGTGGAAAGATTGACCAGTTTCAATTCCTTGGGCTTGGTCGCGGTGATGCCGGTTTCAATTTCCTCCAGCGCCCGTTTCTCGCTGTCCACCGAAGTCAACAGCAACACGGCCGCTACGGCCAATCCCAGCAGCACGACGCTAAGGATCACCTTTTCGTAGTTATTCTTCAGAAACTCCATGGCCAGTCGGTTTTATTTGGCCGACCGGGAACTGGCCCGTTCGGCCAACCTGGCAGCCTCGAGGTACATCGTGACCCGGAACGGTCGCTCGTCCAGAATCGTTTCCGGCCCTTTGCGCGGCGGCGAAAACGCTCCGGGAGCGCTCACTCCTGGCGGTGGCGACGTCGCGAGGGGCGGCGGACGGGCGTAGCGGCCGATTCCATAGCGTCTTTGCATCGAATCGTCATAGGGCTGTTGCGCCCGTGGAGCCACGCCTGCAGGCGGAGTCGTGGGATACAGCGTCAGGCCGAAGGGAACTGTGGGGATCGCTTCCGGAGCGATGTTCACCAGGTTGGTCTGGACATCAATGTTTCGGACGATGAAACAATTCGAAGACCGGTAGAAGCCGTCCAGCACGGCCGCCAGTTCGGTGCTGAACCCTTGAAACTGAATCTCGTAAGGCGTCAGCACTGTGCCGGTCACGGCGTTGGTTGTCGGTTTCTTGCCCGGTAAATAATCGGTCGTGGACGTGTCCTCCTTGGCCACCGGCGCGCGGCGCAAACCGGTCAAGGCATGGACCCGGGCCTCGAATAACACCTCGCAGATCGCCCTGATCTCGGCGACCTGCATTGCCAACGGCACCAGGGTGTCGGGCGCAAAATCCATCGACTTGCGTTGCGGCGAGAACGTGAAGTCGTATTTGGCCGGCAAATGGACGGCCGCTTTCTCGGCGCCATGCTCCAGATCGGATATGGTCGTCTGGAGCAGTTCCTTGAAGGCGGCGGCATCAATGTTCGTAAAACCGGCAACCGGAACAAAAAACTTACTGCTGTCCTGGAGAAACTCAGCCAGCTTCTTTTGTTCCTTGCGGGCGGATTCAATGTTCTCCTGATTTGGATGCGGGTCGTGCGTCGCCAGGCTTTGCAATTCCGTGGTCTGCGCGCTCAACTGCTCGGTGACTTCGGCCACGGCATCTTTTTGGGTCAGCAGAAAATAGATGGCAAACCCCAGCAGACTGAGGGCGACCACGCCCCCGGCCACCAGGAATAGATTCTTCTTCAACCAATTCATGTCAGAGCTTGAGGGGGTGCTTCATTTTCAGAGTCACACCGAAGCTGAACGTCACGGAGTTCGCGGCTTCCACCTGTTCGATATCCCCGGAAAGTTTGGTTTCCTTGCTGTCAAACATCGGACTGGCCTGAAGTTCTTTCTGGACCGCAAAGGCCAACTCATCGTTGGCCGTGGGAGAATACTTCTTCAAATTCAACCCGCGGCACTTGAGCGTGACGATTGCTATTTCATTGGTCGAGGCCGGAGTCGCTGGTTTGGCGGCGGCGGTCGTCCCGCCTTCCGACGGGGCCGCTCCTCTGGGAATCAGTCCGTACCGTTTCATCATTTCGACATTCATTTGATACGGGCTCTGCGTCGCCTCTTCCTCCGCCGGCGCGGGGGCGGCCGTCAAACCGGGAGTCGCCGAAGTGAAGCTCTCGATCCACACGCCGTTCTCGACTCCCATGACCTGCTTGCGCGCGGCTTCCGCCCTCATCAACACGCCGCGCAACTCGCTCAGCACATCCGCCCAATAGAACCGCTGCTCCATCCATTCGGTCAACTGGGTGGTTTCCTGTTTCAGCTTGTTCAGTTTTTCCTGCTCGGCTTGAAGCTGGGCTGCTTTCTGCCGCAAGGGCTCGGCCTGAACCTTGATCTTGGCCAGCGCCTGCCCTTTGATGTCCGCGATTTTCGCGTAAAATCCTCCGTACGCCAGAACCACCGCCACCAGGCTGAACACCGTGGCGATGAAATAAGGTTTTTTCTCGTTGAACCGCTGCCGCTTGAGGGAGCTTTTCGGCATCAGGTTCATTTCCACCGGACACTGGGCTACGTTGCGCAGACCCAGCCCCACCACCTCGCCAAAGGAATGGGCGACCTTGGCCAACTCCTCCAGGTCGATGGAGCCGTCAATTTGAATATTGCGGAAGGGATTGAAGTATTCGACCGCCAGATTCAGTTTTTCAGCAAAGAACTGTGCCGTATAGGGCATGATCGACGCCCCGCCGGCCAGGAACAACCGTTGCGGCGCCGATCCCCCCTGCTGGCCGCGATAAAACTGGATCGTCTGGTTGACCTGGATGTGCAGCCGCGTCATGACCTGACGCGCAATTTTCGAAATGGCCGCTTGCTGCGGGTTGTCCGGCTCTTCATAAGCGCCGCCCAGACTGACGAACCCTTGTTCGATCTTCAGCCGCTCCGCTTCCGCGAACTTGAGTTTGGACTCCGCCGCGAAGTCTTGGGTGATCGAGTTGGCGCCGATGTTGATCCCGCGCGAATAGACTTTGCCCTTCTCGAAGAACAGCAGGTTGCTGGTCTTTGCGCCGACATCGAGCAGCATCGTGCATCCGTCCAGGTCGCCATAATTGTAGCGAAACGCGTTGCACAGAGCCGCCGGTGAGACGTCCACCAACTGCACCCGCAATCCGGCCGCCTCGGCCGTGCGAAAGAGCCCATCCACCACGTCCGCTTTGATCGCCGCCAGCAGGACTTCCAGCTCGCCCGTGGGTGTGGTGCCCAGAATCTGATAGTCCCACACGACCTCTTCCAGCGGAAAAGGCACGTTCTGCTGCGCCTCATACTGGATGATCTGGGTGACCTTGGAGGTGTCCACCGGCGGCAGCTTGACGAATTTGGAAAAAACGTGGAACCCGGGGGCGCAAACATTGATATTCTTTGAGCCAAACGGCTTTTCCGCGAACAGTTCCTGGATCGCCTTCAGAATCACCCGTTCGCGCGCCGCGTCCTGGGACCCTTCGAATCCGAGGGATTTCAGCCCGAACTGCCTCAGACGAAGTGTGCCGGATTCGTTCGGCTCAAATTCGGCGATCTTGAGACTGCCCGCCCCGAAATCGAGGCACAAAAATGACTTCGTGTTCAGCATTTAAACTTCACCACAGTTCTCCGCAAAAACATTCCGCTCCCGGCAACCCAAAGGCCGAACCCAGACGTGAAAGTCCTTGCTGGTTACTGAAAATCCAAAGCATGGTCAAATATAAAAAATGAATCGCTTCAATTTAGATTCTCCGGTGGTTGCCGCTCAACCCAAAACTTTCCTGCGAATATAACCGAGGGTATCCTTCAACCCGACCGCCAGAGGAACCTTCGGCTCCCAGTTCAACAGCTTTTTCGCCCGCGTGATGTCGGGTCGCCGCTGCTTCGGATCGTCCTTGGGCAGCGGTTTGAAAATGATTTTGCTTCGCGAACCGGTGAGCCGAATGATTTCCCGCGCGAACTCCAGCACCGTCAGCTCGTGCGGATTGCCGATGTTCACCGGTTGATGAGTGGTGCTCATCATTAACCGGTAAATGCCCTCGATCAAATCGGAGCAATAACAAAAGCTGCGCGTCTGCGAGCCGTCCCCGAATACCGTGAGCGGCCTGTTTTGCAGCGCCTGACTGATGAACGCGGGCACGACCCGTCCGTCGTTCAAGCGCATCCGCGGACCATAGGTGTTGAAGATGCGCACAATCCGCGTCTCGATGCCATGCTCGCGATGGTAGGCCATGGTCATTGCTTCGGCAAAACGCTTGGCCTCGTCGTAACAGCCGCGGGGGCCGATCGGATTCACGTTGCCCCAGTAATCCTCACTCTGCGGATGGACCAGCGGATCACCATAGATTTCTGAGGTAGAAGCCAGCAAGAATCGCGCCTGTTTGTGCTTGGCCAGACCCAGCGCTTTGTGAGTGCCCAGGGACCCGACTTTCAACGTCTGGATCGGCAGTTGCGCGTAGTCAATCGGGCTGGCTGGCGAGGCGAAATGCCACACGTAATCAACCGGACCATCAATAAAAAGGAATTCGGTGACGTCCTGATCGATGAATCGGAGCTGGCGGTTGCCCGCCAGGTGCGCGACGTTATCGGCGCTGCCGGTGACCAGATTGTCGATGGCAATGACCTGGTGGCCCCGCGCCAGCAACAATTCCACCAGATGAGACCCTAGAAACCCGGCGCCGCCCGTCACCACCGAGGTTGGCCGCTCGCTGGCGGATTTGGTTTTCTTTGCCGCGGCCATATAGGTCATAACAGGACTGCCGATGTTTCCTCACGGAGTTCGCTCGTGCGCCCGCCACACGCCCGCTCTTACTTGGCGCCGGTCCCGAGCAGGACGACCGGGATCGTTCGAAAGAGAATCTTGAAGTCAAGCCACAACGACCAATTGTCGATGTACTCCAGGTCCAATCGCACCCAGTCCTGGAAGTCGTTCAAATTGTTGCGCCCGCTGACCTGCCACAGACAGGTGATGCCGGGTTTGACGCTGAGCCGACGACGATGCGCCAGGTCATCAAAGCGCTTGACCTCCTCCAGCGGCAGGGGGCGCGGACCGACCAGGCTCATCTCCCCGCGCAAAACGTTGACCAGTTGAGGAAATTCATCGAGACTGTATTTGCGAAGGAGGTTCCCGATCCTGGTCAGCCGGGGATCGTTGGTCACTTTGAAGACCGGGCCGGTCATCTCGTTCAACGCTTGCACTTCGTGCCTCCGCTGCTCCGCGTCGGTCACCATGGATCGGAACTTCAGCATGGTAAAGGGCTTTCCATTGACACCGGCGCGCTGCTGACGGAACAGGATCGGGCCGGGCGAAGTGAGCTTGATCAACAACGCCACCAGCAGCATCGGCAGCGAGAAAACGAGAAACAGGAGCGAAGCCCCCACGACGTCCAACACCGGTTTGGCCATGCTTTGCCAGGAAGGTTCCGGCGTGGATCGAAAGACCAGCATCGGCCGGCCCTCAAAATCGTCCAGCGCAGTCTGGGAAATTTGTGTCTTGAAAAAGTCGGCCAGCAGCCAGACTTCCACCCCTTCCAGTTCGCAGGCTTGAATGACCTTCTCGACCTGGCCGAACATCGTGTGTTTGGCGCTCAAGACCACGCCGTTGACCGCGTGCTCGTGCAACAGGTCCACCAGTTGCCCCACCGGCGTCTCATTCAGGTTCACTTCCGCCACAATCTCGATGCCCTCGCGGGTTTGCGCGTTCAGTCTATCGCGCAACGGACTGAAAGGACAGGTGTCTTCGGCCGTCCCCGCCAGGAGCAGGCGTTTCTTGAATTGATCCCGGCCAAACCTGGCCTGCACCCACCGGCGGACGATCTCTTCCTTGACGAAGACCAGGAAAAAGGAGATCCCCCCGAACAAAACGATGACGCCGCGGGCAGGCTGCTCGCGGGCCAGGAAGGAGACCAGAACCACGATGATCGTGACCCAATTGCAGGCCCAGAACAACTGCCAGACCGTCTGACGCCGCGAGGCGAGAAGCGGCCGGTCGTAAAACCCTTGAATCTCCAGCAACAGCGGCGCGGTGAGGGCAATGACGAGAACCAGCCATGCGTAGGCCTCGAAGGTCTGAATACCCGGACGCTCCCAAAAAAACAGGAACTGCCAATCCGCCCGCACCTCATAAGCGATCCAAAAGGCCAGGGCACACAATCCCGTATCCACCAATCGCTGGACACGCGTGCGAACCTGTCGTTGGCGGCGCAACATGGTTTATAAATCGGACCGAAAACCGCCGGCCCGGTAAATCTTAAAGTTGCATGGTTTCACGTCGTGAAACGGGCGAATTCTATCGCAACGGAGGCGGCGCCCCGGACCGGATTTTGGCGGAATCCACCCCCGTTGTCAGTTGAAATTCCGGCACCGAAGCCGCAATGAATTCTTTCATGCGCTGATACACCGCCTCTTCCTGTCCGGGCAAACAGACCGCAAAACAACTGACATAAGCCCAACGCTGCAAAGTCCGCGCGCAAATCAAATCGCGCGCCATCCACCACATGCGCTGAAAATGGTCGGCCGTCAGCTCCTTATCGGCCACGAACCAGTAAACATAAATTCCCTTCGTCGCCGTTTTCTCGCCCTTCGCCGTTTCTCGCGTCGCCGTGGCCGTTAGTTTCATGACCGGCAAATCATAGAGATCGGGATGTTCAACGGAAATCGTCGTTCGCTCGGATCGGTCAATCCTCCAGCCCTGCCCCGTCAGACAATACTGGGGCTTGTGAATGCTGGTGCGGTCCGTCCCCATCAACACGACGCTGACCAGAATTTCAAAGCTATCCGCGGCCCGGTAATGCCTGCGACCGTAGGTTGTGTCTTCGGGCAACACTCCCAGTTCCACCGACGTGACGGGCAATTCCTCCGAGGAGTAATCCAACACCCGTTCCGGCAGGTAAACGGTGTTGGTAACCACGGTCTTTCCCTCCGGATCAGAAACGGGCCCCGTCACCACCCTCACCCCCGGCAGGCCGAGCCGCTGATTGACCTTCCAGTAGGCCAACAGGCTGGCTGTGCCGCCGAAAAGTCCCAGCACCACCGCGAGAAGTATCCAGCGTTCCTTGTTCATGCGGTTTGCGCTCCCAAAACATTTGATGGAGCGCGCTTCGACGCCCGCAGCCAATGCCCCAACAGCAGCAGCCCTCCAAACGCCGGCACATACGGAAGCAGACTGAACCAACCACTCTCATGAACGTAATTCCCCGCGGACTGGCCAAACGCCTCGGCGGCCACAATTATCGTCAACAGCCGGACCACGTTTCCGGCCACTGCCAGCGGAATCGCCGCTGCCATCAAGACCAGCCGCTCCCAATTCCTGCGCGGATCCAGGAAGGCATAGATGGCGGCCAAGGCCGAGATCGCCGTCAGACTATGAATCCCGCTGCAAGCCGCCGCCACTTCGTATTGGAACCGGCCCGTCGGTTCCCAGATGCTGGTGCCGTTCTGCAGTGCGTCGATTCCCAGCACACCGTTGGCCAGCAACACCGTGATCTTGGTGGCCACCAGTCGTAATCCAAACGTAAGGTATTCCGCGGAGCCGCCCAGCGGGATGCAAAATATGAAAAGTATAAACGGAAAAAAAATTGCGCGCAGCCACGCCCGTCCCCAA
>DASPXS010000061.1:0-5246 GCA_035637175.1 Haliangiales bacterium | reverse complement strand
ACGGTGCCGGAACCGGTGGACGGAATCGGCGCGACGGCCTTCTCGTTTTCGAGCTCGATAATCGTCTGGCCTTCCTTGACCTGATCGCCCTCTTTTACCAGGAGGCTGACCACCACGCCGGAATCGGCGCCTTCACCCAGTCGCGGAAGCTTAATGTCCATAAAAACTCTCTTAAAGATCGGAGACGCTAAGAAAACCCCCTGGCACTGTCACCAAGAAAATCCCCGCACAGTCTAACCCGGGCGCAACTCGATCGCTGCGAGACGGGGAATGCCGAAAGAGCTTGGCCCACGGCGCAAGCCGTGGGATCGAGCTCGAAGAGGAATACCCACACAGACTGAAAGATTATTCACAGGGACAACTCGGATTGCCCTTTTCCCACCGTTTGGACTGAATTTTGGAACGAACCGTCGGGATACACACCGGAAACGCACTCCAGACTCACAGCATATCCACCGTTTAAACAATCTGCGGAAATGGTTTTTCAGGATCCACACCGAGTCCGCCGGGCACCCAGGGTGAGATTTGTTCCGGCACGATCTTCACGAAATCGGACACGCCGACAGTCCTTCTTGTCATTGAGGTTTTCAATCACGCGGAGGGCGGCAAGGTTGGCGGATGCTCGCCGGCTTTCAAGTACGCGCGGTAACGGCTTTGCAATGCGCGCAAGAATTCCGCGCGACCGATGGGAGACAGACGCTCGAGGATTGGCTGAAGCAGTCGTTCCACGTGTTCGTCGGCTTGTGGGAACTCAGCCGGGGATGCGGTGTCCCTCGCAGCCAGAGCCGCCAGCAGCCGCTCCAACTCGGGGTTCACGAAAAGGCGGCGCGCAGAATGCGCTCTTCCTCCGCCGGAGTCATGTCGCGGTGCCAAAGGGCGAGTTTATCCTCCAAATGACGAAGCCTCGCGTGAACGCGAGCCGCAACGGCGTGGTCGGAAAATCCTGAATGCTCACTGACCCGCTGCATGAGCCGGCCCCACTCCAGCAATTTTGTCACCCAAACGACGTGTTGTTCCAAGGCTGAACCGGTATTGTCGCCAGTCAAATGCTGCCTCTCCCATGCGCCAAGCGCGGAACACACTTCATCCCAGTCCTCCACGGCAGCGCGGAAGTTGCGCATGATGCGGGCCTCAAAGTTGCCCAGTTCGCCGACTTCCGGCGGCAACGGTTGGGGGGCGCTCGTGCTCACCCGCTAAATTTAGCCGCAGCGATCCCCGGTCGCAAGCTCTTACCTCAGTCACAGTAGCTTCCGCTCAGACCAACGATGGATGCGTCTTTCCCGGGTCCACGCCCAAATCTTTGATCGCCTTCGCCACCATGTTGCATTCCACCTTCCCCTTCCGCGCCAGCGCGTAAAGCGTGGCGATGACCGCGCATTCGGCGTCCACTTCGAAAAATCGCCGCAGCCGCTCGCGCGTGTCGCTGCGACCAAAACCATCCGTGCCGAGCGTCGTCAGTCCGCCGGGCACCCAGGGTGAGATTTGTTCCGGCACAATCTTCATGAAATCGGACACCGCCACGAACACTCCCTTTTCCTTTTCGAGGACGGTCTCGAGGTACGACTTCTTTGGCGGTTCGGTCGGATGCAGCATGTTCCAACGCCGGCAACGCAGTGCGTCCGTGCGGAGTTGTTTGTAATTCGTCGCGCTCCAGACATCGGCGGAAACGTCATAGCGTTCGGCGAGAATTTCCTGGGCCTGGAGCGCCGAGCGGATGATCGGTCCGCTCCCGAACAGGTGCGCCTGGTGGTTCTTTCCCTCCGGACCGGCCTTGAATTTATAAAGGCCTTTGAGAATCCCCTCCTCGGCTCCCTCCGGCATCGGGGGCATGGTGTAATTCTCGTTGTAAAGCGTGAGGTAATAAAAAATGTCCTCGCCCTCCTGATACATGCGTCGCATGCCCTCCTGAATGATGACGGCGATTTCGTAGGCGAAAGCGGGGTCGTAAGTGAGCAGCGTCGGAATCGTGCTGGCGAGCAGCAAACTGTGGCCGTCTTCATGTTGCAATCCCTCGCCGTTGAGCGTGGTGCGGCCCGCCGTGGCCCCGAGCAGAAATCCCTTCGCCTTGATGTCACCGGCCAGCCACATCAGGTCGCCGATGCGCTGGAACCCGAACATCGAGTAGTAAATGAAGAACGGGACCATGTTGACCGCGTGGCTGGCGTAAGCCGTGCCCGCGGCGATGAACGACGCCATCGAACCGGCCTCGGTGATGCCTTCCTCGAGAATCTGGCCGTCTTTCGCTTCGTGATAGAAAAGCAGCGATTTGCTGTCCACCGGGTCGTAGAGCTGACCTTTGTGCGAGTAAATGCCGATCTCACGGAACAACGCGTCCAGCCCAAACGTGCGCGCTTCGTCGGGAATGATCGGCACGATGCGTTTGCCGATGTTTTTGTCGCGCAACAAATGGCTTAACAAACGGACAAAAGCCATCGTGGTGGACGCCTCGATTCGGCCCGAGCCTTTGAGGAACTCGGCAAAGCCCGAGCGCGGCGGCACTTTCAAGGGTTCGGCTTTGACTTCGCGTTTGGGCAGAAAACCGCCCAGAGCCTTCCGCCGCTCCAGCAGGTATTTCGTCTCGGGACTGTCGAGCGCCGGACGATAGAATGGCGTGTCAACGATTTCCTCGTCGCTGATGGGGATGTTGAACCGGGCGCGAAATTCGCGCAGTTCTTTTTCGTTCAGTTTTTTTTGCTGGTGCGAAATGTTGCGGCCTTCGCCGGCCTCGCCCAAGCCGTAGCCTTTGACCGTCTTCGCCAGGATGACCGTGGGCTGGCCCCGGTGTTCGCCGGCGGCCTGGTAGGCGGCATAGACCTTGCGCGTGTCGTGACCGCCGCGGAGCAACTTGCGAATCTGATCGTCGGTCAGGTGGTTGACCAACCTGAGCAGTTCGGGATATTTGCCGAAGAAATGTTTGCGCGTGTAGCTGCCCGGTTCGACCGAGTATTTCTGGTAATCGCCGTCCACCGCCTCCTCCATGCGCTGCAACAACAGGCCCCGCGTGTCCTTCGCCAGCAACTCGTCCCAGTCGGAGCCCCAGATGACTTTGATGACGTTCCAGCCCGCGCCGCGAAAGGCCGCTTCCAGTTCCTGAATGATCTTGCCGTTGCCGCGCACCGGGCCGTCGAGCCGCTGCAGGTTGCAGTTGACCACCCAGATCAGATTGTCGAGGTTCTCGCGCGAAGCGAGCGTCAGCGCGCCCAGGCTTTCCGGTTCGTCCGATTCGCCGTCGCCCACGAACGCCCAGACCTTCGGTTCCTGCGGCCATTTCACCAGCCCGCGCCCTTGCAGGTAACGATTGAACCGCGCCTGGTAAATCGACAGGATCGGGCCGAGGCCCATCGAGACGGTGGGGAACTGCCAGAACTCCGGCATCAAATAGGGATGCGGATAGGATGACAGCCCGCCGCCCTCGGCGAGTTCCTGGCGGAAATTCTGGAGCTGTTGCTCGTCCAACCGGCGTTCAAGAAATGCGCGCGCGTAATTGCCCGGCGTGGCGTGACCCTGGAAGAAGATCAGGTCGGCGGGCCGATGGGCATCGCCGGCGTGAAAGAAATGATTGTAGCCCACCTCGTAGAGCGTGGCGAGGGACGCATACGTGGAGATGTGGCCGCCCAGGCCGCTGTGCTTGCGATTGGCGTTGACCACCATCGCCATGGCGTTCCAGCGGATATAGCTCTTGATGCGGACTTCAGTCTGCCAATCGCCGGGAAACGGCGGTTGTTGTTCGACCGGGATCGTATTGAGGTAGGGCGTGCTGACCGTGGTCGCAACCCGCAGACCGGCCGCGCGCAGGCGATCCATCAGGTTGTCCACGAGGAAGGGCGCCTGCTCCGGGCCGTGGGTCTTCATGGCGTGCTCGAGCACGTGCTCCAGCGATTCCAGCCACTTTCGCCGTTCGCCCTCGGACGATCGGGCGGCCTGGCCGCTGTTGTCATGCAGTTTCGATTTCACTTTTGATCCGATTCGCAATATGCCTTCGCTCTGGCGACCCACAGACCGCCGCAGAGGCACAATTTGAAGATGCCGGGAACTGGACGCAAACAGAAAGAGGCGCTTGGATGTAGCGGCGGCCATCCTGGCTGCCGTAGAGGGCGGCATCTTGCCGCCCGAGGCGGGACGCCAGTCGCTGCGCCAAATGAATCGCCGTCGTGAGACCGCAGCCGATCAGCCGCCGAGCCACCCCGGCAGCCGCCGTTCCGTGATCATCCCATGAAACTCCTCGACCTGACATTTCGGACACCGGAAGAAAACCTCGCCTGCGACGAGGCGCTGCTGGACCGATGCGACGCAGGCGACGGGCCGGAAGTGCTCCGCTTTTGGGAACCCGCCCAATATTTTGTCGTTGTCGGTTATTCGAATCAGATCGAGCGCGAGGTCAACCTGGAAGCCTGCCGGGAGCGGGGCATTTCGATCCTGCGCCGTTGCAGCGGCGGCGGCACGGTGCTGCAAGGTCCCGGTTGTCTGAACTACTCGCTCATCCTGCGAATCGATTCCAATCCGGCATTGCAAACCGTGACCGGCACGAACCGGTTTGTCATGGAACGCAATCGGGCCGCCTTGGAAAAATTGCTTTCTGACCGCAGCCGATGCGAGGAGGCTCCGTCTTCGCACTCCGCGCTCCGCACTCCGCACTCCGCACTCTCTGTTCGCGGCCACACTGACCTTGCCATCAGCGACCGCAAATTTTCCGGCAACGCGCAGCGGCGGAAACGCCAGGCTGTATTGTTTCATGGGTCGTTTCTGTTGAACTTCAATCTTGACCTCGTGAGCCGGCTGCTGCCGATGCCGCCGAAAGCTCCTGATTACCGTCACAGCCGCAGTCACGGCGAGTTTTTGATGAATTTGAATGTATCCGCATCCGAGGTGAAGAGCGCGCTGAATGAAGTTTGGAGCGCGATTGACGAACTCCGCGACATTTCCAAACACGCGATTCGCCAACTCGCCGCGCAGAAGTATTCGACCAACGAATGGAATTTCAAACGCTGACGCCTTGGGAAGACCGACATTCTGCCGGCCCAAAAAGTCACGTAAACTAAACGTAAACGGGTCATAAACGGGTCAGTCCTGGCTATTCGGCCATAAACGGGTCAGTAAACGGGTCATAAACGGGTCAGTCCCGGCTATTCGTCAATTGCCGCTTGACACCTGCTCTGGCGGACGGGATTCTGGCGACGGTATGGCGCGCAAACTTCGGATTCAGTACCCCGGGGCCGTGTACCACGTTATGAACCGTGGGGACCGGC
>DASPXS010000060.1:0-6983 GCA_035637175.1 Haliangiales bacterium | reverse complement strand
CGAGATGCCCCCTCACCCCATCCCTCTCCCCCCTCCGAAGGGGGAGAGGGTGTCCGACGTGTCCGCCGCAGCCTTGGCAAAGGCGGAAGGGCGGGAGAGGGAGAGAGTCCGGGCGAGGAAGTTTCTTTGGTTGGGGCTCCGCCGCGCCGGGTTCATTCGTGTCCATTCGTGTTCGTTCGTGGTTTTCATAAGGTGGCATCATCGACGCCACAATCGACGGTCGAAAGTTCGTGCATTTTGTGTCCGCTGATGTCCAAAGATGGGTGAAGCAAAACAACGAAAGGCGCAGACATGATTGCCACGCAGATTCGCCAGAAGGATGCGGTCTTCTACTTTGTCGCTTATCCGTCGGAAGACCTGCTGACCAAAGTGCGGTTCATCAGCCGGTTTTACGACGAAGGCGAGACTATCAAACCCGAAGAAGTCGAGGCCGAGGACGATGTCGGCCAGTTCATCGCCCGGATTGAACGGAGCGACAAAGCTTTCCAGCGCTCTCTGTCGCGGTCCAAGGTGAAGGCCATCCGCAACTTTTATGAGACAGCCGTGACGCAGCCGCCGATTCCGGGCACCGTGCTGCTGTTTACCGCGCAAAGATTACGTTTCCAGCCGTTGAGCGAGGGCAACGCCGTTGGTCACCTCCAGGAACCGGACGAAAAATTTCTGATCATCGACGGCCAACACCGCCTGGCTGCCCTGCAATTCTACGAACGCACCCATCCGGACGACGCCAAGAACATCCACGTGCCGTGCGTGATCTTCGACGGTCGAAGCGACGATTTCGCCACGGAGATGTTTGTGATCATCAACTCGACGCCGACGCGCATCAACAAGAGCCACCTGGTGGATTTGTATGAACGGGTGTCGTGGGCGGAGCCCGACCGGCGGTTTGCTGCGCGCATTGTGGAGATGCTCTACAGCGAAGGCGACAGCCCGTTGCGTTATCGGATCAATCGCCTGGGCGGCCGGAGCAAACAGGAGAAATGGATCCTGCAAGCCGAGTTGTTCAACGAAATCCACCGTTGGGTGCGCCAGGCCTGGTCGAAGATCGAAAAGGCCGACGGGCCGGACAAACGCGGGGCGGGGCGGTATTACGGCATGGTGCGGGACTTTCTCAAGGCAAGCGCGCAAGTGTGGGGCGACGCTTGGGGCAACGACAACTACATGGTCACCAAACCGGTCACGCTCAAGGCGATGATTCGCGTCTGCGCCGATCTGGCCGCACACGACGCGGAGCCGGAGGACGGCCGCATTGAACGCTGGCAACAACGGCTGGGCGCATGGACGGAACGGGTCCGGGAGTTTCGCAGCGACGGTTTTTACGAGCGGTTTCCGGCCAAAGGCCAGATCGAACGCGTCGCCCGCGTTCATCGCGAACTGGGGCGCGCAGCCGGAATCCCGACGCGGTCTGCGGGGGCCAAAGGGGCGCGGGCAGAGGGACAGTAGATTATTCCGGCACGGGCTTTGGCAGCCACACGGACCGGCCGGCAAATCGGTTCCAACCCTGCGCAGGGCCGTCCCGGCTCCACCTTCAACGGTGTTCCCTGGTGTTGATTGGTGGCAGAATTGAACGCTCCCGTCCCGCGGGAAATGGATCGACACGACGCGCCGATTGCGGTTTCTTTCAACGGAATGAAGGGTCCCGTTCGCATTGCGCTCATCGGCGATTACGACCCGGCCGTCAAAGCGCACCAGGCGATTCCCAAGGCGCTCGAATTGGCGGCAGCCAGCCTGACCTGCCAGGTCGAACCAGTCTGGCTGGCCACGCCGCTGCTGGAAAACAACACCGAAAGTCAACTCTCCGCTTTCAAGGGCATCTGGTGCGTGCCGAACAGTCCCTACGCCAGCATGGAGGGCGCGCTGCGGGCGATTCGATTCGCGCGCGAATTCGGCCGCCCGTTTCTGGGCACCTGCGGCGGTTTTCAACACGCCGTCATAGAATACGCCCGAAACGTGCTCGGTCTGCGCGAAGCCGATCACGCCGAATCGAACGCGAACGCGGCCCTGCCGTTGATGACGCGGCTGGCCTGTTCGCTGGTCGGCGCGCGAGGCGGCGTCCGACTGCGAGCGGGTTCGCGGCTCGACGCGATTTATGGCAGAAGTGAAATCGCCGAAAATTATCACTGCAACTTCGGCTTGAATCCGCGTTGTGAATCGTTGCTGGAGAACGGAAAGATGGCGATTGCGGGCAGGGACGAGAATGGCGAAGTCCGCGCCGTGGAATTGGAGGGACATCCGTTTTTCATTGCGACCTTGTTTCAGCCGGAACAATCGGCGTTTGACGACGCAGCGCATCCGCTCATCCGGGCCTATTTGCAGGCCGCGGCCAAATCCAATTAAGTTCTTGCCACACGCGCGATCTTTCAGTGACAACTTACCACGCTTGTATGAAGCGATTCTGCAAAAGGCACGGTTCTTCCCTGCTCGTGAGCCAACGCATCCCTCTTTCAAGCGCGCACTGTGCTCCTGAACCTGCGAGCGGCCCCCTCACCCCGTCCCTCTCCCCCTCGGAGGGGGAGAGGGGGAGGTTCCCAGGCAGGGTGAGAGTTCGCCGAACTTCGCTCGCTTCTGGCGCCCCCGAACACCATCCACCCGAGAGGAGCACGTCCTCCATGTTCGAAGTTCGATATTCGAAGTTCGATATTCGATGTTCCGTGTGCCGTCATTGCATCCGGTTCCTTCCGTTGCTTGCTTGTTCGCTGTTCCTTTTCAGCACGGCGGCTCTCCCCGCCCGGAACCACGCGGGCAGCGACCCGCTTCCTCTGCTGGTGCAGGTCCTCAGCGAGACCAGGGACCCCCAGGTGCAGCTCGACATTCTCAGAGGATTGAGCGCCGCGTTCAAAGGGCGCCGCCAGGTGCCGATGCCGAAAGGCTGGGAACAAATCGAGACCAGGCTCGGCCAAAGCGCAAACACCGATGTGCGCGGGCTGGCCCAGTCGCTTTCGCTGACCTTCGGCAGCAGCCGGGCGCTGGCCGCGTTGCGGCAAACACTTCGCGGTCCCTCCGCCGACTTGAACGCGCGCGGCACGGCCCTCAACTCGCTGCTCGACACTAAAGACGCCGGGTTGCCCCCGATCCTCAAGGTTTTGCTCGCGGACGCCAACCTGCGGGGCGCGGCGATTCGCGGTTTGGCCGTCTATGATGACCCCGGAACGCCGGCGGCGATTCTGGCGGTTTACCCGTCACTCGACGGTCCGGAAAAACGCGACGCGCTCAACACACTCGCCTCCCGCGCCGTCTTCGCGAAGCCGTTGATCGCGGTGGTCGCTGATGGAAAAATTCCGCGCAACGCGCTGACCGCCGACATCATCCGCCAGTTGCGCAATTTGAAAAACGCCGACATCGACGCGGACCTGCAAAAAGTGTACGGCACGATTCGCGAGAGCAGCGCGGACAAGAAGAAGGAGATCGAGCGTTACAAACAGATTTACCGGGCCGGCGGTTCGCAACCCGGCGACGCGTTGCGCGGTCGCGCGGTGTTTGCGCGCACCTGCCAGCAATGCCACACGCTGTTTGACGCCGGCGGCAAGGTCGGTCCGGACCTGACCGGCTCGAACCGCGGGGACCTGGATTACATCCTCCAGAACATCCTCGACCCGAACGCGATCATCCCGAACGATTACCGCGCCTCGACCGTTGATATGAAGGACGGCCGCAGCCTCACGTGCCTGGTGAAACAACAGGACGACAAGTCCATGACGGTGGTGACTCAGAACGAAACGCTCGTCCTCCCTCGCAACGAGATCGAGTCGATACAGCAAAGCGAACTCTCGATGATGCCGGAGGGATTGCTCGCGCCGCTGAACGACCAGGAAGTGCGCGACCTGCTTTATTACCTCAGCCGCCCCGGACAGGTGCCGCTGCCCCCGGATTCGAAATAAGGATCCGGAATTGGTCAGGGTGAGTTCAAGAATCGTCGCAAGAGCCGTAGCCGCCGAGGTTACGAGGCGGAAGTGTTTTTCGCGCCAAAATCCGCCTCCTTACGTCGGCGGCCACCCTTCTTGAACTCACCCTCCGGAATTGGTGCGCCCATCAGAAAAGGGGATACAAAAGCGAGTCGCCGCGGTGTCTGTAGTAACGGAGCGGTGGATGGGTTGAACCGTTGAACCGTTGAAGCGTGGGCTGCGGTCCCCGGGAAGCCATTTCGACGAACGCTTTATTTAACGATTCAACGAACCCAGGGTTCAACGAGTCAACGTGTAACCCATGGTCAACATTCTTCCCCTGGTGGTGCACGAGATGCGCGCCTCGGTGCGGCGTCCGACGGCCTATCGCATTCGGCTTGCCGCCGGAGGCGCGGCGATTGGCCTGAGTTGCTGGGGGCTGCTCGTCTGGTCGGATTCGATGACAGCCGCTTCCCTGGGACATTCACTTTTGCGGATTTTCGGAGGGACGGGCTTCATCGGCGGGGCGCTGGCCGGGTTGGTTTTGACGTCCGATTGCATCAGCCAGGAACGGCGCGACGGAACACTGGGACTGCTTTTCCTGACCGATTTGCGCGGGCACGATATCGCGATCGGCAAGCTCGCCGCCAAAGGGATCACGCCGTTTTATTGTCTGCTGGCGATGTTCCCGTCCCTGACGGTTTGTGTGATCGTTGGCGGTGTGACCGCCGGCGAGGTCTGGCGGTTGTCGCTGGTCTTGTTGAACACGCTTTTCTTTTCGTTGGCGTTGACGATTTTGACCTCGACTTTTTGCCGCCGGCAACGCGCAGCCCAGGCCGGCGCCTTGCTGGCGATCCTTCTCAGCATGGTGGCTCTGCCACTCCTGGGCGCCGGCTTCAGTTCGGGAACCGGCGGTTCTCTTGCGCATCCGTTTCACCTTCTGTTCAGTCCGGCGGCCAGTTACTTCCTGGCCTTCGATGCGGGCTACCGGGTTGGGCCCGGCTGGTTTTGGGGTTCGCTGCTGACCACGCATCTGGCGGCCTGGATTTGCCTGGCGCTGGCAGGACGACGCCTGCCCCGGCTCTCGTCGGATGATTCCGCTGTGGTGGCGCGCTACCCGGGAAGCCGGCGGACGCGGCCGCAATCCGATCGCGCCGCCCGGCGGCAAAGGGCGCGCCGCGAGTTGTTGTCCCACAATCCAATCGCCTGGCTGGCCAGCCGCGATGAACTGAAGCAGCGCCTGGTCTGGGGACTCCCGGCGCTGGCGGTGGGGATCGGATTGGGCTTCGATCCCGACCCACTGGGCCGTTCGTCGGCATGGATCAGTTTCGTCGCTCTGGCCGTCATTCACGCGCTGTTCAAAATCCTGGTGGGCGCGGATGCCAGCCATGAATTTGCCGCGAGCCGGCTGAACGGGACCCTGGAACTGCTCCTCGCGACGCCGCTTCAAGCGCGGGAGGTCGCCGCCGGTATGTTGTCCGCTTACCGACGCCGGTTCCTGGGTCCGCTTTTCGCGCTGCTGCTGTCGGACGCGATGCTCGCCGCGAAATTGTTCTTCGCCAACAACCGATCGGGCGCGTTTATCGTCGGCGCGGGTGCGGCGATGCTGTTGGCGGATGCGTATTGTCTTTGTTGGGTGGGTTTATGGCGCGGTTTGCTGGCGCGCGATTCGGTCCGGGCGATCCTGGCCACGCTAGGGCGGATCCTGGTGTTGCCGTGGTTATATTTTGCCGCCGGCTTCGGCATTTTCCATCAAAGCACGCTGGCCCAATTCGCGGGCCTGTGGGCGTTCCTGGGCAGTGTCAACGACGTGGTCTTCCTGCTCAACGCCAAAGACTTTTTTATCGCACATTTCCGCGCGATGGCGTTGCGTCCGTTTGGCGAGAAACCGCAGCGCGTTGAAAGCAAATGGTCGCCGATGAATTGGGAAGCCGAACTTAAGGGCGAGGCGAAAGTCTCGCAGGGTTTGAGCTGAAGCCAACGAAGCGAACCAAGGACTTTAGCCGTCCCATTTGCGGGACGGAGGAATCCCGCCGGCGAACAATCTTGAGCGGCCCACCGGCGCCCTTCGTCCCGCCGTGCTCGCAATGACAACCGGTTACGCCAATGCCCGCAGTTGGCACGAGCGCTGCAAAAGGAACCTCATTCCGCGACACCCGGCGTGTCGGGATTTGGATGATTGAAGCGAAAACGATTTTGACCTATGCCAGTGATTTCAAAATTCTACGGGATCGTGATTCGGATGTTGTTCATCCGCCCGTTCGTCGCGCATTTTCACGCCATCTACGGCAACTTCGAGTTGATCGTCGGTGTTTCGCCGCTGCGGATCATTCAAGGTGATGCGCCTGGCCGCGTGCGCGCCATGGTCCTGGAATGGGCCGATCAACATCAGGAAGAATTGTTGCAGGCGTGGGACCGTTTGAGCGCCGCGCGACCGCCTTTGCCGATAGCACCGCTGCAATGACCATGAACTGGTGTTTATCAGGGGTTCAACTGCCGTTTCCCGGTTAATTCATCATGGACATCGCCCGACCAGACCAAGCCCGCAAGAAACGGCGCCGCCGGATCCTCTACTCGGTGGCCGGTCTCGGTGTCCTGGTGCTCATCACCATAGGTCTCTCGCGGCTTAAGCCGGCCGCGCCGCTGGTGGAAAACGTCTGGCCCGACACCGTCAAACGCGGGGAGATGCTGCGCCAGGTGCGCGGCAACGGCGCGCTGGTACCCGAGGAAATCCTCTGGATTCCGACGCTCAACGCCGGCCGGGTCGAGCGCATCCTGGTTTTGCCCGGCGCGGCGGTGAAGGCCGATACTGTGTTGGTGGAGTTGAGCAATCCGGAAGTCGAGCAGGCCGCGTTCGACACCCAGTGGCAGCTCAAAGCCGCCGATGCCGAGCTGGCCAACTTGCGCGTGCAACTGGACACCCAACGGCTGAACCAACAGGCGAGCGTGGCCACCGCCCAGGCCAATTACAGCAGCGCGAAGCTCGACTTCGAGGTCAACGACGAACTGGCAAAGGCGGGCCTGGTCCCGGCGCTGACATTGAAGCAGGCCAAAGCCAAGGCCGAGGAGCTGGCCAACCTTTTGCAGATCGAGCAGGAGCGT
>DASPXS010000059.1:0-4982 GCA_035637175.1 Haliangiales bacterium | reverse complement strand
CCCAACATGTTACGGAGGAAGCGGCCGGTGCGCGAGTGTTTATTTCGCGCCACCTGTTCCGGCGTCCCCTCGACCACGATCCGCCCGCCCGCTTCGCCCCCCTCCGGGCCGAGGTCAATGACCCAATCCGCCTCCGCAATGAGGTCGAGGTTGTGCTCGATCACGATCACCGAATGGCCCGCATCCACGAGCCGTTGCAACACCTCCACCAGCCGCCGCACATCCGCCATGTGCAAACCGATGGTCGGCTCTTCGAGAATGAACAGGTTGCGCTTTTGTTTCGGGTCGAAAAGCTCGAGTTGCTCCTTCAGGCCGGAAATCAAATGCGTGACAAGTTTCACCCGTTGCGCCTCGCCGCCGCTCAGGGTCGGACTGGTCTGGCCGAGTTTGAGATAATCGAGACCGGTGTCACGCAACGCTTCGAGCGGCCGGCGTATCCGCGGAAAGGCGCCGAAAAACTCGATGGCTTCGGCAACACTGAGTTCGAGCACCTGCGCAATGTTTCTCCCGCCCAGTTCGATGTCGAGCGTTTCGGGGCTGAAACGCATCCCCCGGCAGGTTTCGCAACGCACAAACGCCGGCGGCAGGAAATTCATTTCCAGTTTGATCGTGCCCGCGCCTTCGCATTCGGGGCAGCGACCCTGCGCGCTGTTGAACGAGAAACGACCGGCGGTGTAGCCGCGCAGGCGCGCTTCCGGCAACTGGGCGAACAGGCCGCGGATTTCGTCGAAGAAACCGACGTAGGTCGCCGGGGTGGAACGCGGCGTGCGGCCGATCGGCGACTGGTCCACTTCGTAAACCGCCTTGATGGATTCGAAGCCGGAGACGGAGGGGGACGTTGCCGCGTTGCCGCGTTGGCGCGTTGGCGCGTTGGCCTTCCTGCGCTTGAGAGATTGTTCCAGCACGGGGAGCAGGCATTCGCGGATCAGCGTGCTCTTGCCGGAACCGCTGACGCCGGTCACGACGATCAGGCGATTGAGCGGGAAGTGCACCGTGAGGTCCTTCAGATTGTTCGCGGCGGCGTGCTGGAGGGTGAGCCGGTTCAATTCCGAAGTCCGAGTTTTGAAGTCTGAAGGAGGCTCCGAATCCAACGCCGTAAGCCCTCCGACCGGCCGCCGCTGGCCGCGCGCCGGATAATTCTTCGCCGTCTGCGCGCGCAGACACTGGCCGGTGATGGAATCCTCGTGCCGCAACAGTTCCTGCAGAGTTCCCGCCGCGACGACCTGGCCGCCGCGAACGCCCGCGCCGGGGCCAAGGTCGAGGATGAAGTCGGCGCGCCGCATGGTTTCCTCGTCGTGCTCCACCACAACCAGCGAGTTGCCGCGCGACTTTAAAATGCCCAGGGTCGAGAGGAGCATTTGATTGTCACGCGCGTGCAGCCCGATGGTCGGTTCGTCGAGCACATAGAGCACGCCGCTGAGGTTCGAGCCGAGTTGCGCCGCCAGGCGGATGCGTTGCGCTTCGCCGCCCGACAAGGTGGGCACGCCGCGGCCCAGTTGCAGGTACCCCAGGCCGACCTCGCGCAGGAATCGCAACCGCTCGCGTATCTCCGGCAGTATGTCGCGGGCAATCTGCGCCTCGTGACCCTTAAACTTGAGCCGGCGGAAAAACTCGAGCGTGCCAGCGACAGGAAGATGTGCGAAATCCTCAATCGTGGGGCCGGCCTCGACCAGCAGCCTTCTCGCGGAGCGGGTGTTTTCTCTCCCCTCACCCCGGCCCTCTCCCTCGGGGAGAGGGAACAGCTTGCGGAGCGTCTCCTGCAATCGACGATGCGAGGAATTCTCCGTCGGCGTCGAACGGATCCCCCTCTCCCCAGGGGAGAGGGCCGGGGTGAGGGGAAACAATCGCAATCTGACCGCCCGTGCGACCGGATTCAAACGCGCGCCGTGGCAATCAGGACACAACTCCCGTTCGCCTTCCTGCCAACTCCACCAGCTTTCCTCGATGGCATCGGCGCGCGCTCCCCGGTCCACATTCTCCGGCAGATAAAATAATTCGCCGAAACCGCGGCATTTCAGACACCAACCTTGCGAGGTGTTGTAGCTGAAGTTTTTCGGGTCGAGCGGTTCAAATGAACGGCCGCACTTCGGACAGGAACGCTCGGTCGAATGCACCGTAAGTTCGCCGTGATTGTCCAGCGCGAAGAGACCGCCGTGCCCGAGTTTCAACGCGTCGTCGATGAGTCGTTGCGGGGAGAGTAGGGCAGGCGTCCCGCCTGTCCGCTTCAGCCGCGTGCGCAGGCGGGACGCCCGCGCCACTCTGTCCAGCACGCCGACGACGATCTCGACATTATGTTCCCGAAAGCGGTCGAGGCGCAGGCGCTCTGTGGTGGAGTGGATTTTCCCGTCGGCGCGGACTTCGGCATAGCCATGTCGGGCCGCCCATTCGGCCACATCGGTGTGAAAACCTTTGCGGTTTTTCACGACCGGCGCCAGCAACAGCAGATCGCCGCGCCGCTTCAACTCGGTCTGCAGCCGGCGAGCCACCTGGTCGCGTGTCTGTGCCTCGACCGGCACGTTGCAATCGGGACAATACTGCGTTCCGAGCCGCGCGAAGAGCAGGCGCAGAAAGTGATAGATCTCCGTGACGGTGGCCACCGTGCTTTTGCCGCCGCCGCGTGAGTCGCGTTGTTCGATGCTGACCGTCGGCGGGATTCCGGTGATGAGGTCCACGTCCGGTCGCGACATCTGTTCCACAAACTGCCGCGCGTAAGCGTTCATCGAATCGAGAAAGCGGCGCTGGCCCTCGGCGAAAATCAGGTCAAACGCCAGCGTGCTTTTGCCCGAACCGCTCACTCCGGTGACGACGACGAATTTGCCGCGCGGAATCGTGACCGACAGGTTCTTCAGATTATGTTCGCGCGCGCCGTGGATGGCGATGCTGTTGCCGTCCGCCCGGAGAATTTCAGTGTCTTGAAGCACAAACTCAGCTTTTTGTTTTGTCCTGGCCTCTCAGTTTCCAACCTGCGCCCCTGCAAAGACTGCATGGTGCCGCGCCGTCCTGACGTTTGCCTGAGCCATGGCAGAGGCAGCACTCCCATTCTTCAATCTCTTCCATAGGCCATTGCGTGTGTAGATTCTGGCGCGCTCCGCGGCGATGATAATTTCAAAACATCGCGAAGGAAACGGCCGGTGTGGCTGGTCGGGCAGGCGGCGATCTCTTCCGGCGTGCCTTGCGAGACGATGTGACCGCCTTCATCGCCGGCTTCCGGGCCGAGATCAATGATCCAATCGGCGCATTTGATGACATCCAGGTTGTGCTCGATGACGATGACCGAGTGCCCGGCATTTACCAGGCGCTGGAAAACCTTGAGCAAAACACCGACGTCATCGAAGTGCAGACCCGTGGTCGGTTCGTCGAAGAGGAATAAAGTAGGGCAGGCGTCCCGCCTGTCTTCAGAGGCTTTCGCCTGCGGTCTGGTGGGACTCGATTGAATGGAATTACGGGTTCCAGAATAGGCAGGCCGGACGCCTGCCCCACTTTCTGCCAGGTGGCTGACGAGCTTCAGCCGCTGACTTTCGCCGCCGGAAAGCGTGTTGATCGGCTGGCCGAGCCGCAAATAACCCAGCCCGACTTCCTGCAACAGTTTCAACTTTTCCCCGGCGCGTTGGGCGGGACGCGATTCGGCGAACCCACCGAGGAATTCAATAACTTCATCCACCGTGGCATCGAGCAGATCGGCAATTGACCAGGATTTGTCAGCGGTCAGTGGTCCGTGGTCAGTTGCTTTCCTGCGATGCGACTTCTGACGACGGACCACGGACCTCCGGCCACGGACCACGGACAACGGACAACGGACCCTGACCTCAAGAATGTGCGGACGATAGCGGCGGCCGTCGCAGTCGGGGCAGCGGATGAACACATCGCTGAGGAACTGCATTTCGATTTTCTCGAAGCCGGCGCCGCGACAACGTTCGCACTGGCCCTGGCTCGAATTGAAGCTGAAGGCGCTGGCGTTGAGGCCGCGCTGTTTCGCGGCGTCGGTCTGGGCGAACAGTTCGCGGAGGTCGTCGAACGCGCCGAGGTAAACGGCGGGGTTGGACCGCGGCGTTTTGCCGAGCGCCGACTGGTCCACCAGCACCGCGCGACCCAGATAATCGCAACCCGTGATGCGGGTTGCGGGTTGCGGGTTGCGGATTGCGGACGGGTCGTCTTCGTCCTCGTCGTCGTTCTCGTCGTCGATCCGGTCGGAGGCTTTGGCGGCGGTTTGGGAATTCCTGGGTTGCGATTTCAGTTTCGCTTCGAGCGCGGGCAATAGCACCTCGCGCACGAGCGTCGTCTTGCCGGAACCGCTGACGCCGGTGACACAGACCAAGCGGCCCAGTGGAATCTCCACGGTGAGATCCTTAAGGTTGTGGAGCGCGGCGTGGGCGAGAGTGAGAGTAGGACAGGCGTCCCGCCTGTCTCGGGCGCCACCACCATTGGCATGGCCGGTGGGTCCCGGTAGTTCGGATATTGTCTGGTCTGTGCGGGACAGGCGGGCCGCCTGTCCCACGTTGACTTGTCTCCGTTGCGGGATTTCGATTTGCCTTCGACCGCTCAGGTACTGGCCGGTCAGCGAACTTTTGGACTTGAGAATTTCCCGGTAACTGCCTTGATAAACCACATGGCCGCCCGCCTCGCCATGGCCGGGGCCGAGGTCAACAATTTGATTGGCAGCCCGGATGACGCTGGCTTCGTGCTCGACGACGACGACGGTGTTCCCCAGATCGCGCAGTTGCTCCAGGATTCGGATCAAACGTCCTGTGTCGCGGGGATGCAGACCGACGCTCGGTTCGTCGAGGACATAGAGCGTATTGACCAGACGCGTGCCGAGGCAGGTGGTCAGATTCACGCGCTCGGTTTCGCCGCCCGACAGCGTGCGCGTCGGCCGGTCCAGCGTAAGATAACCGAGGCCGACTTCGACCAGATACCCGAGGCGCGAGCGAACTTCATTGAGAACCAGGCCAATGGGGTCGGACGGTTTTGATTGGTGCCTCGCG
>DASPXS010000058.1:0-29987 GCA_035637175.1 Haliangiales bacterium | reverse complement strand
GCAGGGAATTTTGCGTTTGGTCCGGAGATTTACCGTACCAAACCGAAACCGGATTACGATGTGTTGGGACACTTCGCCCGCCATGCGGACCGGATGATTATCGAGTTGGCGACCATGCAACAAGCAGGTTTAACCGCTGTCCCTTCACAAGTGTTTGCGGACGACGCGCGCCAGCTCTCGCAGATACCCAGGGAATTCTCCGCCGTCATTACGTCGCCCCCTTACCCTAACGAAAAGGATTATACTCGCACCACTCGGGTTGAGTCGATACTTTTGCGGTTGGTCTCGGACAGGGCCTCGCTGCGCGAAGTCAAAGAATCGCTCCTTCGCTCTAATACCAGGAACATCTTTGTGGACGACCGGGATGGTGAGAATGTCGAGGAATTCGTTTCGATCCAGAGAGTTTGCAAGGAAATTGAGAAACGGCGCATCGAGTTGGGCAAGGACAGCGGCTTTGAGCGGCTCTACCACAAAGTGGTTAGCCATTATTTTGGTGGCATGCGTCGACACCTGCGGGCATTGCGCCCCAAGCTGCGATCAAACGCTCGACTTGCCTATGTGGTTGGTGACCAGCTTTCGTTCCTGATGGTGCCGGTCGCCACGGCCAAGTTGCTCGCGGAGGTCGCGCAAGCGGAAGGCTACAAAATGATTGGATGTGAGCTTTGGCGTGAACGTGTCGGAACGAAGGTGCGAAATTCATTGAGCAACGAAAAGACCGTCCGCGTTCGGGAGGAGATTTTGCTTCTACGGAAGGCTTAGTAAACTGATGAGTCCCGAACCGCGAGTCGCCAGTCCAGATGAACAACAATCTCGAAACCGCGACGAGGTTCTCCAACGCGTTTTCGAGAAGAACTACAAGTCCGGAGCAATGGAAGTTCCGTTCACGATGGACGACGTCCGCGAAGCAATCGCTGCCGTCGCCAAGATTCGGCCCGATTACAAGGAGAACAATGTGGCAGACGTCCGTTACCAATACACATCAGGACGCCGCCGATTACCGGAGTCAGTAAACAGACTGGGCCCGTGGATGATTGCGGGTCGTGGCAAAGCGCAATATGCGTTCGTCAAGCTGGAGGCTTCCCCGGAAATCAAGATCCAAGCAGACCTCGTTACCGTTTTTCTTCCCGATGCGACGCCAGAAATTGTGGTGGAATACGCGGGAAGCGACGAACAAGGCCTGCTTGCAAAAGTGCACTACAACCGGCTGCTCGACATTTTCCTTCAAATTACATGCTACCACTTGCAAAACCACTGGCGAACCTCAATCAAGAACAAAGGTCAGTGTGAAATCGACGACCTCTACGTTGGGCTAAACATTGACGGCAAACAGTTTGTTATTCCCGTCGAGGCCAAGTGCGCAGGCGAAAATCTCAGCAAGACACAAATCGCCCAGATGATTGACTTTGCGCGCGAGCGATACCCCAAACTCATTATGCGCCCTGTTGGCGTCCAGGAGATGAAGGATGGTTCGGTTGTGCTGCTTGAGTTTTCACCGGCAGACCATCCCGACAAAATCAAGATCAAGGAAATGCGCCGGTACAAGTTGGTGCCGATGTCTGAAGTTCCGCTGGAAAAGCAGCAGGCGTGCTGAGCGAGCAGCACGCGAAGGGGGCCACGGCACAGTGACCGAGACCAGACACAAATTGTTCACTCATCCTCACCCGCAGTCGGCTGGGCCGGGCCGATTTCGATTTGTTTCGCAATCGCCCGAGTCCTCGTCCGTTCGCGGCCGTTGTCGCCCGCGTGCCGGTTCTCCCGGAGTTATCGGTTGGCGCGGCCGGCCATCGCAATGCCGCACAGAATGACGCTGCCGCCGAAGGCCTGTAACAACCCCAGGGGTTCTGCCAGAATGATCCAGGCAAGGAGCGCTGCCACCGCGGGCTGCAGCAACAGGCTGAGCGAAGAGAACGATGCCGGCAGATGTGCGAAGGCGTAAGCGATCAAACTTTGTCCGCCCACCTGGCTCACCAGCGCCAGCGCGACGAGAACAGTCCATCCCGCCGCCTGCGTCGGAAACAACTTCTCTCCCGAGGCCAGGGCCACGAGGAACAAGGCCGGACAGGCCGCCAGACCCGACCCGGCCATGATGGTGGCCGTCGAAAACCGGCGGCGCAGATGTTTTACGGCGAGCATGTAGCTGCCATAAAACAAGGCCGTGGCAATGCCCACCAGGTCGCCGGCCAGATGGCCGGCCGTCAGGCGCAGGCTGTTCCCGACCACCATCGCGGCCCCCGCCAGGGCCAGAGCCAGGCCGATGAGAAACGGGATTTTGATCTCCTCCAAAAAGAGAATTCGCGCGCCCAGCGTGACGAAGATCGGCGCGAAATTGGCAAATAAAGTTGCGTTCGCCACCGAGGTGAGCCGGATCGACCAATGCCACAACGCGAGGTCGCCGGCGAAGAACAGACCGGCGACGGCGAGTTGGAGGTAATCTTTTGAACCCGCGAGCCGGCTCGACCCGTCCAGCCTGGTTCGCTCCCGGAGCCGCCAGAGCGACAAAACAGGAAGGGCGAGGAACAGGCGGTAAAAGGCGGTCGCGCTCGGTCCGACTTCGCTCAATCGCACAAAGATTGGCGCGAACGCAATCCCAATGGCGCCGGACAATAACGCAAGAAAAGCCCGGCGCGCGCGTTGCGCGTCGCCCGCTCGTTCCTCGCTGTGGTCGCCCGGTGACAACTTTTCCTTTTCGTTGACTTGGTTGGAGAGCGGCATACCGTGTTCATCACGCATGGAAAACCGCTTGAACTGTCGATCCGTTTTCCAACTCCGCAGCCGCGCGGCTTATGCACCACGACGATGACGCCCATCTGCACGATGTCAACGCCGACGCGATCTTTGCGCTGACGCGGCCCGACCGCAAACTGCTGACGCTCTATTTCATTTACAGCCTGGCGGCGAATGTGGCGTTTCCCTTTGCCTTCCTCCCGCTTTACTTTCGTTTCATCACCCTGCGCTATCGTTTCGACAAGGAAGGCGTATCGGTTTCGTACGGTCTGCTCTGGCGCCGGGAAAGTTATCTCACCTTCGCGCGCATCCAGGACATTCACGTCTCGCGCAACCTTTTCGAGCGCTGGCTCGGGCTGGGTACGGTGCAAATCCAAACGGCGTCCGGCAGCGCGAGCGCGGAGGAATCCATCGTCGGCGTGAAAGAATTCAACGAAATCCGCAATTTCCTCTACGCGCGGATGCGCGGACACAAGCTCAAGGCCGGGACGGAGTCGGCTTCGGCCGGGTCGAGCACAGTGGACGAATTGTTGGCGGGTATCCGGGACGAATTGCACGCGATTCGCGAACTGGTGGAGACGAAGCGCCATGTATGAGCTGCTGAAAAAATTGATTTTCCCGTTGCTCAAGGTGCGGGAAACTCAGCCGTCGCCGCCCGCCGGATCGCACGACACGTTTCAGGTGTTCCGCGCCTGTCCAGCCTTTCTCTCCTACACTCTTTTCTTCTGGAAATTGTATGTCGTGATCCTGGCGTTCTGGGTTGTCGTTGTGTCGGTGGTGCTGCTCGTCGTCAGCCCATGGTTTATCCTCCTCGTCGTGCCGTTGGTTTTGGTGGCGGCGTTCAAAGCCGCGGTTTTCTACGCAACCACCCGGCTCAACTACGACATGCGCTGGTATGTGATTACTGAACGAAGCCTGTTGATCCGCGAAGGGGTGTGGATCGCGCGCGAGATCACGCTGACCTTCGCCAACGCGCAGAACGTGCGGATCACGCAGGGGCCACTGCAAAGACTCTTCGGCTTTTCCAACGTCGAGGTGGATACCGCCGGCGGTGGAGGAGGGAATGGCCGTCATCACGGGGAAGGCGCCCGGCCGCATCGCGCCGCTCTTCGTGGTCTGGACAACGCGACGTTTGTGCGGGACTTGATCCTCGAACATCTGCGGCGTCATCGCACGGCCGGCCTCGGCGATCCTGATGATCGCGCCGGTGCGGGCCGGAAAGCGCTCGATCCTGAGCTGCTTCGCGAAATTCTGGAGGAAGCGAAGACGTTGCGAACGGCTCTTGTCAGCGCGCAACGAACCTGAGTTGCGCGGGCGGGAAAGAATTTCCAAACCGATGAAACTCTACTTTTTGCGTCACGCCGATGCCCTCGAAGGGGCCGACGACGCGGCCCGGCCGCTCTCGCCGCGCGGAAAGAAGCAAGTGCGCGAAGTGGGACGATTTCTAAAACGGGCGGGAATTGAATTTGACGTCGCTTACAGCAGTCCGCTCGAGCGCGCGAAACAAACGGCCGAAATCGTATTGGACGCGTGCGGTTCGACGAAACTGGGCATCACGGAGGCGCTGCTGAACGAGACGTCGCAGGCGCAGTTCGACGAGTGGTTGAGGGGTTTACCGGACGCAAAGCACGTCTGCCTGGTCGGCCATGCGCCAAGTCTGGCGCAACGGGTCAGGCAACTGCTCGGCATCACGGTTGCCGATGCGATCAAATTGCCCAAAGGCGGGTTGGCCTGCCTGGAAACTGAAGATCGGCGCGGCGCGGCGTTGAAGTTCCTGCTCACCCCCAAACTGCTCGGTGTGAGCGCGGATTAGCCTGGATTAGCCTCGCGCGCCCCGGCGGCCGGCCGGGATTTAAGGTCTGTTCGCTGGATTCAGTCCAGGGAATCGCCCGGGGAGTTCCCTGCCGTTACATCGGGGTGACGATTGTTACAAACCGGCTCGCCCGCTCGAATCGGCTGGGGCTTTTGTAATGGCTGGTACGACGGGCTTCTGCTTGACTGGAGCCGCAGTGAAAATCAGAAACCCAAACCCGAAATCATGCAAATCCTCATCGGCTGCTTCATTGGCTTCTGCGCCTGGTTTGTCGTCCGTTACCTGATCGCCGGACTTTACACGGTGGACCAGAACGAGCGGGCGGTGAAAACCAGTTTCGGCCGGGCGGAGCGCGTCGAGAACGCCACGATTCTCGACGATCCCATCGCGGAACATCTCCGGCCCGAAGAAAAGGAGCGTTACCGCTATCCACAGGTCCGCGTGATTCCTCCGGGAGGTCCGTATTGGAAGTGGCCCTGGGAAAAAATCCACAAAGTCTCCGTGGCCACGCAGACGCTCAACATGGCGTTCGACCCCGAAAACCCGAGTGCCAACAGCGGCGGCACTATTCTCGAAGCCGTGACGAAAGACCAGTTGAACACCGGTCTGACCGGTCAAATCCGATACCGCGTGTCCGAGCGAAATCTCTACGGCTACGTGTTTGCCGTGAAACATCCCATCGCGCACGTGATGGGCTACTTCATCTCGGTGTTGCGCGAACGCATCGCCAACTTCGAGGCGCCCGCCAGGAGCGGGGCCGATCTGCCTGTCTCCGAGAGCGCCTCCGTGCAAGGCGTCTCCATTAACGATCTGCGCAAGAACCTGCGTGACCTGAACGAGCACATGGACCGCGAGTGCCTGTCGTCAGCGGCGCGTTACGGGATTGTTCTGGACGCGTCATTGATCACGGGCATCGATCCGCCCGTGGAGGTGGAGTCGGCGCTGGCCGCCATCAACACGGCACACAACCACGTGTCGTCGGACATCAGCGTGGCGCAGGCGGGGGCCGATCAAAAAATTGTGCTGTCCAGGCGCGCCGTCGAAATCGAGACGCTCAAGGCCCACGCGGAAGTGGAGCCCCTCGTCTCGCTCGCGGTACAGTTGAAGGAGTTGAAGAAACGCGGCGCTGGCGTGCTGTCGGCTTACCGGCGCAACGTCCGGCTCGCCTTGTTCAATCAGGCTCAACAAGTTTTTCTGGAGGACAAACAATGAATACCCTGATCGCTGCCGGTGTGACGTTCATCGCCTGTTTCATTCTCGTCCCGATCCTGCTCGGCCTTGCGCGGCTGGTCGGATTTTACACGATCGTGAATGAAGGCCAGTGTCGTGTTTACGTCCTGTTCGGCAGTGTGATCGCGGTGCTTGAAGAGCCGGGATTGCACTTCCTGCTGACGAAACTTGGCTGGCGCGCGCCGATTGTGAATTGGATTGGCCGCTGTCACATCCTCGACATGCGACGCGACCAGGAATACTTGCGCAGCGCGCCGGTCAACTCCGAAGAGGGCGCGCCGATGGGCATCGGCATCTGGTATGAGATGTTCATCAGCGATCCGGTCGCTTATCTGTTCAAGAACGCCGATCCGCGCGGTTCGCTTGCGGCCAACGTCAGCAACTCCACCGTCCGTTGCCTGAACAATCTGCCGCTGGCGGACATGCTGACGAACCGTCACGCGATGAGCCAGACGGTCCGGGCCGAGGTGTCGCCGAAGTCGCACGAATGGGGCTACAAACTTGGGTCGGTCTATATCCGCAAGGTTCACTTCCGTGACACGGACATGATCAAGCAGATCGAAAGCAAGGTCGTGAACCGGTTGCGCCAGGTCACGTCGGCGATCAAGCAGGACGGCGCGAATCAGGTAAGCATCATCACCAGCACGGCGGAACGGCAGGCAGCGGTCGAACTCGCCAAAGCGGCGGCGGTCCGCCCGGCAGTGGTGGGCGAGGCGTTGCAGCGGATTTCGGAAGACTCGGAAGTGGCCTCGGCGATGTTCGAGATTCTGGAGGCGCAAAAGGTCATCGAAGGCGAAGCGCGTATCACCATGCTGCCGGTTGGAAATAGCATACTCGCCGAATTGCTGGCCGCCGTTACCGAACGGCCCGCCAAGAAGGGTTCAAATCCGAAGGACGAATGACGAATGACGAAAGAAATCCGAAGCCCGAATGTCGGAATGCTCTGAGTTGTGCAATCGCCGGTTTCGTCCTTCGGATTTAGTCATTCCTTCGTCCTTCGTCATTGATTCCCAATGCAAGCGCAAAAGCGAAAGGACGCTGCCCATGAACCGGCCGGTGTGAGGCTGGTTGCGTGAGGGAAGAGTTGAAGCGATACTTGACCACCCCTATGAAGGCAAAATGCTTCGCGACCACTCCGGGTCCGGTCGCGCTTTTCCTGTTCGGTCTTGTCGTTTTCTTTAAGAGCGACGCCTTCGCTCAAACCGGCGGCGCCAAAGTGCTCGTTTTCTCCAAGACGGCGGCGTTCCGCCATGACTCGATCCCGAACGGCATCGCGATGGTCCAGGCGCTGGCCACGACCAACAATTTTGCGGTCGATGCCACCGAGGACGCGACGGTGTTCACCGACGCCAGCCTGGCGCAATACCAGGCGGTCATTTTTCTGTGCACGACCGGCGACGTCCTGGACGGCAATCAGCAGGCGGCCTTTGAGCGTTACATACGCGGGGGCGGCGGTTATGTGGGTATTCATTCGGCCAGCGACACCGAATACACCTGGCCCTGGTATGGCCAACTGGTCGGCGCCTATTTCAAAAGCCATCCCGCGATCCAGCAGGCCACGGTCCTGGTCGCCGATCGGGCGCACCCCTCGACGGCGGGGCTGCCCAAGCGTTGGGTGCGCACGGACGAATGGTACAACTTTCAATCCAATCCGCGCGGACTGGCGCAGGTGCTGGCCACACTCGACGAAAAGACCTACGCGCCCGGAACGGACGCGATGGGCTTCGATCATCCGACCGCCTGGTGCCACCAGTTCGACGGCGGACGGGCGTGGTACACCGGCGGCGGACACACGCAGGCGAGTTATTCCGAACCGTTATTTCAACAGCATGTCCTGGGCGGCATTCTGTGGGCGGCGGGCCTGGCGCCCGGCGACGCGGGGGCGACGATTGATGCGAACTTTCAAAAGGTGGTGCTCGATGCCACGCCGGCCAACCCGATGGAACTGGCCGTGGCGAAGGATGGCCGGGTGTTTTACGCCGAGCGCGGCGGCCGGGTGAAAATCTGGAAACCGAACACGCAATCGGTCGTGGTCGCCGGGCAACTTCCGGTGTTCACCCAACTCGAGGACGGACTGCTCGGCATCACGCTCGACCCCGGTTTTGAGACGAACAACTGGCTTTACCTCTTTTGTTCGCCGCAGGGCGCCGTCGCCGAACAGTTTATCTCCCGATTCACGATGGCGGGTGACGCGCTGGACCTGGCGTCCGAGAAGCTCCTGCTGATGATTCCGACGCAGCGCGATCAATGCTGTCACTCCGCCGGATCGCTGACCTTTGGGCCCGCGGGCGACCTCTACATTTCGGTCGGTGACAACACCAATCCTTTCGAGTCGGACGGATACGCGCCGCTCGACGAGCGCGCCGGCCGATCGCCGTGGGACTCCCAGAAGTCCGCCTCCAACGCGAATGATTTGCGCGGAAAAATCCTGCGCATCCACCCGGAGCCCGACGGCAGCTACACGATTCCATCCGGCAATCTATTTCCCCCCGGCACAGCGAATACGCGGCCGGAGATTTACGCGATGGGCGACCGCAACCCGTTCCGGATCGCGGTCGATGCGGAGACGGGCTGGTTGTATTGGGGCGAAGTGGGACCGGACGCCGGTTCGGCCAGCGCGACGCGAGGGCCGGCCGGGCACGACGAATGGAACCAGGCGCGGGGCCCGGGTAACTACGGCTGGCCTTATTTCGTCGGCGATAACAAGGCTTACCTGGAATACGATTTTGCCAGCGGCGCATCCGGCGCCGCCTTCAATCCGAACGCGCCCGCGAACAATTCCCCGAACAACACCGGCCCGCAACTCCTGCCGCCGGCTCGGCCGGCGTGGATTTGGTATCCCTACAGTGCGTCCGCGGAATTCCCCGAAGTCAACGGCGGCTCGGGCCGGTGCGCGATGGGCGGCCCGGTTTACCATTACGATCCCAACCTGGTTTCGCCGCGCAAACTGCCGCGTTATTATGACAAGACCGTGTTTATTTACGAATGGTCGCGGAATTGGATCAAGGAGGTGAAACTCGACGACAATGGCGACATCCTGAAAATCAATCCGTTCCTGCCCAGCTTCAGCTTCCGGCGGCCCATGGAAATGGAGATCGGACCGGACGGCGCCGTTTACATGATTGAATGGGGCTCCAATTTCGGAGGCGACAACACGGACGCGAAGGTGATTCGCCTCGATTACGTCGGCGGCAACCGCGCCCCGACCGCCGCCGCGAGGGCAACGCCCGACGCCGGCAGCGTGCCGCTCTTCGTGCAGTTTTCCAGCGCGGGCACTTACGATCCGGATGCGAATGACACTCTGACGTTCGCGTGGAGCTTTTTAAGCGACGGCGTGACGAATGCCACCGGGCCGAATCCAACTTTCACCTACACGCAGCCGGGCAATTACACGGCCCGACTGAGCGTGACCGATTCCGCAGGGAACACGGGGGTGGCCAACGTCGCGATCAGCGCGGGCAACAATCGGCCGGCGGTGACTATCCTGTCGCCGCCCAACGGGGCGTTTTTCGATTGGAACGAGGCGATGGCATACTCGGTGATCGTCACGGATGCGGAGGACGGCAGCACGACCGACGGCGGGATTCCGTGCGCGGACGTGGTGGTGCAACAATACCTTGGCCACAACGATCACTCGCATCCGCTGCAACAATACCCGGGTTGCGCGTCGGCGTTCGATGCGCCGGGTGGGCACGGCACCGCCGCGGACAATCTTTATTTGATCCTCGAGGCCGCCTACCTGGATCAGGGAGCTGGCAACGTCGCCCCATTGCGGGGAGTGGCCGATTACCTTCTGCATCCCAAACTTATGCAGGCCGAATATTTCACCGCGGGCGATGGCGTGATCGCGGTTCCGACGGGGGACTTGGCGGGTGGGGGCCTGGAGATCAGCGGCATCGACCACGGCGACTTCATCTCCTTCGCGCCCATGAATCTCACCAATATGACCGCGGTGACCTATCGGGTGGCCGCCGGCGCCGCGGGTGGAAGGATTGAAATCCACACGGATTCACCGGCGGGGCCTCTGGTCAGCAGCGCCGCCATTCCGGATACCGGCGGCGCCTACGCAGACATCACGACCTCAGTCGCGGATCCGGGCGGCACGCATGAATTTTTCTTCCTGTTCCAGCGCAATCCCGGCGACGCGGATTTGTTCAAATTGAATTGGCTGAAATTCAGCGGCGACGGCGTCACGATCCGTCAAACGCCGTACGGGGGAAACGCGGCGACGATTCCGGGCACGGTTCAGGCCGAGGATTTCGATGAGGGCGGCGAAGGTGTTTCCTATCACGACCTGACCCCCGCGAATGACGGCGGCCAATATCGCGTCACGGGTGTGGATATCGAGGCAATCGCGGATGCCGGTGGCGGGTTTAACATCGCTTCGGCGCGCGCCGGCGAGTGGCTCGAATACAGCGTCGAGGTGGCAGAGTCCGGCATTTACCGGCTGGACGCGCGCGTGGCCTCGAGCGGCGGGGGAGGCTTGTTTCACCTGGAGTTTGATGGCATCGACAAAACCGGCCCGCTGACGATTCCCGACACCGCCGGTTGGCAGACCTGGCAGACGATCACCCAATCGAACGTGGCGCTGAACGCGGGGCGGCAGGTGATGCGCCTGGCGATGGAGAGCGACGGGTTGAGCGGTTTTGTCGGCAATTTCAATTACCTGGCGTTTGCGCTGATCGCCGGCAACTCGCCTCCAGAGGTGGCGCTCAACAACCCGCCCGACGGCGCGGCCTACTCTGCTCCGGCGAACGTCACGTTGAGCGCGATGGCCAGTGACAGTAACGGCGTGGCTTTGGTCGAGTTTTTCGAGGAAGCAACGTTGATTGGTTCCACGACAACCAGCCCTTTCAATTACGTTTGGACAAACGCGCCCGTGGGCAATCATCGGTTAACCGCGCGCGCCACGGATGCGTTCGGCTTTGCCGCAGTCTCCGCCCCCGTCACCATTGCCGTGGTGAACGGCGCGAGTCCGTTTTTTGCCTTGCCGCAACATGTCCCGGGAACGATCCAGGCGGAAGACTTCGACCAAGGCGGTGAAGGCGCAGGCTACCACGATACGTCCGCAGGCAACTCGGGAGCCCAGTATCGCGCCACCGATGTGGACATCGAAGCAACGACGGACTCAGGCGGCGGGTACAATGTCGGTTGGACCTCGACCGGCGAATGGCTCGAATACAGCCTTTTCGCGGACATTGACGGGGACTACCGAATTGACGCGCGTGTGGCGGCCGACAGCGCCGGCGCCACGGTCCATCTGGATTTTGATGGGGTGAACAAGACCGGCCCGATGGTGCTGCCCTTCACGGGCGGTTGGCAAGTCTGGCAGGTGCTGACGACAACCAATATCGCGCTCGCCGCCGGCCCGCAGGTAATGAGGCTGTTTTTCGACAACGCCGTATCGGACAACGCGGGAGGCAACATCAATTGGATTCAATTCACCGCGACAAGCACCAACGTCGTCGTCCCCGTCCTGCAATCTGCCGTCACGTTGTCCGGTTCGTTCGACGACGATCCGAGTGCGGTGATCACTGCGTCCGCCAAAACGATCACGATCGGCGCGCCGTCCGGAACGCGCTTCTACCGTCTCCGGTGCACGAAACCGATGCGCATCACCGGCGCCCGGATCGTGGGCGGCAACGTCGCGCTGACCTACGAATAGCCGGACCCGCCGCGACACCGACGTATCTGTTGAGTGCCTGCCTGCGGTCGTCGCGGCGGCCATCCTGGCTGCCGTAGAGGGCGGCATCTTGCCGCCCGGATTCGTGTTGCGATTCCGGAAGCGCCGTGTCGATACCCGCGCTCAGTCCGCCGGGCAGGATGCCCGGCTCTACGGCAGGCGGGACGCCCGCCGCCACGCTAACCAGATACGCACCGACTGGTTCGTGCACAACCACCAATTCCGGCTGGAACTCAGTTCGCGCCGGCCTTGCGGTCGGCGACAGCGCCGACGGAGGCAGAAATAACGTTTCGGCACCGCAAAGCGGCTTGCCATCAGCCCGTTTCCGCCTACCATGCGAGCCAGCTTGACCCGCCGGATAGAGTGGGACAGGTGTGACAAATGATTCGTTCGTTCGCCTTTACAACTCAGGGACGTTTACACAGCAAGGACATCGAGACGTTCTTGATGCCGACGCTGCTGGCGGACACGAATTTGTTTCTGTGGGTCGATTTGGAGAAGCCGACGTCTGAGGAGACCAAATTCGTGCTTGGGGACATCTTTCATTTTCACCCGCTCTCGATCGAAGATTGTGTGATGCTCAGTCCCTCGCCGAAGGTCGAGGAGTACACGCCGAAGGAAGAGGACAAGTTTGCGCCCTATCTGTTCATGGTGATTCATGCGGTGGATTACAGCCGGAAGGATGGTCTGTTTGCGACCAGCGAATTGAACTTTTTTTTGGGAAAAAACTTTCTCGTCACCTTTCACGAGGTGCCCCTGCGAAGCGTTCAGGCCACCTCGGAACGCTGTTTGAAAAGCACGATACACATTGCGCGCGCGCCCGACCGGGTGGCGCACACCTTGCTCGATTCCATTGTGGACAACTACAAACCGGCGCTGGAGGAACTGTCGCTGGAGATTGGCGAGTTGGAACAGCAGGCTCTGCAGAATCCGACCCGGGAAACGCTGAACAAAATCCTGCAGGTCAAAAAAGAGGTGTTGCACCTGCGGCAAATCATCGGGCCGCAACGCGAGGTGCTGGGCCGGTTTGCGCGCGGCGAGTTCAAATTGATTCGCGCGCATCTGGTGCCGTATTATCGCGACGTTTATGACACGTTGTTTCACATCGAGGAGCTGACCCAGGCCTACATGGATTCGTTGACCGGCATCCTGCAGGTCTATCTGAACATGTCGTCGAACCAGACCGGCGAAGTGGTCAAGCTACTGACCATGATTACGGTGATCACGACGCCGTTGATGATGATCGGCACCTGGTACGGGATGAATTTCAAGAGCATGCCGGAGGTGGAGATGCGCTACGGTTATGAGCTGGCGGCGGCGGTCACCCTGGTCGCCACCGGGGCGACCTATTGGTATTTCAAAAAGAAAAAATGGTTCTGATGACCGGGACAAAATCCAGTTTCCTCGACAAGGTGCTCACGCGCATCGGCCGGCTCGATCCCGACGGTCTCCAGACCGTCGTCCAGCGGCTGGCGCGGGAGCGCAGTTTCCTGGAAACGCTTTTCAATACGATCGAGGACGGCGTGCTGGTGACGGATGAACAGGGACGCATCGTTTATGTCAACCAGGCCGTGACAAAACTGCTCGGACTGAAGGCGCGGGACGCCGAGGGGCAGCCGGTGCGCCGGTATCTGCCGGACCTCGATTGGAAAGAACTGTCGGCGCGGGACCGCTCCGGCGGGCAGCAGGTCGTGCGGCTCGAGTTTGAAGTGAGTTATCCGCGGCATCGTTTCCTGCGGATGTACGCGGCGCCACTGGACGGCCAGGCCACGGGGAGCTCCGGCATGGCGCTGATTCTGCACGACGCCACCGAAGCGCGCCAAAGAACGTTCGAGGCCATCGAAAGCGAGCGCGTCCAGGCGTTGACGTTGCTGGCGGCCAGCGTGGCGCATGAAATCGGCAATCCGTTGAACGCGCTGCACATTCATTTGCAGTTGATGGAGCGCGAATTGAAGAAGCTCAGGCAGGCGGCCGCCGAGGCGAGTCGCGCTCCGCTGGTGACGCCCAAGCGGCTCCGCGCGCAGAAGTTTCAAGCGGGCAACGAGACGGGCGACATTGCCGCCCGACTGGAGAACTATTTGACCGTCGCCAAAGGGGAGATTGCCCGGCTGGATTATATCGTGACCCAGTTTTTGCAGGCCATTCGACCAACGCCGCCCCAGAAGAAGATGGTTTCGCTCAACGACATCACGCGCGAAACGCTGGAGTTGCTTCGACCGGAAATGGAAAATCGCGGCCAAACCATCGAGGAAAAACTGGCGCGGCAACTGCCGAGCGCGCCGCTCGACCCGGCCCAGATCAAGCAGGTGCTGGTCAATCTCATCAAAAACGCGATGCAAGCGATGACCCGGGGCGGCCGGTTGACGGTGCAGAGCGGTTCCGGGACCGACGCCATCTGGGTGAGCATCGCCGACACCGGCTGCGGCATTCCGCAGCAACAATTGAATCTCATCTACGAGCCGTTCTTCACCACCAAAAAGAAAGGCTCCGGTCTGGGTTTGATGATCGTGCAACGGATCGTTCGGGAGCACGGCGGGCACATCTCACTGGAGAGCAACGTCGGGCAGGGAACGACCTTTCGCATCTGGCTGCCGCTGCACGAACGGCAGCCGCGGCTGTTGGAGGCGCCTTTGCATGATTAAACCCATGTTGCTCATCGTGGATGACGAGAAGCCGACGCGGGAAGGATTGCGCGCGGCATTGGAAGATCGCTACGACGTTTACCTGGCCGAGGACGTGGCGGCGGCAATGGAGCTGCTGGAAAGAGAACATTTCGACGTGCTGCTGACGGACCTTCGCCTGCCGAACGAGGACGGCATGAAACTGATTGCGCGGGCCAAATCCCTTTCCCGGCCGCCGGTCTGCGTTTTGATGACCGCCTACGGATCCGAGGAAGTGGCCGTGGAAGCGATGAAACGCGGGGCCGACGATTACATTGCCAAAGGGCGGATGCAGATTGACGAGCTGGAGATGAGGATCGCCCGGGCGTTGCGGCGTCAATCGCTGGAGGTCGAAAACGAGGCCCTGCGGCAGCAGCTCGACAAAAGGTATGGGCTGGAGAATATCATCGGCGAATCGCCGGCCATGCAGGAGGTGCTGGAAACGGTGCGACAGGTGGCGCCGTCCAAGGCCAATGTGCTCATCACGGGTGAAAGCGGGACCGGCAAGGAACTCATCGCCCGGGCGATTCATCAGCTCAGTCCGCGCGCGCGGTATCCCCTGGTGGCCGTGCATTGCGCCGGTCTGCCGCGGGAATTGATCGAGAGCGAACTGTTCGGGCACGAAAAGGGCGCGTTTACCGGCGCCCACGAGCGGCGGATCGGACGGGTCGAACAGGCGCAGGGCGGGACGCTGTTTCTGGATGAAATCGGGGAAATTGATGCCACCATCCAGATCAAACTGTTGCGATTTCTCGGCGAGCGGACCTTCGAGCGCGTCGGTTCCAACAAAACCTTGTCGGCGGATGTGCGCCTGATCGCCGCGACCAACAAGAACCTGGAGGAGTTGGTCAAAACGGGCGCCTTTCGCGACGATCTGTACTATCGGCTTAAAGTGGTGACGATCTGGCTGGCGCCGCTGCGCGAACGGACAGGAGACATTCCGCTGCTGGCGCAGGGTTTCCTGCGGGAGTTCGCCAGGGAAAACGACAAAAAAGTGAACGATTTTACCGCCGAGGCGCTCGAAGCGTTGATGAAATACCGATGGCCGGGCAATGTTCGCGAGTTGCGCACGGCCCTCGAACGCGCCGTGGTCCTGTGCCGGGGCGAGAAAGTTTCCTTGCGCGACCTGCCGCCGGAGGCGCGAAACAACGGCGCCGCCACGGGCGCGGTGGACCCGAGCCCGTTGCTGGCGCAGGACAATCTGACGGTGCAGGAAGCCGAAAAACACCTCATCATCCGGGCCTTGAAAGAGTCGAATGGCAACCGGACTCTGGCGGCGAAGAAGATCGGGATCAGCCGCCGGACGTTGCACCGGAAACTTCACACGTATCATCTGGAGGGATTTTGAGCGCCTTTCCCGGCATTTCGTCGCGCGCCGCGACGATTTTGCCACGACAGAACATCGCACATCCAACATCGAACATCCGACTCCCAACGCGGCGTCACATGGCGCCCTGTTCGGCGTTCGGCCCCGGATATCGGGTTTGGGTTGTTTTTCCGGCGTGCGGTTGCTGCCGGGCCGCGCTGGACGGTCGCCGGACGAGGGACTCCACGCGCGCGGACGGAAGCCGCGCGAACTCAGAACGGATTTCGGCATGATGCGGTTACAGGAATGGATTCACAAATTTGAAGTGGGCGAAGGGACACGCACCGTGCGCCTGGCTCTGGCGCTGCTGGCGCTGCTGGCGCTGGCGACCCTTTACGACTTGCGGGAGTACAGGAACTTTTCCACGGCCGAAGCCATGGATGCGGCACAATTGGCCCGCAACATCGCGGAAGGCAAAGGTTACACGACGTTGTTCGTCCGCCCGCTGAGCCTGAGCCTGGTGGAACGGCGCCAGGTGCAACTGAACCTCCGGACAAATGATTTTGCGCTGCTGAAGTCGGGCCATCCCGATCTGGCCAACCCACCGCTGTATCCGTTGCTGCTCGCCGGCCTGTTGAAGGCGCTGCGGCCCGACTACCGGATCAGCCAGCAAACGGTTGCCCACGGCAATCCGTTTTTTCGGTATCGACCGGAGCAGTTCATCGGCTTTTTTAACCAGGCCCTGTTCCTGTTTGCGATCCTCCTGGTCTTTCGCCTCGCCCGCCGGCTGTTCGACGCAACGGTGGCATGGATTTCCGCCCTGGTGCTGGCCGGCTCGGATTTGTTCTGGCGATTCAGCGTCTCGGGGCTTTCCACGATGTTGCTGGTGGTGATTTTCCTCGGGCTGGTGTGGTGCCTGGCGTTGATGGAGCAGGCCTCGCGGGAAACCGGACAGAGAGGCGTGTGGTTTGCGGCGATGGCCTTGCTGACGGGACTGCTGGTGGGAGCCGGGGCGCTGACGCGTTATTCATTTGGCTGGTTGATGGTTCCAGTGCTGGCGTTCTTCGCGCTCTACTTGAACCAGCGCCGCGCGATCCTGTGCCTGGTCTCCTGCTTCGCCTTTGCGGCGGTTCTGGCTCCCTGGCTGGCGCGCAATTACCATTGGGCAGGAACGCCGTTTGGCACGGCAGGATACGCCGTCGCGGAAGACACGCTGCCTTTTCCGGGGAACCGGCTGGAGCGAACTCTGAAAGCGGATTCCGGCGAGGTCGCGTTCAGCGATTATTGTCGCAAATTGCTGGTCAACGTCAGTGGCGTGTTCCAGAATGAATTGCCGAAACTGGGAGGAAGCTGGATTTCGGCGTTTTTCCTGGTGGGGCTTTTGGTGCCGTTCGTCAGCAAGACATTGGGACGATTGAGAATCTTTTTGCTGCTTTGTCTGGGAGTGTTGCTGGTGGTTCAGGCGCTGGGACGGACGCATTTGTCGGCCGATTCGCCGGAAATCAACTCGGAAAACCTGCTGATCCTCCTGGCGCCGCCGGTTTTTATTTATGGCGCGGGGATGTATTCGCTGTTATTGGATCGGTTGGATCTGCCGTTCCCGCCCTGGCGACATGTGGTGACCGGACTATTTGTGATGCTGAATTGCGCCTCGCTGGTCTTCACCCTGTTGCCGCCGCGGGAGTATCCGCTCGCATTTCCGCCTTACTTCCCGCCCTGGATTCAACAATTCGGGAGCTGGATGGAAGAGAAAGAATTAGTGATGAGCGACATGCCCTGGGCGATGGCGTGGTATGGCAGACGACAGAGCGTATGGACCACGCTGAACGTGCAGGACCGTCGAAGAGACGATGATTTCTTCGCCATCAACGATCTGCGGAAACCGATTCATGCGCTCTACCTGACCTCGCTGAGCCTGGACGCCCGGTTCCACTCTCAGATGCTCAAAAGCCGCGAGGGGACCTGGGAAAAATTTCTCCTGGACTGCCTGGCGACGACCAATGGTTTGCCTGCGGGATTTCCGCTCAAACGTGCGCCGACCGGGGGGTACCTGGCCAATGGCCAGCTATTCCTGACCGATTGGCCACGATGGGCAGCTCATTCGGAGCAAACAAGATAGTCAATTATTTTGGAAAGATTTATGTTTGACAATCGGCGGCGCAAAACGTAAAAACGTCCTCACTTTTCAATAGAAGCTGTTCTCGGGCGAAACTTGTGTAACTCTAGGAAAGCTATTTATGAACAAAATTATCGCTTCCGCCAGCGTCGCTGCGCTAGGAGCCGCGGGGTTGCAGGCTGCTGACGCACCGGGCCTTTCAGTGGAAAGGTCCAAGCCTTGGACGATTTCAGGGCTGGTGCGCGGCTTTTATGATGACAACCCCACGGATTCATTCCGAACGTCGAAGCAAGCCAGTTGGGGCGTGGAAGTCAGTCCTTCTCTGGCGGTCAACCTCGCCTTGGACCAGACCACGATCGGCTTCAGTTACGTTTATGATCTTCGGTACTTTGAGGCGCGTCCCAAGAACGACGCCGACCACACTCACCAGTTCACCGTAAAGGTCATTCACCCCTTCACCGAGCGATATAAGCTGCAGGTCAGCGACACTTTCAACTATTCGCAGGAACCTGAACTTCAAACCGTGGTCAGCACTCCGTTGCGCACGCAGCAGAATTATATCCACAACATGGGCCGGTTGGCGTTCAACGCGGAAGTGACGCCCCTGCTCGGCCTGGAAGCGGCCTATCAAAATGACTACTGGGATTTTGATCAAAAAGGTCCCGGCAGTCTTTCGGCGTTGCTGGACCGCATCGAACACCTGGGGTCAATAACGGCGCGTTGGCAGGCGTTGCCGAACACCATCGGACTTTTGGGATATCAGTACCAGGTCGTTGATCACACCAGCAAGGATTCCATTGCTTCCAATGTGCCCTTCCTGACACCGGCGACGGATCCGAATGTGCGCGACCAAAGCTCGCACATCATATTTGTCGGCGCCGATCAAAGCCTTAATTCGCAGTTGAGCGCAACGATTCGCCTGGGCGGCCAGTTCACGGATTACCCCAATCCGCTTACGGGCCAGGACGACAGTTCCATTGGTCCGTACGTGGATGCCAGCTTGAGCTGGACGTATAATCCGGGCAGCTACCTGCAACTCGGGGTGAAGCACAACCGGAACCAGACCGACGTCGCCTACACCCTCTCAGCAACGCCGGTACAGGACCAGGAGAGCACAGCCGTTTTTGGCGTGATCAATCACCGGATCACGCCGAGATTGACCGGCAGCTTGCTGGGACAGTTTCAGCACTCGACTTTCAAGGGCGGCGGAGTCGATGACGAAGTGGACCAATTTGGAACGCTGGGCGCCAATCTGTCCTATCAAGTCAACACTTTCGTTTCGGCGGAAGCGGGGTATAATTACGACCGGCTTGATTCGGACCTTGCGAATCGCAGCTTCACCCGGAACCGGATTTACTTCGGTTTGCGAGCGACTTATTAATAAAAATTTAACAAATAAAAACAATACGGGAGGCTGGAAACTAAAACTCTAGCCTCTTTTTTTTCTCATGGAAGCCGCGAAAACAAGTTCAAGTCCGGTGGAGCCCAAACTTCATTTCCTCGATTACTGGCGCATCATTCGCATCCGCAAGACGGTCATACTGGCGGTGTTCCTCCTGGTGGTGCTGACCACCACGGCCGTGACCTTCATTTTGCCGGAGTCCTGGTCGAGCATGGTCCGCATCGCCGTGGAAAAGGATATTTCCGATATCAACCCGTTCGGAATCGCGCAAAACAACCCCAGTTACGACCCGTTCTTCGTCCAAACTCAGTTTGAGAAAATCCGCTCCCGGAAAGTGCTCTACGAGGTTATTGACGAGTTGAATCTCAACCAGAAATGGGGCGATCGTGACAACAACAATATCCCGATCCCGTTAAAGACCTCGGAAACATTCGACCTTTTGTATGGGAGAATTGACGTGCGGCAGACCCGCAATACCAGCTTGATTGAAATCCGCGTTTACAGCAAAGCGAAGGCACCCGACGACCCGGCCAAGGAGGCGGCAGATATCGCCAACAAAATTGCGCAGGTCTATAAGCGCTCCCGATTGAAGTTGAAAGAGGAAATGTCCAAAGACGCCATCGAAGTGCTCCAAAAGGAGCTTAAGGAGCAGGACGATAAGATTACCGCCCAACAGGAACTTGTGGATGGATTGCGCGAAACAAACAACATTTCCGATAACTTTCCCGAAGGCAGTTTGTCCGGCACCCTCGAGCCGGAGACGGTTCGGCGCTTTGAAGCCAATCGCATTGAAATGGAGACGATCTACAAGAGGGATGCCGAGTTGCTGGCCCAGTTGAAGGGATTGAAGAACAAGGGCGACAACGAACTGAGAAAGGCCATATTGACGGCAAATTACGATCCGCAACTGGGCAAATTGCTGGAAGACCTGTGGACGACCGAATCGACACTGGCCAAATTAAAGGAAACCTACGGCCCCAGCCACCCGGAATACAGATCCGTGGCGGCAATGCAAGCGGACCTCGACACCAAGGTCAATGAACGGATTGAAGGCATCCTGTCCGGTCTTGAGGTCAAGGTGGCCTCAAATAGAGCGCAGGTGGAAAGCCTGAGCGCATCGGTGAATGAGGCAAAACGGTTGGACTACGAAAAAACGGCCAAATCGCGCCCCTACTTTCTGGCCAAACGCGCGCTGGACAATCTGCAAAAGGCCCGCGATGCCATGCAGATAAAGATCTGGCAGGAAACGGTTGACATGACCCTGCCAAAGAATTCCATCGTCGAAATCACGGACCCGGCCGAACCAGGTCGGCGGCCGGTCAGTCCCAACTTCCCCCTGAACATTGCTCTGGGAATCATCGTGGGACTGATCGTCGGTGTTGGTTTGGCCTTCTTTATCGAGTATCTCGACACGAGCGTCAAGACGATCGACGATGTCGAGCGCGCGTTGCAATCGCCGGTGCTGGGTGTGATTCCGCAAAACGTGGGTTCCCTTATCCAGGAAGGGCCTGAAAGTCCGCATGCCGAGGCTTACCGCGTGCTCCGCACCAACGTTTTGTTTTCGCGCAAGCGGGGGGATGCCAACAGTCTTACGGTGGTCAGCGGCGGCGCCGGTGAAGGCAAATCGACAACGATTTTCAACCTGGCGGTCGTCTTTGCCCAAAACGGCGAGCGGGTCCTGTTGGTGGACTCCGACCTGCGCCGGCCCAGCCTGCACAAGCTGTTGAATGTTTCCAATTCGGTCGGGTTAACCAGTTATCTGCTTCGTCAAAACACGCTCGAAGAAACGATCCAAACCACCAGCATTCCGACGCTGGATTTCCTCCCGAGCGGAAAACTGCCGAGCAGTTCGCTGGGCATTTTGAATTCCAGCCAGATGAAGGATTTCGTCAAAGAGGCCAAGCGACGTTATGATTTCGTCTTTTTTGACTCGCCGCCGATCATGGGTGTGAGCGACGCTTCGATTCTGGCGAGCGAAGTGGACCTGGCCGTGCTGGTGATTCAGTACCGCAAATATCCACAGGCCATGACGCTGAGGGCAAAGCAGATGGTGGAAAAGGTGGGGGGCACCCTGCTGGGCGTCGTGCTGAATAACATCAATATTTCACAGGATTCGTACTACTACTATTACAGCGGATACTACTACGATTATTACGCCAAACGGGATAAGGAGGAGCCCCCGGCCAGGAGCAACGGCGAAAAGAAAAAGCCCGCGGGTGACCGCGCCGAGCTTGATCTCAAGCAAAAATACTGATGGTTGCGCCTGGCGGTCTGCCAAGCATTTTCCGGACATGAATTCGTCGATTAAAATCAGCACGCAGTGTCTTCTTTTAACACTCGCCTCATTGGCAATCGCCCTGGTCAGCGGTTGCGGGACCCCGCAACATGCCTTCCGCGAGCCGGAACCGACCGGCACCGCGCCGGCAGGCGGCGACACGCCGGTTTCCGTACCGCCGGTCGGAGCGCAAAACACCAATAGTTCTTCGACCAACCACCAAACGCCTGATTGGATCCAGCCCGGCGACAAATTGACCATCACTTTTTCCGGAATTTCCAATCCGCCACCCGACCACAAGGAAAAGGTGCGGGAAGATGGTTACATCAGTCCTCCGTTTTTGGGACGCCCGGTCATGGCCGCAGGTAAAACCATCGGCAAATTGCAGGAGGAACTGTACAAACTCTATGTGACGGATTATTTCACCCGGGCGCTGACCGTCACCGTGACGATTGAAGAACGGTGGTTCTACGTCGGAGGTGAAGTGAAGAACCAGGGCCGATACGTTTACAGCGGAGAAGTGACCGTGCTGAAAGCGATCCAAACCGCAGGCGACTTCACTCCCTTCGCCAATCGAAAGAAGGTCAAGGTCATCCGCACCAATGGAAAGACCGAAACGGTCAATTGCGACAAGGCGCTGAAAAATCCCAAGCTTGACCTGCCTGTTTATCCCGGGGACCAGGTGGTCGTTCCCATCCGGCTGATCTGATGGTCCAACTCAAAGTGCTTTCCGGCAAACAGGCGGGCGCTGTCGCGGTGGCCCGCCGTTTTCCTTTTATCGTCGGGCGCGACGGCTCGGCAAACCTTCGCCTGGAAGAGCACGGGGTCTGGGACCGGCACCTGGAACTGGATTTGCGGATGCCTGAAGGCTTTGTGTTGCAGGTGCATCCCGATGCGCGGGCGACGGTCAACGATCAACCGGTTCGGCACGCCCTCTTGCGCAATGGAGACCTGATCGGGATCGGCACGGTAAAAATCCGATTCTGGCTGGGTGAAACCCGCCAACTAAGTCTGCGGCCGCGCGAATTTCTCACCTGGGCCGCTCTGGCGGCCTTGTGCGCCGCGCAGATCGCGCTGATCTACCGGCTGCTCCGTTGATCCGGAGTTGGCCCCGCGCTCGGATCGACGCGCAAAGATGCCTTGACCCCCCCTGAATTCCGGCTAAATGAATGGCGTCCCGTTGAATAAAGTCATTGAAGAGAAGATAAAGTCCGGACAATCGTTAAATCTATGAAAACCCAATCCCGTCGGCGTGCAATCGCCTTTCTGTTGGGCCTGCTCTGCGCGTTCACGGTTTCTAGCCGGGCGGCGACGCCCAAAAAACTGCTGGTCGTTACCGTGACCAAAGGTTTTCGCCACAGTTCCATTCCCACCGCGGAAAAGATCCTGGGCCAACTCGGAGAGAAAAGCGGCGTGTTTACCGTGGACTACGTCCGCAACGACCAGGAGATGGCCGAAAAGATGACGCCCGCATCCCTGAAGCAATATGACGGCGTCATCTTTGCCAATACCACCGGCGACCTGCCGCTGCCGGACAAACAGGCGTTCCTCGACTGGATCAAGTCCGGCAAGGCGTTCATCGGCATGCACTCGGCCACCGACACGTTTCGCGGGCACCAACCGCTCGACCCCTACGTTGAAATGATTGGGGGTGAATTCAAGCACCACGGCGCGCAGGTCGAAGTCGAGTGTATCAATCAAGACCCAAAACACCCTGCCTGCCGCGACTTGAGCCCGACCTTTAATTTGAAGGACGAAATCTATCTGCTGAACGGTTTCGAGCGCAGCCAGGTCCACGGCCTGCTCGCCCTCGACAAACATCCCAACGAGAAGACACCCGGCGATTATCCCATTGCCTGGTGCAAAATGTACGGCAAAGGCCGCGTGTTCTACACGTCGCTGGGCCATCGCGAGGACGTCTGGGACCCGGAGTGGGCGGACAAAGATGGCAAACGTGAGAACTCCCGCGCCGTCGGCGAGACCTACCAGAAACACATCCTGGGCGGCATCCAATGGGCGCTCGGCCTCGAAAAGGGCGATGCCACTCCGCAAACCAGGTAAGCCAATCCCGACAGCCAACATCCAACCACGAATATGAACGAAACCGCCGAACTGAACCGCCGCGACTTTCTTAGAGGCAGTTCGTTTGCGACCCTGATGACCATGCTGGGCGGCGTGGAGTTGATCACGCGCGCGCCGGTCGAGGCCGCCGATGTGGAAACGCTGGTCCCGTTTCAGGTCAAGTGCGCGGTGATTGGTCTGGGCAATTGGGGCCGTGAAATCATCGCCACGTTGTCGCGGCTGAAAACCGCTCAACTGGTCACCCTCTGCGACACCTATCCCGCCTCGGTGAAACGCGCGGCCAACTCCGCCCCCGCCGCAAAAGGCGTGGATGATTACCGGAAAATTCTGGACGACAAGGAAGTCCGGGCCGTCATCATCGCCACACCCACGCACCAGCACCGCGAAATCGCCCTCGCCGCGTTGCAGGCGGGCAAGCACGTTTATTGCGAAGCGCCGCTCGCCCACACCATTGCCGACGCCAAAACGATCGCTCTTGCGGCCAGGGCCGCGAACAAGCAGGTTTTTCAGGCCGGCCTCCAGATGCGTTCGGATTCGCAACGCCGCTTCCTGCTGGATTTCATCCGCGCCGGCGCCGCGGGCAAAGCCGTCAAGGCCCACGCGCAATGGCACAAGAAGCAAAGCTGGCGCATGGCCTCGCCCAATCCCGACCGCGAGCGCGAACTGAACTGGCGCCTGAGCAAGGAAACCTCGCTCGGACTGGCCGGTGAAATCGGCATCCACCAGATTGACGCCCTGTCCTGGTTTTTGAACGCCCGCCCGGCCTCCGTCACCGGCTTCGCTTCGCTCATGCAATGGAAGGACGGTCGCGACATGCCCGACACCGTCGAAGCCGTCTTTGAATATCCCGGCGGCGCACAATTGACCTTCGAGGGCACGCTGGCCAACTCCTTCGATGCGGACTACGAAATGCTTTACGGCACCGACGCCGCCATCATGATGCGCGGCAACAAGGCCTGGATGTTCAAGGAAGTGGACTCCCCGCTGCTCGGCTGGGAGGTTTACGCGCGCAAAGACCAGTTCTACAAGGAAACCGGCATCGCCCTGATCGCGAATGCCACCAAGCTCACGAACCTGGGCGAAAAAGCGACGGAAGAAGTTTCCTATACCAGCAAGCCGCTCTACTTCGCGCTGGAATCGTTCCTCACCAATGTCAACACCATCAGCACCGCCGTGGAGGACTTCACCGCCAATTTTGCCACGGCCGACAAGGCCGCGCTGGGACAATATCTTTCGGAAATCAAACTTCAGCCGGCCGCAAATTATCAGGAAGGTTTCGACGCCACCGTCATGGCGATTAAAGCCCACGAATCCATCATCACCGGAAACAAGGTGGCGTTGCCCAAGGATGCATTTGAATTAACCTGATCGGATCGAGTCGAACGATCACCCTTGCCCATGGCAAATCTTAAACCGGAGAAAGCCCCATGAAAAAAAGCTGTGTTCTGCTCCTCGGACTGCTGGCGCTGCTCACCGTTTCCGTGCGCGCCGCCGAAAACCGGGTCCGCTACACCGCCGAGCCAACGGGCAGCCAGGTGAAAGTGGAGGGCACATCAACCCTTCATGACTGGTCGGTGGAAAGCAAGTTGGTCGGCGGCTATATCGAGTTCGACCCGGCTTTCAACCTTGAAAAACCTCAGGCGGGCAAAGTGAACGCGAACGTCGCGGTGCTGATTCCCGTGCGCCAGCTCAAGAGCGACAAAACTTCGATGGACGCCATCATGTATGACTCGCTGAAAGAAAAGGACCACCGGCGGATCGATTATCGCCTCACCGAGATGACGCTTAAAGAAGCGCCCAAATCACCGGAGGCTCCGTTTCTCTTCGACACGAAAGGCGAGTTGGTCGTGGCCGGCGTGACGAACAAAGTTCAGATGCCGGTGACCATGGTTCGGGTCGGCGCAGACAAGCTGAAGTTCACCGGTTCCACCTCGGTGAAGATGACCAGTTTTGGCATCCAACCCCCTACGAAGCTGGGAGTGTTTTCAACCGGCGACGACGTCAAGCTCAGCTTCGAATGGCTGACCGGAAAGGCGGCGCAGCCGGCAAAATAGCGTGGGCCATCCGGTAGTGGCACGGGCGTCCCGCCCGTGCGGTCCGACGCTCCAGACCGGAACACAGGCGTGTCCTGCTCAGTTTCCAGGGTGACGCAGCATCCGGTCCTGCCCGGTTTTGCCGCGCGATCGAAAAGTGACCGTCCCCTTGGCCCTTTCGATCGGTTCGCGCCGGGGTCAACAGGATTTATTTCTCTTCCGTCGGCGGCGCCGCAGGCTCCGGCAAAACACTGCGCGCTTCGAGAAAGGATTTCAATTCTGCGGCGGCTTTTCCGCCGAAGCCGGGTACGCGGGCGATCTCCTCCGCCGAAGCCAACCGCAGTCGGTGCACCGAACCGAATTTCTTGAGCAACGCCGCCTTGCGCCGCTCGCCAATGCCGGGAAATTCGTCGAGAAGGCTCTCTGAGATTTTTTTCAGGCGCAGTTGCGCGTTGTAAGTGTTCGCAAAGCGGTGCGACTCGTCCCGGACACGCTGAAGCAGTTTGAGCGCGCCCGTATCGTGGCCCAATCGCAGCGGCTCGCTTTCGCCGGGCCGGTAAATCTCCTCGAACTCCTTCGCCAGCCCGATGACGGGAACGTGGCTCAAGCCCAGTTTGGCCAGTTCCGCGCGAGCCGCGTTCAACTGTCCCTTGCCGCCGTCGATCAGAATCAAATCCGGAAATGAAGGTGGAGATTGGAGGATGGCGGATGGGCGTTCGCCGCTTCTGCCCTCCTCTTCGCCTCGCGCCTCCCGCAGCAACCGTGAGTACCGCCGCCGCACGGTCTCCGCCATGCAGGCGAAATCGTCCTGTCCGACCACCGTTTTCATTTTGAACCGGCGATAATTGGACCGGTCCGGCCGTCCGTTTTTGAAACTGACCATGGACGCCACCGCGAATGTGTCGCTGATGTTTGAAATGTCGAACCCTTCGATGCGCTGCGGCGGCGCCGGCAAACGCAGGACCGCGCCCAGTTCCGCCAGATCGCGGTCGGGATCGATTGCCACCGGCAGTTTGTAAGGCAATCGCTCGAACTTTTCCGTCTTCAGCGTGGTGCGTCGCAAATCGAACAGCAGGTCGCGCAACTGCGCCGCCTTCTCGAAGTCCTGCGCTGCCGCGGCCTTTTTCATTTCGGCTTCGAGTTGTTCCTTCATCTCCCGCGACTGGCCGTCGAGAAAATCGCACGCGGCGAGCACCTGCAGGCGGTATTGTTCGCGCGTCACGTTGCCGATGCACGGCGCGGTGCAGACCTTCAGATGGGCGTAGAGGCAGTGCTTGTAATCGGTCTCGTTCGGCGCCAACGGACGGCAACCGCGCAAATTGAATTTATGCCGGACCAGAGTGAGCGTGCGCCGCAGCGCGCCGGAGCCGGCGAACGGACCAAAGTAACGCGCGCCATCGTCCGTCTTGAGCCGTGTCAGCGTGAAGCGCGGGATCGGGTCGTTGAGGTTGATCTTGAGCAGCAGGAACCGTTTGTCGTCGCGAAAGCTGACGTTGTAACGCGGATGAAACTCCTTGATCAGCTTGCCTTCGAGCAGTACCGCTTCCGGCTCGCTCTTGACGACATGCACGTCGAAATCGTGGATCGCCTCGACCAGCGCGTTGAACTTCAAGTCCCAGCCCATCCGCCGGGACGGATGGAAATATTGGCTGACCCGCTTGCGCAGATCGCGCGCCTTGCCGACATAAATCACCGTCCCAAACCGGTCCTTCATCAGGTAAACCCCGGGCTTGTGCGGCAACTGGCTCAGCTTGCTGCGAATCGGCTCGGCGACAGCCATGCAGAAAAATTCACGCAAAGCCGCCAAGGCGCAATGGAATTTTTAACCACGAAGGGACACCAATACACACGAATGGGCGCGAATTTCCAATTGGCGGGCGCGACCTTTAAGGTTTCACGCCGATTGGTGTTCATCCGTAACACGGGTCTTTCCATGAACCACCCCCTCTCCTGCCCTTCGGGCACCCTCTCCCCCTCCGAGGGGGAGAGGGATGGGGTGAGGGGGCTGCTCGCTGGTTCCTGGTCCCAATGCATGCGCAGAAACGAAAGGGAGGCTCTCCATGAACCGGCAGGTAGTGGGGCAGGCGTCCCGCCTGCCGCTTGGGCGTCTCGCCCTAGAAGCCATCGCGGGCGAGACGCCCGCGCAGACAGCCGGGACGGCTGCCCCACTACAGCCCGGCCGCGGTTCAGAGTCCCAGTGCATCCGAAAAACGAAAGGGGGCTTTCCAGGAATCTCGCGCGGCGTTTTGGCCGAATCACCGGCAACCGACAAAACCGGGTAACCGTCTCAAGGCGTGCACTCAGAGGGGTAGGTCACGGTGGCCCCGGAATGGATCCGCACGTTGCCTCCGCCGATAACAGCGCCGTTCAGATGCGCGACATCCTGAACGTAGTCGCGGAACGGCACCAGGAAGGTTCCCGAGACGTAAGTGACGTCCTTGTACACATTGACCGCAGTGCCAGGGCCAGGGAAGTTCCACAGCACCTGGCTTGCCTTCAGACCGCCGGCCAGCACGACCTGAGCCGAACCGAAACTGCAGTCACCCGAGACGTTGATGATGAAGACGTCGTTCGGCCCACCGCTGAGCGTCAGCACTTTTTTCACCAGGACAATCGATCCGACGTTGATGACGTTGAGCCCGCCGTTCCCGGTGATGATCATCGAACTCGTAATGCTGCTGAGCGTCCTTGTCGGCGCCAATGCTGCGAAACAGGCCGAGGCGGCCAGAGCATCATTCCTGGCGACGGTCAGATTCTGACTGGCTACGCCACCGGTAACGATAAGGTCGGGATGGATATCAACAATCGCTGCGGGATCCACAAATAGCGTACCGTCGATCGTTGCCTTGAGCAGGTCGCTGCTGGAGCCGGAGTCGGACGGACCCACGGCCACATGGCCGGTGACTTTAGTGTTAGCTGAGCTGATGGTGGACTTGGTCCCGCCCACGTTGCCCATAATGAACACGGCGTAACCGCCTGCCTGACCGAGGCTGCAGACGCCAGCTACAGGCGACGCGCTACCGCCAGCGCGCACCTCCACGGTCGTCGAACAGGTCGCCACGCATTCGCCGGGGTCGGAGACCGATACGTTAATTTGGTGGGAGCCCACGCCGAAAACCGCCGTAAAGTCAACCTGGGCCAATGTCGGTGGTCCACCCGCAGCCACCACGTTGGTTTGATAGGCCGTGCCGTCCACGGTCCACACCACGACCAGCGGATCGCCATCGCCATCGCCGACATTTACCGAGACGGTGGCGGCCTGCCCGGTGGGTGGAGCGCAGTTCAGTGTGATCGGGCTGGGACAACTGATGCTGGGCGCGGTGTTGTTACCCTCATACGCCCCGATGTCAATCACGCCGCCAACGATCCGCCCAAAGCCGCGCTGATCCGTGGCCGGAGCGTCTGTGTTGTCGCCCGCGTTTAGGGCTGGACTGCCGCAGAGCAGGGCGTGCGTGAAAGTCGGCCCGCCGTTGTCCTGCAGCGGCCCCAGCTTAAGCGCTGCAGCCGTGATATTGAACTGATCGCCGGGGCCCGGGGTGATAACTCCATTCGTCGAGCCGGCCAGGTTGAAGCCATCGGATATCACGTAACCAAACTCGCCATTGAAGAAGTCAACCGTGGCGTTGTTCGCAGCGACGATAGTGTTCTTGAGCTCCACCGCGCCCCAGAGGTTGAACATTCCTCCGCCGTCTTGCGGGAAGCCGCCGGAAACAACGTTGAAAGCAATGGTACTGGAGGTCAGTTCAATGCTGCCGGAATCGTTAAAGATACCGCCGCCGTAGCGCGAACCGAAGCCGCTGGTGCCGGCGCCACCATTCGAGACGTTGCCACTCACGGTGCTGTTGTCCACATACACGGTGCCATAATCGTTGGCGATGCCCCCGCCTTCACCTGGACCGCCACTGCCGCCGTCACCGCCCACGGCGAAATTTCCGCTGACCGTGCTTCGGTCCAGTGTCACCGTACCGAAACCGTCGGCAACACCGCCGCCTTCACCGAGGCCGCCGGCGCTGCCAGCGCCGCCCCGGGCGACATTGCCCTTCACGGTGCTGTTGTCCAGATACGCGGTGCCGAAACCGTTGTTGAGGCCGCCGCCGAAACCGCCTCCATTGTCCGGGCCGCCGGCGGCGGAGTTGCCGCTGATGACCGAACCGGTGAGGGTCAGGGTGCCATCATTGTAGATGCCGCCACCGTACCCGCCACCCATGCTGCTGGTGACCGAGTTGTTGTCGATCGTGCTGTTGCTCGCGGTCAGTGTGCCTGCATTGTAGATGCCGCCGCCGAATCCGTCCCAGGTCTCGCCAGCAGCGGGATTGCCGCGGACGACACAATTGCTGATGACCATCGTGCTCGAATTGAAGATTCCGCCGCCGCTCTCGGTAGCAACGTTGTCCGTGACGACGCAGTCATTGAGCGTCAACGGGGTTTGACTATAGATGCCGCCGCCAACGTCGTCGCGACCATTGCTCACGGTCAGCCCGGAGATTGAGACGATGCCCGAAAAGACATTGAAAATGCGAAAGTTCGGCGTGCCGATGTCCGTGCTCCGCTGGACCACCAGGTTGCTCGCCCCCGGCCCCGAGATGACCAGGTCCTTGTCGATCAACAGTCCACCGCCGGTCAGCGTTATGGCGCCGCCGATGGAAAAATTGATTGTCTCGCC
>DASPXS010000057.1:0-18659 GCA_035637175.1 Haliangiales bacterium | reverse complement strand
GATCGTCGCGCACGCCTTCCCTTTGAGTCGCCAGCCGTAGAAAGGGCTGTTAAACGATTTGCTGGCGGTTTCCTTTTTCCGAAACACCCATTCCCGGTCCGGGTCCAGGACGGTCACATCGGCGTCGGCGCCGACGCCCAGCGTGCCTTTGGCCAGGCGCAGCAGACCGGCCGGAGCCACGGTGAATGTTGCAATGATGTCGGCCAAGCCGAGCAGGCCACTGTGATACAATTGCATCAACGAAAGCGCGAGTCCGGTCTCCAGACCGGTGATGCCAAACGGCGCGTAGTCGAACTCCACTTCCTTTTCGTAATCGCAGTGCGGCGCGTGGTCGCTGCCGAGGACTTCCACGGCGCCGTCAACAATTCCTTCAATAATGGCTTCACGATCCCGCGCCGATCTGAGCGGGGGATTCATCTTGAAATTGGTGTCGTAAGCGGGCCAAACGGGCTTGTTCGTTGCGCCGTTTTTGTAACCAAAAACGCCTTTGCCATCGTTGCTCCAAAACTTTTCGCTGCCGGCAATTGCCGCGTCGGTCAACACGAAGTGGTGCGGGCAGGCTTCGCCGGACACGGGGACGCCCCGTTTTTTGGCCTCCCGGATCAGTCGCACCCCTCCCGCCGCGCTCAGGTGCTGGCAATGCACGTGGGCCCCCGTCAGTTCTGCGAGTTGAATATTTCGCGCGACAATCATCTCTTCGCCCGCCGCCGGCCAACCCCGCAAACCCAACGTCGCGCTCCAGTAACCTTCATGAACCACGCCGTCGCTCACCAACGAATAATCCTGGCAGTGGTCCAGGACGGGCAGATCGAACATCCGCGCATATTCAAGCGCGCGTCGCATCAGCTCGTTGTTCTGGACGCAATGGCCATCATCGGTGATGGCCACAACCCCGGCGCGCTTGAGCGATCCGATGGGCGCCAACTCTTCGCCGGCGATGTCTTTGGTGATGGCGCCGGTAATGAAAACGTTCACCACGCCACTGCGATCGGCCCGTTCCCGAATCAGAGCGACCGTACCCGCGTTGTCGATGGCCGGCGAGGTGTTGGGCATGCAGACGACCGACGTGAATCCGCCTCGCGCGGCGGCGGCCGTGCCTGTGGCGATGGTTTCCTTGGCACTCTGGCCGGGTTCGCGCAAGTGCACGTGCGGATCAATCAGCCCGGGACAGACGACCAGCCCTTTGACATCCAGTTTTTCAGCGTTGGCCGGCGCCTGTTTTGCGGCGTCGGGACCCAATGCGGCGATTCTGCCCTGCACAATCAACAAATCAGCTACCGCGTCGAAATGGTTGGCGGGGTCGATGACACGGCCGCCGATGAGGTGCAGCGAATTCATTCTGGAAACAGGATACACGGACGCAGATTGACAACGCAAGCGCGGCCGCTAGTATGGACAAGCGCGTTGCGGGTGTAGCTCAATGGTAGAGTTCCAGCCTTCCAAGCTGGCCATGCGGGTTCGATTCCCGTCGCCCGCTCCACCGAAACCGTGCTTATCCCTGGCGGCCTGGGTCACTGCTCGCTGGCCGGCGCCGCTGCCCATGGAAATGCCGATTGACCTTTGGGGTTATCAAACTCCTTATTGAAATGAAAAAGCGGCTCCACTCGGAGCCGCCTCAATTGTTTGTTGGCCAAATCCGATATTTACCGCATGCAAAAAGCATCCCCGGCGACCGCTTCCCTCGACTCGTGTCTTGATTGGGCAGCTTCTTCTCCGCGCTCGAACTCGGGTTGCGATTTGGCCGCGGCCGCGCACAAAGCCAGGCAAAAACCTAATGATAAAGTCATCCAAATCCCACCCAAAACAAGCAGCGTCGTTGTCATATTTGCCAGCGAAGCATTGAACGTGCCGGCAGCAATTTTGTGTCCGTGCACTGGGATTTTGGGCCGCGCCTCAGGCTGTGGGAAACGATGTGTCCAGAATCTTTACAGGCGCGCCCCAGGATGGGGCGTGCCGCCATTTAGGTGAAACGACAAATCTCGATTCAAAAGTCAGCTTTTAGCCTGCAACTATCGGATTTGTTGATGACGCATAGGGTCCCGCACAGAAATTGCTTTGGGGCATTTTAATTATGTTTGCCGGCCGGATAGGCGATAAAGTTGTGATGTCGGACCACCCGATATTAGCGGTTGATGGGGAGCAGATTTTATTCGCATTCGACAACGTGGACGACGCCACCGGTTTCCTTCTGAAAGAAGGGAGCGACACCACGACAATTTTCAGACACAACGGTAAGGATTGGGATAAAGTGGAGAGACCCAGACCGCAACCATAGCCTTTATCGCCAGTTCAGGCGGAGGCGCTTTCAGAATTGCAGCGCCGCGCCGTTAGTACGCCACTTTTCCTCTGTGGCCCAAAGATCCAACGGAATGAACGACCTGCCAAATTTGAGAAACCGTATGCTCCCGTCGGTAAAGGCGTAATCGGAGCCCCCGCCCCCGGAATTCCTGCCCACTGTGGAATGGCGGCTCTGTTCCACCTCAGTCACATCGTTTCCGATCCCTTCCAGGAAATCCATGTAGAAATGGCCGTGACTGGTGTCGCCTCGCTTTTCTCCGAATACGATCGTTTCACTCGGTTCTTTGATCCCGCTCTCCGTCATTGACCTGTTGACGATCGCATTGAGGCTGAAGCTGCCGCCCATCTGCGCTTCGAAATAGTCGTTCCACCCGTTGATGATGTAGCTGCGGTTCGTGGAATCGAAAGGATAATTGATCGGGTCCGTCCCATTGGAAACCGGATTGGGAATGTCGCTCGGGCATTTCAAAATGCGGTAGTCTTTGTAACCATCGCGCAACTGCGTCGGCCAACGCCCGTTCACCGTACGCGCGGGATAGTTCCCGTTGTTCTCATCGAGGTACATTACCGTCGCCAAACTGAGTTGCCGCAAATTGTTCACGCAGGCGATGCGCTTGCCTGCCTCCTTCGCGCGCGCCAGGGCCGGCAACAGCATGGCGGCCAGAATGGCGATGATGGCGACGACCACCAGCAGTTCGATCAAGGTGAATGCCAGCAAACACGGGTTCGAACCAGCGGCCCGCCCGCCTGTCCCGTTCCCAAAACCCGTCCGCTCAGGCTGTAATCGGATGGCATCGCGGCTTTCCTTTTTCATAGGGATGCAATCAATCGTTCACGCTTTCCATTCAGACGCAATTGGCTCGAATAAGTTACCAACCAACGCGTCCACATATTACGGATGTTCTCGAAACAAAGCGCATTAATCATCCTGGCCGTGATCCTGGCCGGGATTTACCTATACTTCTTCACCGACTGGATTAATCGTCCTCGTATTCAAATAATTGCCCGGACGCGACCTATCCAGCCGAAGGGCGCCGGGGCGAAGGTCTATCCTGTTTCCTTTCTGCTTGACGGACAATACAAGCTCACTTCGGTGAAGGTGGTGCTGCTCAGCGCCTATGAAACCAACAAATTCACGCCGCCGCTTTGGTATCTGATCGCCTACACGAATGTCCCGCCCACCGAGGGCTTCCTTTACGGCCAGCGCCTCCCGGGCATGAGACCGTGGATGACCAACTCCCGACCGCAACGGCTCGAACCGAACACGCTTTACCGTCTGATGCTGGAGGCCGGCCGCGCCAGAGGCCGGATTGACTTCCACACCAGTGGCCTGGTCGAAACCGGAAACTGAGCGGCGATTATTTTGCCAGATGGCACGCGGCCCAATGCCCCGGCACGACTTCGCGCAGACGCGGCACTTCGGTCCGACAACGGGATTCGGCGACGGGACAACGCGGGTGAAACGGACAGCCGCCCGGCGGATTGATGGGTGACGGCACATCGCCGGGCAATACCACGCGCCTTCGCGTCGAATCCGGCTCGACTGTCGGCACCGCCGAAATAAGCGCTTGAGTGTAGGGATGCTTCGGTGAATGCGTGACGGACTTCGCATCCGACAACTCCACCACCCTGCCCAGGTACATTACCAACACCCGGCGGCTGATGTGTTCCACCACCGCGAGGTCATGAGCGATGAAGAGATAAGCCATGCCGCGCTCGGCCTGCAGGTCCTGCAGCAAATTGATGATCTGCGCCTGCACCGACACGTCGAGCGCGCTGACCGGCTCGTCGCAAACGATCAATTTCGGTTCCACGGCCAGGGCGCGGGCAATGCCAATGCGCTGGCGCTGACCGCCGCTGAATTCATGCGGGTAACGCTGCGTGTGAGTCGAGTCCAGGCCGACCGCTTCCAATAATTCGCGGATCCGCTCCTGCCGAGCAGCAGTGCCCTCGACCAGGCGGTGAATGTCGAGAGCCTCTCCGATAATTGCCTCGACGGTCATGAGCGGATCCAACGAACCGTACGGATCCTGAAAAATCATTTGCAACTTTCTCCGGCGCGCGCGGAGTTCGGCGCCCTGCAATCTGGAGATGTCCTCATTTTCGAACCGGATGCTCCCCCCGGTCGGTTCAATCAATCGCGCAATCGCCCGGCCCAAGGTCGTCTTGCCGCAACCACTCTCGCCGACGAGCCCCAAAGTTTCAGCCGGCTCGAGCGTGAAGCTCATGTCATCCACCGCCTTGACGAACTGATTCGCGCGCGAAAACAGCCGGTGCTTGACCGGGAAATGGACCTGGAGGTTCCTGACTTCGAGCAGGCTCATTGTTGCCAGTACGGGCACCGAACCGAGCGACCGGAATTGACTTCCAGCAGGGCCGGGACTTTTTCAGGGCAATCGGCCTGCAGCTTGGGACAGCGCGGATGAAACCGGCAGCCGGCCGGCAACGCGCCGGACCGGGGCGGGCTTCCTGGAATGGCCCGAAGACGCTGCGTGTCCGCTCCAAGCTTCGGCACTGAGTTGATCAGAGCCTGCGTGTACGGATGGAGTGGCCGCCCCAATAACTCGTTCGCCGAAGCCACCTCGACGATTTGACCGGCGTACATCACGGCGACGCGGTCGGCGAAGTCGCTTACGATGCCGAGGTTGTGCGTGATGAACAGAACGCCCATGCCCAGACGCCGTTTCAGATCGCGTAACAAATCGAGGATCTGCGCCTGAATGGTCACGTCGAGCGCCGTTGTCGGCTCGTCGGCGACGAGCAGTTTGGGCTCGGATGCCAGCGCCATGGCGATCATGACCCGCTGTTGCATTCCCCCGGAAAGCTGGTGCGGATAATCTTTGATGCGCGATTCGGGAGCGGGAATGCCCACCCGCTTCAGAAGCCGAATCGCTTCGTCATCGGTCGCCCTCTTCGGACGATGCAGTTTGAGCGATTCCTTGATCTGGTTGCCAACGCGGAAAACCGGGTTCAGCGACGCGGCGGGCTCTTGAAAAACATAACTCAGGAGGCCACCCCGTACCTCGCGCAATTCCTTTTGGGACATTTTCAAGACATCCCGCCCCTCAAGGAAAATCTCACCGCCGACGTAACGCGCCGGCGGCGACGGAAGGAGCCGCGCGAGGGACAGCGCGGTGACACTCTTTCCGCAACCGCTCTCGCCAACGAGGCAGACGGTTTCGCCTGCGTTAATCGCCAGCGAGACGCCATCAAGGGCGCGGACAAACGTTTCTCCGGCGACAAAATCCAGCTCCAGATTCTTGATTTCAACCAGTGGCATTGGAAACGAGCGGCCTGCGGCCCTGACCGCGTCTCATAACCCGCCGCCACGAAAGTGGAAAGCCAGAATAAACGGAAAAATCGCGAAATGTTGCCAGCCGGACGGATTTGACTATCATGCAGCCGGATCAACACGGCCCCAGGGCCGACTACGATGCATCACCGAACTGTTCTCTCGTCTGTTTTGGTTTCGCTGCTGCCGGATGGTTGTTTTCGAATCGATACCTTTTCCAACGGCTCAGCCACCGTTTTTCAAAAGGCATGACGAAATCCGAATCCACTTTCAAACCCGGCTGCCTTTCCTTCTGGCGGGTTTGGAAATTCATTCGTCCTTGGATGCTCGCCGCTGTCATCGCTGGCGCGACGCTGTTTCAATCCGGCTGCACCCCGCCCCCGACGCGCACCGGCTACGGCGACCGCGAACAGATCCTGTTTCGCGGCAACGGCGCCGAACCGCAGGACCTGGACCCGCAGATCGTCACCGGTGTGCCGGAGGAACACATCATCGTCGCGTTGTTGGAAGGGTTGGTCTCCGAAGACCCGCGCGATCTGCATCCGGTTCCCGGTGTGGCCGAGAGTTGGGACGTTACCGCAGACGCCAGGACCTACACCTTTCACCTGCGGGAAAACGCGAAATGGTCCAACGGCGCGCGCGTCACGGCGAGCGATTTCGTCCGTTCCTACCGGCGCATGTTGACGCCGACGCTCGCCGCGGAATACGCCTACATGCTGTACGTGGTCGTTAATGCGGAGGAATTCAATAAGGGCCAAATTGCGGACTTCACGCAGGTCGGATTCAAAGCGCTCGACGATTTCACACTGCAGGTCCGGCTCAAAGGTCCCACACCCTACTTCCTGTCTTTGCTGAACCATTACTCCTGGTTCCCGGTCCCGGTTTCCGTCATCGAACGTTGCGGACCCCTCGATCAGCGCGGCAACCGCTGGACGCGCCCCGAGAATTTTGTCGGCAACGGCCCATTTGTGCTCGCCAAGTGGAAAATCAACGACGTGCTGGTCGCCCGGAAAAGTCCGACCTATTGGGACGCCGACGCCGTGAAACTGAAGGAAATCCGTTTCTACCCCATCGAAAGCCTCGACACCGAGGAGCGCGCCTTTCGTTCCGGCCAGTTGCACGTCACTTACGAAGCGCCGCTCTCGAAGATCGATGCTTACAAACGCAACCAACCGGAACTGCTCCGCATTGACCCCTACCTGGGCACCTATATTTACAGGTTCAACACCACCAAACCGCCGCTCAACGACAAGCGGGTCCGCCGCGCGCTGGCCATGACCGTGGACCGCGTCGCTATCGCGAGCCGGATCCGGCGCGCGGGCGAAATTCCCGCCTGCAGCTTCACGCCGCCGAACACCGCCGGCTACACCTGTCGCGCCCGGCTCCCTTACGATCTCGAGCAAGCGCGCAGGTTGCTCGCCGAAGCGGGGTATCCGGACGGCCGCGGTTTTCCCACGTTGAACCTCATGTTCAACACCCTGGAAAGCCATCGCGCTGTCGCCGAAGCCGTCCAGCAGATGTGGAAGAAAAATCTCAACATCGATGTGGAATTGGAAAATCAGGAATGGAAGGTCTATATCGACAACCAGCGAACGTTGAACTACGAAGTCGGCCGTTATGCCTGGATCGGCGATTACGTGGACCCGAACTCATTCCTCGACATGTTTCTCAGCGGCGGGGGCAATAACCAGACCGGCTGGTCGAACAAGGAATACGACCGGCTGCTGGCCGAGGCCGGCCAGACCGGCGATCCGCAACAGCGATATGAATTGTTTCAGCAGGCCGAGGCCATCCTGTTGGATGAAGCCCCCTTGATTCCGGTGTACCACTACACGCATCCCTATCTTCTGCAGCCGGCTGTGCAAGGCTGGTTTCCAACACTCCTCGACCATCACCCCTACAAATGCGTTTACCTCGATCCGACGCAGAAAGGTCCGCCTCCGAATCACTCGCGGACATTGGCCATGCCCTGACATGCTGAGATTCATTACCCGCCGGATGCTGGAGACGATCCCGGTGCTGTTCATCATCGGCACCCTGACGTTTTTCATGATGCGCCTGGCGCCGGGCGGGCCGTTCGACAGGGAAAAAGCAACCACCCCGGAAATTCGAAAAGCGGTCGAAGCTTATTACGGCCTGGACAAGCCATGGTTGGAGCAATACCTCAAAGTCATGAAGGGATACCTCCGGGGCGACCTCGGACCGGACTACCGATATCCCAATCGCACCGTAAAGGAGTTGATCGCCGATTCCTTCCCGGTGTCGCTTGAACTTGGCTGCCTGAGCCTGGCCATCGCGTTGGTCGTGGGCATGACCGCGGGGTTGATCGCGGCGCTGCGGCGGAATTCGGTATTCGATTATTCGGCCATGTCGCTGGCGATGATCGGGATTTGCCTGCCCACGTTTGTCATGGGCCCCCTGTTAGTGCTCGCCTTTGCTATCCACCTGCACTGGTTCAACGCTTCTGGTTGGGATTTCCTGCGCGACCGTGTCCTGCCCGCGACAACGCTCGGTCTTTATTATGCCGCTTATATCGCGCGCCTCACGCGGGGCGGCATGCTGGAGATATTGAGTCAGGACTTCATCCGCACCGCCAGGGCCAAAGGCGCCGCCGCCGGCCGGATCCTGTTCCAACACGCGCTGCGCGGCGGTGTTTCCCCGGTGGTCTCATTTCTCGGCCCGGCCGCCGCCGGCATCATCACCGGCTCGTTCGTGGTCGAAACGATTTTTGACATCCCCGGCCTGGGCCGGTTTTTCATCACCTCGGCGTTCAATCGCGACTACACGCTGGTGTTGGGCACCGTCCTCTTCTACGCCGTGCTCATCATCTTCTTCAACCTGGTGGTGGACATCGTCCAGGTCTGGCTCAATCCGAAACTGAAGTTTGACTGATATGCCGACCGAACCCCGCGGAGCAGACATCGACCCGGCGGGAACAGGGGAAGCCGAGCCGGGTACCTCGCTCTGGCGCGACGCCTGGCACCGCCTCGCCAAAAACAAACTGGCAGTCGCCAGCCTGTGGATCCTCGTCTCCCTGACATTGATCTGCGTGCTCGGTCCGCTGGCGAGCGGGCTGCCAACGCCCCTCCGGCCGAGCGGGCTGCGCTATTCGTACGCCGAACAGGACCTCGAATCGCACGTCCACCCGCCCGGCGCCAAACACTGGCTGGGCACCGATCAACTCGGGCGCGATGTCCTGGCGCGCGTCCTGTTCGGCGGCCGCGTCTCGCTCATGGTCGGCCTGAGCGCCACCGTCGTCGCCTTGACTATCGGTCTCCTCTACGGTGCCCTCGCCGGCTACATCGGCGGCAAACTGGACAGCGTCATGATGCGCATCGTGGACATCATCTATACGCTCCCCTTCGCCATCTTCGTAATTCTGCTGATGGTGATCTTTAGAAGAAGCCTCCTCCTGCTTTTCCTCGCCATCGGCGCTGTCGAATGGCTGACCATGGCCCGGATCGTCCGCGGGCAGGTCATGTCGCTGAAGCAGGAGGCGTTCATCGAAGCGGCCATCGCGCTCGGCTTGCGTAAACGCCGCATCATCCTCCGCCATATCATCCCCAATGTGCTCGGCCCGGTGATCGTCTATGCGACCCTCACCGTTCCCGGCGTCATGCTGCTGGAAGCCTTCCTCAGCTTCCTCGGCCTGGGCGTGCAACCGCCGATGAGTTCCTGGGGTTCGCTCATCAAAGAAGGGGCCGATTGGATGGAAGACGCACCCTGGATCCTGGTTTCCACCGGCACGGTCTTCAGCCTGACCCTCTTTTCTCTGAACTTTCTCGGCGACGGCCTCCGCGACGCGCTCGACGTGCGGGCGGCGAAGGATTAACCACGAATCAACACGAATGGACACGAATAGATTGCTTTTGAAACGAGATCAGCTCCAAATCGTCAGGCTGGCGACGACTCCCTCGGACCAGACCGGAATGAAGGAAAGAGATCCGATTCATGATTCGTGTTCATTCGTGGTTGAATTTTGACCATGCCGCTGCTCGAAGTCAGAAATCTGCGGACATTCTTCCACACGCGCAGCGGCGTTGTCCGCGCGGTAAATGACGTTTCGTTCGCCATCAAGAAGGGCGAAACGCTGGGCATCGTCGGTGAATCCGGCTCCGGCAAATCCGTGGCGTGTTACTCGTTGCTGGGCCTGATTCCGCGGCCGCCGGGCAGGATCGAAAGTGGCCGGGCCATCTTCGAGGGTGCGGACCTGCTCTGCTGCCCGGAGAAGGCGCTGCAAAAAATCCGCGGCAAACGCATCGCGATGGTTTTCCAGGACCCGATGACCTCGCTGAATCCTTACCTGCGCATCGAAGAGCAGCTCATCGAACCGCTCCTCATCCACGAGCGGATCGACCGCAGCGCCGCGGTGGCCAGGGCAATCCAAGTATTGAGCCAGGTGGGCATCCCGGACGCCGCCGCTCGCATCAAGTGTTATCCGCACGAGTTCTCCGGAGGCATGCGCCAGCGGGTCATGATTGCCATGGCGCTGATCACCCGGCCGGACCTGCTGATCGCCGATGAGCCGACGAGCGCCCTCGATGTCACGGTCCAGGCCCAGATCCTCGAATTGATCAAGAAAATGCAGAACGAACTGGGCATGGCAGTGATCCTGATTTCGCACGACCTCGGTGTGGTCTCCGGTTTTTGCGACCGGGTGCTGGTCATGTATGCCGGGCAAATCATGGAATCGGCCTCAACCGACGACCTTTTTTATCGGCCGCTTCATCCCTACAACCAGGCGCTGCACAAGTCGCGCCCGGCCCTGCAAAACAAAGGCGCGGAACTGTACACAATTCCCGGTCTGCCGCCCGATTTATCAAAGCTCGGCCCCGGTTGCCCGTTCGCGCCGCGCTGCGAACACGCCAAAGACGAGTGCCGTCAGACGGAGACCAAACTCGAGGAAATCGAGGCCGGCCACCAAACCTCCTGCCTGCGCGTTCAAACGGGAGACCTGAACCTTTGATTGTTTTTGACTCATGCCCGAAGCCTTCCTCCAGATCCAAAACCTGAAGACCTATTTCCCGGTCGAACGCGGCGTCATCTTTCGGCGCCATATCGGAACGGTCAAGGCCGTGGACGGCGTTTCGCTCTCGTTGACGAAGGGAGAGATCCTCGGGTTGGTCGGCGAATCCGGTTGCGGCAAGTCCACCCTGGGGCGGACGATTCTTCAACTGGTCCCGCCCACCGAAGGCACTGTCATTCTGGGCGGCAGGAATCTGACGCAACTCGAGAGCGACGCACTGCGGCGGGCGCGGGGCGATTTCCAAATGATTTTCCAGGACCCCTACGCCTCGCTCAATCCGCGGATGACCGTATTTGACGCCGTCGCCGAAGCGATGCAGGCCCACCAACGGGTTCCGGCGCCGGAATTGTCCGCGCGCGTCGGCGGTTTGCTGAAAAAAGTCGGCCTGTCGCCGCGTTACCTCAAAAAATATCCGCACGAATTCTCCGGCGGCCAACGCCAGCGCATTGCCATCGCCCGCGCGCTGGCGGTCGAACCCAAACTCATCATCGCCGATGAACCGGTCTCCGCCCTCGATGTCTCCATTCAATCGCAGATCATCAACCTGCTGTTCCGACTCTCGCGCGAGATGGGTTTGACGATGATTTTCATCTCGCACGACCTCTCCGTTGTTAAACACATTTCCGACCGCATCGCTGTCATGTATCTGGGCAAAATTGTTGAACTCGGTCCGGCGAGCGACGTGTTCGAGCGCCCGCTGCACCCTTACACGAAGGCGCTCGTCAGCGCTGTTCCCCTGCCCGACCCGCGCCGCGAACGCCGGCGCCAGCGCATCCTTTTGCCCGGCGAGCCACCGTCGCCCATCAATCCGCCGAACGGCTGCCCGTTCCAACCGCGCTGTCGGCACGCCGTGGAAAAATGCGCGCAAACGGTGCCGGCATTTGAGACATTTCGTCCGAACCACGAGGCGGCGTGTATCCGGTTGAAGGAAATCAATTCAACGTAGGGCAGGCGTCCGGCTTGCCCATCCCTTCGTCATAACGGCGCTCCACGGCAGGCGGAACGTCTGCCCTACTTTGCTGCGTTTCGCGGAATCTTGAGTTTCTGCCCGACCTTCAGCCGGTTGAGGTTCACCCCCGGATTGGCTTCGGCAATGTCGCTGGCGCTGATGCCGAAATCGTTGGCGATCTTGGCGGCCGAGTCGCCTTGGGACACCGTGATGATAATTGGCGGAGGCGATTGCGGCGCCGAATTGGTGAACGGCGGCGATGTCAACGGCTGGGACTTGATTGCCGCGGCTGGTTTCGGCTCAACCACGGATGCCGGCCTGGCTTCACTCGACGCCGCCAATTTTGTTACGGTGTTGTCCGTGTAGAGCAAATAGTTCTGCCGCTTCTGGCGAAACGCTTCTTCGCCGGACTTCCACGACTCCACGATTTGCACCGCCGACCTTCCCCCTGTCAATTCTCTGCGGATTTCATCAGTGCCGCAGACCTTGTCGAACATCTGGAAATCTCTTCTGCGCTGGACCGCCTCGCCGAACAGGTCGCGCCCGCTGGCCTCCTTGATGCCGTCGAGCAGGTAAAAATTGATCGCCACGAGCGGCGCGTGAACGGGATCATCCATTTTCAGCAAGACACCCTGCAATCGTTCTTCTTCGTACCGCACGCTGAAGGTGGGAAAACTCACGCCGCGCATGCCGTAATGGTTCATCGCCGCGCTCATTTTTTTTGCATCCAACCACGGCGCGATAACGCATTCGAACGGACGTTTCAACCTGGCGCCGATGTTGGCGCCGCTGCCGCCGGCCAGTTCGCCGAACAACCCGGTGGCCGCATAGTAAAGTGGCGAATCGCCGCGCGGCACGTTGGGCGAGGTCGGCGTCCAGCGCAGACCGGTGTCGCGCCAGACCATCGCACGCCGCCAGCCGTTCATCGCGATGACCGTCAGGTTGCACGGTTTTTTGATCCACCCCTCGCCATTGATCATCCGCGCCAGTTCGCCGCAGGTCAGGCCATACACGTAAGGAATCTTCCACTGCCCGACAAAAGAGCGGAAACGGTCCTCTGCCATCGGACCCTCGACGCGCTCGCCGCCCAGCGGATTTGGCCGGTCCAGCACGACAAACTCGACGCCCGCATCCGCGCACGCTTCCATCGCCAGACCCATGGTGCTGATGAACGTGTAGGAACGCACACCCGTGTCCTGTAAATCATACACCATCGCGTCGAGACCCCGGAGCATCGCGGGCGTCGGCTTGCGCGTCGCGCCGTAGAGCGAATGGACGGGCAACCCGGTGCGTCGGTCCGTTTTATCGGCGATGTTTTCGCCCGCCTTCACATCGCCATAGACGCCGTGTTCAGGCCCGAACAGCGCAACAAGCTTCACGCCCGGAGCGCGCCGGAGCAGATCGATGGTCGATTCGCCGTGGCGATTGACACCGGAAGGATTTGTGATGAGGCCCACGCGTCTGCCCTGCAATTCCTTGAACCCGGTCGCGGCGAGCACCTCGCTGCCGAGCTGCACCTGCGCAGTCGCGACAGGGACAGGCGTCAAAACCGCGGCCAATAGGACAAGGCGAATCAAAGTGTGCATGGACGCAGAGTAATTGGAATCGTTAGGCGGGCAAAATGTTTATCACAGTGGCGTTGGATGCGTTCCGCGGATCGCCCGCGCTTACCTAATCCGTGTCATCGGTGACGCTGTGGCCGGATTCGGGCTTTCCATCTCTTGCGTTGCGACACCCGTTGTGTCATTTCAACAAAGTCGCGACATCACGGTAGCCGCTCAAGATACGGACGACTTCCAATGGCCGCGCGTCCGGATCGTAGATGACGAGATAGGAATGGACCGCCCAAAAGCGCACTGGTTTGGAGGTCAAATCACGCCGCAGGTGGCCGAGTTCCGGATTACGGGCGAGCATCAAAATGGCTTGTTGAATCTCCTGCTCGACGCGGTCGGCGGCGTCCAGGTTCTCCCGTGCGATGTATTCCCAAATCTCCACCAAATCGCGCCGGGCTTGCGGTGAAAAGAAGTGATCAGCCATTTTGCCCCGCGCGCCGCCGTCGGCTGCGCTCCCGGATTTCGGTATACACTTGCCCGCCTGGAATCTTCTCGCCCCGTTTCAACTGCTCCAATCCCACTTCAATCTCCTCGTCCAGCCGCTGCCGGAGAGCTTCGGGGTTTTCGCGCAGTTCCAGCCATTCCAGCAGAGCTTCCGCCTGGTTTTCATTCAGGTGTTTGACTTTTTCGATCGCCAATTCAACGCGGCTCATACTGGCAATCTATCGAAGCGCGACCGGGATTGCAATCACAACAGATCGCGCCGGCGTGTTCTTCGCGGCGGCACGCCACGAAACCGAACGCCGCCCCGCACGCTTGCGAGCGGCCGATTTCAGCCGCTTGGAACTGCCTATCATGTCCACGTGAATTAGCGACTTGGCCTGGGCCATTTTTTGCTTGCTTCAGTTCAAGCTCAACCCTGCGCTCAGTTCGTCGTGACAGTCGTCCGGATCACCGCTAAGTTCCGCGCATGCTACAACGCACGTTGACGCTGGGCCATTCACCCGACCCGGACGACGCCTTCATGTTTTACGGGCTGGCCAAAGGATTGATTCCAACGCACGGTTTGCGTTTCGAACACATTCTGCAGGACATCCAGACGCTCAACGAACGGGCCACCCGGGGCGAGTTGGATATCTCGGCCATCAGCATCCACGCCTACGCTTATGTGAGCGACCAATACGCGTTGCTGCCGAGCGGCGCCAGCCTGGGCGATGGCTATGGGCCCATGCTGGTGGCGAAGCGGAAGTTCGCGAAGAAGGAAATCGCGCGGAAGAAAATCGCCGTGCCGGGCACGATGACGAGCGCGTTTCTGGCCTTGCAACTCTGGCTCGGTGACGCGTTGCCGCGAAGTCCCAAGCCCCAGGCTCCAAGCTCCAAACATCAGGCGCTTCCCTTCGATTACTTCGTCGTGCCATTCGACCGGATTTTCGAAACAGTCCGCTCCGGCAAGGCGGAGGTCGGCCTCATCATTCACGAGGGCCAGCTCACCTATCAGGACGAAGGGCTGGTCGTGTGCGAAGACCTCGGTGCGTGGTGGGGCCGCGAAAATGACGGCCTGCCTCTGCCCCTGGGCGGCAACGTGATTCACAAGCGACACGATCCCGCGACGCGCCACGCGGTGTCGGACATTGTCACCCAGAGCATCCGCTACAGTCTCAATCATCGTGCCGACGCGGTCCAATACGCGCTGCAGTTCGCCCGCAACATGGACCGGGACCTCGCGGACAAGTTCATCGGGATGTATGTGAACCACTGGACGCTCGATTACGGCGAGCGAGGGCGCGAATCGATCCGCCGTTTCCTGGGCCAGGGCTTTGAACGCGGGCTGATTCGGCACCGGCAAGAGCTGGAGTTTGTCGGCTAATGCAGAACAGGCGTTCAACGGAAGCTCAAAGCTCAAGGGAATTTTCAAAGTTCAAGTTCCAGGCAGCAATGAAGACCGGGCGAGCCCGATCAGCAGGCACCCACGCCGTTGGCGCTTGGCCCTCGCTCCTTGAGTCTTCTCTTGAGCTTTGAACTTTGAGCTTTGAGCCTGCTTCGCTCCGTGGCATATCTCCGCCCGATGAAATATCGACGCTTTGGCCGCACGGAAGTCCGGATGCCGGTCTTTTCCTGCGGCGGGATGCGCTACCAATTCAAATGGCAGGATGTCAATCCGAAGGAAGTCCCGCGCGAGAACCAGCAAAATCTCGAAGCGACCATTCGCCGCGCGTTCGGACTCGGCATCAATCACTTTGAGACCGCCCGCGGCTACGGCTCGTCCGAAATGCAACTGGGGAATATTCTGCCGACACTGCCGCGCGGCAAGATCATCGTCCAGACCAAGGTCGCCCCGCACCAAAGCTCGGAGGATTTTCTCAAGACCTTCCGGAAGTCGCTGAGATATTTGCGGCTCGAGTACGTGGATTTGCTGGCGCTGCACGGGATCAATCACCGGCAGTTCCTGGAATGGTCGCTGAAGAAAGCCGGCTGCCTCTCCGCCGCGCGCAAACTTCAGCGCGACGGTCTTGTTCGCCATGTCGGTTTCTCCACGCACGCCACGACCGACATCATTCTCGACGCGGTCAACAGCGGCGAATTCGATTACCTGAACGTCCACTGGTATTTCGTCAACGACCTGAACTGGCCGGCCATCGAAGCGGCGCGCAGACTTGATATGGGCGTGTTCATCATCAGCCCGAATGACAAGGGCGGAAAACTCTATTCGCCGCCGAAAAAACTGGTTGATTTGTGCGCGCCCTTGACGCCCATGCAATTCAACGACCTCTACTGCCTGGCCCGCAGGGAGGTCCACACGCTGAGTTGCGGCGCGGCGCGGCCGGGTGATTTTGACGAGCACATCCGCGCGCTCGACTATTACGACAAAATCGAGGAAACAATCGCGGCCATTGAAAGGGCCCTGCGGGATGAGATGGAGCAGACGCTCGGCGCGGACTGGTGCCAGCGCTGGTTTGAAGGCCTGCCGCTCTACGGTGAGGTCCCCGGTGAGATCAACATCAGCGAAATTTTGCGGCTGTGGATGCACGCGAAGGCGTTCGACCTCGTGGATTGGGCGAAGATGCGCTACAATCTGCTCGGGCAGGGCGATCACTGGTTCCCCGGCGAGAACGCGGCGCGGGCGGGACAGTTGAATCTGCGTGGCGCCCTGGCGCGAAGCCCGTTTGCGGAAAGAATTCCCGCCATTTTGGGCGAGGCCCACCAATGGTTGTTCGACGGTCCTCAGAAGCGACTCAGTCAGAGTTGAATTCAATTTGAGTTTGCCCGAAGGGCCGGTTCGCGGAACAATGATTTCATGCGCGGAAGAGTGTTAGTGTGGATTTCGCTCGGCTTGAACGTCGCCCTGACGGCGATGCTCTTGTTCCTCTCGTCCCCCGTGACAAGAAAGAGCGATCTGCTTTCGGTCAAACCCTCGACGCTTGACGCGGCGAAGATTTACAGGACCAACGTCGTCGTTCGCCGGCAGAATTTCACCTGGGACGAAATCGAGTCGGCGGATTACTCCACTTACATCGCCAACCTCCGTTCCGTTGCCTGTCCCGAAACCACTATCCGCGACATCATTGTGGCGGATGTGAACCAGCTATTTGCGCGGCGCCGCGCCACGGAGGTGGTCACGGCCGAGCAGCAATGGTGGCGATCGGAACCGGACCCGGATGTGACCCAGGCGGCGTCGGACAAACTCAAGGCGCTCGAGGCGGAACGCCGCACGTTATTGACCACGTTGCTGGGGCCCGAGTGGGAATCGAGTTACTATCCCTACCCCGCCCATCCCGACAGTCCGCCTCTGGACGGGCCGATTCTGGGTTCGCTCCTGCCACAGACCAAGCAGGCGGTGCGCGACATCGAAAGCCGCGCAGCGGAACGGCGGCAGGCTTATCTGGCCGCGATGCAAAAAGAAGGCAAGCAACCTGATCCCGCAGAATTGGCCCGACTGCGACAGCAAACCCGCGACGAGCTGGCGCAGGCGCTGGATCCGGAACAATACGAAGAGTACGTGCTGCGCTATTCCAGCCATGCCGGTTCGCTGCGCGACGAATTGCATGGGCTTCCCACGACACCCGACCAGTTCCGCGCGCTGTTTCGCCTCACGGACTCCATCGACCAGCAGCTTCAGCTTTTGTCCAACGCCAACGACCCGGCCAGCGCGGCCCGCCGGCGGGAATTGGAACAACAAGGGGCCCAGGCCCTCCAACAGACCCTGGGAAACGACGATTACAAGCAGTTCAAACTGATGCAGGATCCGGTTTATCGCGACGTGCAGGCGGCGGTCCAACAGGCCGGCGCGCCCGCGGAAAAAGTTCCTGCGCTCTATGAAATCAATCGCGCCACGGACCAGGAACGGCAACGCATCCGCAACGATGTCACGTTGTCCGCCGAACAAAAGGAACAGGCGCTGGAAGCGACGCAAATGGCGCAGCAGAATTCCTGGCGCCGGCTGTTGGGGGAGGAACTTTACAACCGTTATCTGCAACAAACCGCGAAACCATGAATTCGCCCGTTTCACCCACCCACAACGAAGGCCTGGCGGCAGAAAAAAAGCAGGACGGCGCCGCACCCGCGCGCATCCTCCTGGTGGACGACGATCCCGTCAATCAAATGGTCGCGTTGGGCCTGCTTCGCCGTCACGGGTGGCAGGCGGTCGCCGCGGCCAACGGCAGGGAAGCGCTGCAATTTCTCGCCACTCAATCCTTCGACGTGATCCTGATGGACCTGCAGATGCCGGAGATGGATGGCTACCAGACCGCCACCGTGATCCGCCAGAACGAGGCGCAATCTTCGACCCCTTCGGCTGCGCCCGGTTCCAGTGACGGCCCGGGCACACGGACCGATGCGCGCGGCAGACATATTCCGATCATCGCGTTGACCACCGCCTCCCAACCGGGCGTGCGCGAAAAATGCCTTGCCGCGGGCATGGACGATTTCCTGAACAAACCGGTCAAACCCGTGGAACTCTACGCGATGGTACAAAAATACCTTCGGGAAAATCAATGAAGGGACTCCTTTGCGGCTCGACCGTCCGACCCGGAAAACCGACAACCGGCCCCGGTCTGCGCACGGCCGTGTCAGCCCGAATTATTGGGTCCGCCGCAGCCGGAAAAACATACTGCCCGTTGGATTGGAGAAGGTGACGGCATTGTCGTCGCCCACGACGGTAGATGCGTTCGTTACCGTCATCCAGTTGGTATTTGTCCCGGCCAGACCATCGGTGGACTGCAGCTCGAAATTCGGCAATCCGTAGGGCCAGAGAATCGTCACGTCGCTCACGCCGGACATTTCGGCGCGTAATTCGGCGTTGCGTGGAAACAATTTCGCCACGAATGCGTCTCCCGTTCCACCGCCATAAACGGTTTGCAGACCGTTGGTCGTTGGGTGAACGGGAAAGTCTATGGATCCGGTGGTGCCGGCGATGTACGCATTGCCGTTTCCGTCCAGTGCAATGCCGACACCGTTGTCCGTGCCGGCGCCACCCAGATACGTCGAGTAGTCGAGGGCGGTGCCGGTGGAATTCAGCTTCAAAACGAACACATCGTTAAAGCC
>DASPXS010000056.1:0-10952 GCA_035637175.1 Haliangiales bacterium | reverse complement strand
GCATTTTCCAGTACGGCATCCTCGGTGCTTTGTCCGACGTGTCGGTGCCGGTCGCATGCTGAGAGGCGATAATGCTGCGGCCCCCTTCATAACCGCAGCGCGGCACCGACACTAAATCCCTGTCGGGCATCGATAATGCTTGACGAAGGTTAGCGGCGAAATCCTGTCTGCGGTGAATGGCCTCCGCTGTCGGCTACCCGGCTGATGTGGTGCGTTCCGCCATTGGCCGCACCACATTTTTCTGGACACATGTGTCCACATAGGGAACGCGAACCGTTCTTGGTTCTGGCATTGTCGGGCAGCCAGTCAGCCGTTCGATCACGCTGATCCGCCAGTGGCAAGGCCCCGGTCCGGTTGACAGGGGTTGGAATTCAATTCGCGCGATGCGTAAGATCATCCGAATCAAAGGATTTGAATTCTCACCGCTGCTTTTGAAAGTCCCAATGTCCGAAACGGTCTTCTGGAGTTTTCGCATCTTGCGGATAAATCAAATAGACTGTGTTATGCGAGTGCGCCCAGGCTTTGGCCAGATTTTCGCGCGGAAAAACGCGCCGGATTTGTCGGCGCGTTCCCGGATCGTTGACGATGACGTCGCCGTCCTTGGTGAACCCAACGCAGACGACAAGGTGACCATCCGGCCCCGCCCGCGGTGGAACTCCTTTCAACACGGTGTACGCAACTGAGACGGCCACCGGGATGCCGCTGGCAATCCAATCTTCGAGCTCGGAAACATCGCTGAAGCGGCTCACGTAAGCGCGCATTCCCGGAAAGGAACCGGCGTAAGCGGTATTGAACGGCCAGTTGCCGGTGCCGGGCCAGTTCGGGTCCAGGACTTCCTTCGCCACATCGGGAACCGTGCGGTCCAGTTCCGGTCGCTTCAACTGCCCGGCCCACCAAGCCAAAATCATGGACGTGCTCGTGGGGCTGCACCAGGACTGTTCGCCTTCCGGGTAGTCCAGTTGCGTTCGCTCCGGCACGGAAATGGACTTCCCCCAGGCGGCGCTCGTTGGCGGCAGGTCGGGCAGTTCACACTTTGTGTCCGCCAGGGAGAGCCCCAGGAATTTAATGAGTGGCCGGGAAGGACCTTGCAGGCCGGTGAACACCAGTCTGACCTGAACACGATCGCAGGAAGCTTTCAACGCCAGCGTGTCGGTCAAAACCTCGCCGTCATCGTCCTTTTGATTTTTGACGCTCGCACGATGACAACCGTCTGCGGCGCCTGACCAGATTCCCATCGTATAGAATTTTGTGGGCCGTTCAGGATAAAGGGCGCGCGCTTCGATTTTGAGAACGGCGTTTTCGCGCAGATCGCTGTTCCAGGAAACGACCAACTCGTCCCACTTGATCCGGGCAACAATCTTGGGCGAGACCAAGGCGGTCTGGTTCGGCAATTCACCTTTAACTTCGCTGAAGACTGAAAAATCGCTCAGGCCGATGAATTGCCGCCCGTACTGCGGCGCGGCGGCGAGCCTGGGCCCTGACAAAAGGAGGAAGGCGATAAAAAACGTGGGGGCGCAGTTGAGCGACATGTTGGAACCAGGAAGCCAAACATCATGGTGATGGCAAAACGTGGCGCAGCGCCAACACCCAGGTGAGGGCAATCAACCCGGCCAGAACCGCTCCGCAGAGGGTGTTGGCCGACGGGCTCAATAATTTTTTCTGCGGGATCAATGCCATCACTGCCCCGAGAATCAGCCCGCAAATGAAACCTCCCAGATGGGCCACGACGTCGCTGGCAGGGTTCAGCCCGAACAGCGTGAACAGCATGATTCCACCGAGGACACCGGCGATGATATATTTCCAGGATTTGGGGTTTTTAAGTCGAAGTGAAAGCGATTGGATGGTGAGCAGGCCGAATCCGCCCATGACCATGCCGGAAGCGCCAAGGCCGGGACGAAGATCGGTGTGAAGAAACAGGCCGGCAATGTTTCCCCCGACTCCCGCCAGGTACGCGGCCAACAACGCGCAGGCGGGTCCATAGCGGCCCATGGCGAGTCCCAAAACTGGAAAACCAATGGCCAGGTTGGCCATGAGGTGCGCCAGATCAAAATGAAGCATCGTTGCGGTAAAAAGTCGCCACCACGATCCATTATGAACAGCGGTCGGATTCATCACGCCGGCCGATTCCAGATGGGATCCCCAAACATGGCTCGACCAATGGAACAACGCCAACAGAAGGCACCAGCCGATTGCCCCCCAATGGAAGGTGATTTCCGGCCAGGGCATCCGTTGCCGCCAACTCCACCCGCGATTTTCGAGTTGATACTGTCGCAGGATTCCCAATGCGCGCGTGTGGACTTCGCGTCCAACCAGCAGCACCCAACCGCTTTCGGATTGTTCGATGACGGACTCGATACCTTGACTGAGCAGCACCAGACTCCAGTCCATCGCCTGCTGCCGATGACGCGCCGGGATGATTGTATCGGTGGATTCCGCGCTTGTCATGCGAGCCCGATTTTGGGAAGGATAATCATCTGTTTTCCAGGACTGAAAATAGGCCGTTGCCTGCGGTTGGCAATGCCCGATTCGCAACCCGGGTCGGGATGCTTGATTCTCGAACCACGCCTTTCTCATTTCAGGCTGGAACCGATTATGCTTTGAGTGATCGCGACGCGGCCAGGCGCCGGCACTTTTGACTTTGGCGCGCTGTCAGCCACGTTTACGGTGTCTGGAAAATTGGCGACCCTATGGGTATGAATGTGATTCAAGCCAACTGCCGGGTCCGGTTCACGGCTGAGGACGTCGAATTTGTCCTCGCCACGCTCGGCCCCGGGACCGGTTCCGCTGAAAGCCTGGTCAAATTATTGGCCGACGAGGAGACGCGCGACCTGATTCTGGACGACGAATCCCTCTTTCGCGCCTTGCTCGAACAACGGGGTTGTCTGCGCGTTTCCACGCACTTCTACTTCTACGTGTTGGTGCGCCACGTTTTCAAACGCGCCGGGATCGCCGACCGCAGCGTGGCGGACTACGTTGCCGAGGTGTTGGCCGAATATTCGCGCGTGGAGAACACCCGCTGCGTCGTGGCCGGCCAGCCCAAACCCTTGGACTACTTTTTTGAAATGCTCGCCGCCTTGCAGACGGCGGATGATCATACCAGCTTTTATGTCCGCACGCACCTCGGCAACCATTCCCTTTTCCTTTCCGGCATCTTTCCGGAACGCATTCGTTACCGGGCGGAACGCAAAGGCGCGCCCAGCCTGAAATATTACGAGCAACTGGGCCGGACCAGCTATCGGGTTGCCCGCGACCATCGTCTGGCGCAAAAGTACGATCTGGCGCGGGTTCTGGACACGTTGGCCGAGCGTTTCCGCGCCGCGCGCCTTGCCCTCAATGATCTGACCGACCGTCTGCTGTCCCTGGGCGACGCGGAATTCCCGATGAACAAATTGCTGGGTCTGCCCGGCGCGACGGACTGAATCCGTTTCTTCAACATGCAGAAATCCGGCTCAGCCGCCAGGGCCGGGCAACAACCCGGCCGACACGACGACGGCGCGCGATTTTTCCGGCGCTTCGTGCAGAATGGCGCGCCACGCGCGCGCCGCGCCCGCGGCCACGTTTTCCGGGCGATCATCAAAGTAGAGAATTTCCGGGCCGCTCACGCCGGCGCATTGTTCGACGACTTCATAGAGCCGGGCATCGGGCTTCAGGGCGCCATGTTGGTAGGAGAGAATGCAGTCATCGAACCGGCTGAAAAACGGGAAGCGGCTGCGAATATGGCCAACGGCCAGTTCGTTCGTGTTGGAGAATATGTAAGTGGGCACTCCCCGGGCCTGCAGTTCGGCGTGCAAATTCACCATCGGCTCGATCGGGGTGAAGATATCGGCGAAAAACCGGCAGAACTCCTCGAGGGTTCCGCGAAATCCCGTGGTCGTCTGTACTTCGGCGAAAAACTGTTCCTGGTTGATTTGCCCGGTCTCGAACCGAAAGAGGAGGGGCGAATGGTCGATAAACTGTTGAACCTCGGCGGCGGGCAATCGGCTGAGCGCGGCGATTCTTCGTCCGGCGATGCTGTAATCGAAATCGAGCAGCACTTTGCCCAGATCGAAAACCACCGCTTTGGGTCTGGAAATGCTATTTGATTTCACGCCGCCCTTCGAGCGCCCGGCTCAGGGTGAGTTCGTCGGCGAACTCCAGGCCGCTGCCCGCCGGCAATCCGTGCGCAATCCGCGTCGTCTTGACGCCCCTGGCCGAAAGGCGCCTGGCCAGATAAAAACTCGTGGCGTCGCCTTCCACATCCGTTCCCAAGGCGATAATAATTTCCTTGATCGGTTCCTTTTGCAGGCGCCCTTCCAGTTCGGCAATTCGTAAATCCTCCGGCTCGATGCCGTTCAACGGTGAAATCTTGCCGCCCAGCACGTGGTACTTGCCGTGATACGTTGCGGATTTTTCGATGCTGATGATGTCCGCCGCCTGTTCGACCAGACAGACCAGCGAACTGTCGCGGCGCGGATCAGAACAAATCGCGCAGGGCTGCCCATCGGTCAACGCGCCGCAGACCTGGCAGATTTGAATCCTTTCGCGACCGGTGAGGATCGTCCGGGCCAGTTGGCGAACGGAGTCGGCATCGGTCTGCACGAGATAAAGCGCCAGGCGCTCCGCCGATCGCGGGCCGATGCCGGGCAATCTGTTCAACGCGGAAATCAGCGCCGTAATCGGTTCGGGCAGGGAGAACATCTTAGAACATTGAAGCGTTAAAACGGTTTCACCGTTGATTCGTCAATCCGGCGAGTGTATCAAGAACATGGTAACGCAGTAACCTTCTTAACGATTCAACGATTCAACGGTTCAACGCTTCGCCGTTTCGCCGCTCACATCAGCCCCGGCAGACTCAAGCCGGAGGTGACCTTGCCCATTTCCGCCGTGGAAATTTCCTTGGCCTGGCCCAGGGCGTTGTTGGCGGCGGTGACAATCAGGTCCTCCAACAACTGGGCGTCGCCCGGATTGATCGCTTGTGGATCGATTTTGATCGAAGCAATGGTGCCGTCGCATCTCGCCACGACCTTGACCGCGCCACCGCCGCTGGTGGCTTCCACGGTGCGGGCCGCGAGTCGGGCCTGGACCTCTTCCATCTGCTGCTGAATGCGGGCGGCTTGTTTCATGAGTTTGCCGATGCTGGACATGGTAAACAGGGAGTTGAGGTTTGGGGCGTCAGGCGCGGACTTCAACGATCTGGCCTTTGAAAATCTCGAGCGCCCGTTGAATCAGCGGATCGTTCTTAAAATCGTCTTTGCGAAAGTGAACCGGCGCGGGTTTGGGTTTTTCCGGCGGCGCAGACGCTCTATCTTTGGCCGCTTTCGGCGCGACCGTGGCCGTTCCGGACGCCGCAATGGGAGCAGGCGTTTCGGAGGCCGGCGGCGCCGCGCCGGCGCGACCCGGCGGCGTTTCGGCTTTCACGAATTTCACTTGCGCGTCCGCCATACCGAGCTCGCTCAATTTGGTTTGAATGAGCGTCCGGTTTTTCGCGGTGTCAACCAACTCGAGATGATCGGCAAATTCCAGGTCAAAACCGATGGTCAGCACGTTTTTGTCGAACGAAACCGGGTGCGCCTCGAGCAGGTAACTGCGGGTGAACGGGCTGACGCGACCCACGGCGTCAACCACTTTGCGCCACAGCGGTTCCAGGCCGGACCCGACTGCCGCGGGGTTTGTCGCGTGCGCGGGTGTCGCCGCGTGAATGGCGTCCCCGGGTGTTTCGGCGGCCTGGTTTTCCGCCGCCGTCCCGTTCCGGTTTGCCGCCTGAACCGTGGGCGGACCATGCTGCGGCGGCGCCGGTGCGTGCCCGGGCATCGGAAGGGAAATCACATCGGCGGCTTTGTCGCCCCGCAATTGCTGGAGCTGTTTGAGCACGGTGTCAATGCGCGTGGCGCTGCGCGCTTCGATGGCTCTCAGGAGCGCAACTTCAACCAGAATCCGTTTCGAAGCCGCGTCGCGCAGACGGGTTTCGCATTCGGTCAAAACCTCCAGCATGCGGGTGAGCACGTCGCCGCCGACGCTCCTGGCCTGGTCCGCCAGCGAGGCGGCCTCAGTCTCCGTAACCTCCAGGAGACTGAGGTCGCCCTTGGACACCTGGAAAATCAAAAGATTGCGGAAATGGCCCAACAGGTCCGACAGCAGCCGGCCCAGATCTTTGCCGTATCTGCACAGCTCATCCAACAGGCGCAAGGCCGCCTCGATTTCACCGGAGAGAATCGCCCGGGACAGGGCAAGAATCTGGCCCTGCGCGGTGAGACCGAACATCGAGAGCACGTCGTTTTCCTCGATCTTATCGCCGCAGAAACTGATGAGCTGATCGAGCGTGGATTCGGCGTCCCGCATCCCGCCATCGGCGCCGCGGGCGATGGCGTAGAGGGCGGCCGGGTCAATCTTCACTTCTTCCTGCTTGGCGATGAGAGCCAGGTGCCGGACAATGAGCGCCGCGGGAATCCGCCGCAGATCGAAACGCTGGCAGCGCGACAAAATCGTCGGCAAAACTTTTTCCGGCTCGGTGGTGGCGAACATGAATTTCACGTGCGCCGGCGGCTCTTCGAGCGTTTTGAGGAGGGCGTTGAACGCCTCCTTGGTCAACATGTGAACCTCGTCGATGATGTAGATCTTGAACTTCGACGCGGCGGGCGCGTATTTGACGGCGTCGCGCAATTCGCGGATTTCCTCGATGCCGCGGTTGCTGGCACCGTCGATTTCCATCACATCGAGCGACCGGCCCTCGGCGATTTCTTTGCAGCGCGGATCCTCGTCGTCAAAATCCACCTTCGGTCCGCCGGCGCAATTGAGGCACTTGGCAAAGATGCGGGCGATGGTGGTTTTGCCCGTGCCGCGCGGGCCGCAGAAGAGGTAGGCGTGCGCGATGCGGTTTTGTTTGATGGCGTTGGCCAGCGTTTGCGTGACGTGCTCCTGCCCGACCACGTCGCTGAACCGCTGCGGCCGATACTTGCGCGCGATGACCTGATAGGACATTTTCGATTTACGATTGACGATTTACGATTGACGCCAGCGGGCGCGCCTATCGTAAATCGAAAATGCCAGGGTGACCACGGCGGATGCAGAGCAAACTGCCGTTGCTGCCTTCCGGCCCTGGCGGGGTTCGTAAGTCCGCATTCCATGGGCCCTGGCAAAACTGCTCCGCTAAGTTAAACCGCGGGTTCTCATCGCCGCAAGAATTTAGTGGCTGGAAATTGCCCTTGTGTTTCGGGGATGAATCGACTATTTCTGCCGCGACCCCGACGACACGACGACAGGATGGTTGCAAAGGTCAATCTTATTCAGTGGAGCAACTCCAGCCATGGAAGTTAAAGTCCAGTGCACCTGCGGGACCCGTTACAAATTCGACGTCGAGCCGATCAACGGTTTAATGCCCGGTCCGGTCAGTTGCCCGACTTGCGGCGCGGACGGCACGGCCGCCAGCAACGCGATCATTCAACAATCTTTGTCCAGCCAGGCGGGGGCTTTGGGATCGGTCGGGGTTCAACCAACGTCTCCCGACAAACCAAGAATCCGGCTCAATCTTCCGGTGCGTCCAGAGCCTGCCGTCGCGGCGGCTGAACCTCCGCCCGCCGCGCTTTCGCCGACCCGTTCCCCCAAAATGACCGCCGCGCGTCCGCGTTCCGGCGTCGCAAAAGAACCCAGCGTTCTGTTCGGGGCGCTCGGCGCAATGGCAGGCGGTTTTCTGGGAATGTTGGGTTGGTATTTTTTGATCAAAGCCACCGGTTACGAGATTGGCTACGCCGCCTGGGGCGTCGGTGTGATCGCGGGCGTTGGCGCGAGAATTCCCGGCCACAGCGGAAACAATCTGCTGGGAATTTGCGCCGGCGCGTGCGCTTTGGTGGCCATCATCGGAGGCCAGTTCCTGGCGGCGAAGAGCACGGTCAACGAAATCTTCGAGAAAGCTGCAAAAGAGGCGTATGAGACGCAATTGGCCTCCGCGAAGGAGGCTGTGCGGGCGATACCAACCGCTTCTGACGCGGAGATCAAGGCGTTTTTGGCGAGGGACAATGCCGATCCGAATCAAATCTCGGACGAAGAGATCCAGCAATTTCGACAGAAGGAACTGCCGAAGTTGAGGGAATTTGCGAGTGGCAAGAGAGGGAGGAAGGACATCGATAAGAATATGCAGGACGTCAAAGACTCGATGGTCGGCGACTTTTTAATTTTCAAGGAGAGTTTCAGCCTGTTTACGTTGCTATGGATATTTCTCGGCGTCGGCAGCGCCTACAAAATCGCTTCCGGAGGATCGGATTGAGCGGTTCACGGGCCGGCGGAGACGCCTCCTGAAACGCCGCAGCCAGCCACATCCGGCTGACAAAGAAGCGGCGTTTCCTCTGCGCGCGCCACGGGTGTTCCACCGCGCGGCTTGCGGCGCAGCGCGCCGCCAGGGCGCGTTCAATGGGCGGGGACGGCCTCGTCCCCGCATTTTGTCGAGCGCAAGCAGCTTTGCGGGGACGAGCCGTCCCCGCCGCCGTCCCCGCCCCTGATTGCTCACTTTCTTGAACGCGCCCTGAGCGCGGCGCAGGGCGCATCTTCCACTGCCGCCGGACCGCGGCTGTGTCTGAAGGACCAGCCGCAGCGCGCCTGAATGCCCAAAGGCGGTGAAATGATCCCAACACGCACGCCCCCCGCGGAGCCGCTGCGGCTGGCGCTCCGCACACAGCCGCGGTCCGTTTCCCCGCACTTTTCGGTGGTAGTGATCCGATGCGCCCCGCGGCGCATTTGCGACAAATTCTTGCTTCCCTTTTCTTCGGCGAATTCTAAAGTCTCGGCCTCTTAAGTTGATAACCGCAGTTTGAAATGATATGGCCGAAGACAAATCCGTCGTCAAACAGGTCAAGGCGCCGCCGCTGTCTCCTTTGAATCTAAAGCCGCGGCTCGCTCCCACGCCACGACATCCACCGAAATACTCCGTCACCGTCAAAAATGCCGCCGGCCGGGAAGTGGTCCTGGGCGACCCGCGGGCCACGCGCGCGCTGGTGGCGTTGATGGACGTGCACGCCGTCAACGGCGGCGCGGCCTGTCACTGGGGCGGCCCGGCGGCGTTTGCCGAAATCATGGCGGCGATTCACGGGATCATGTTTGCGGTGCAGGATCGCGAGTGGCATGAGGCGTTCAATTTCGTCAACGACGCCGGCCACACGGAAAACGGCCTCTACGCCCTGCGCGCCAACTACGGTTTCGACGGCATGACGTTCGAAGACCTGAAGGCGTTTCGCAGCATCAAAAGCAAACTGACCGGGCACGGCGAATCGCACCTGAATCCCCAAGGCGTGTTGCTCAGCAACGGCCCGCTTGGCTCGGCGCTGCCGCAATCCCAGGGGCTGGCGATCGCGGACAAAGTCGCTCAACGCGATCGCGTCACGATTTGCACCGTGAGCGACGGCGCGTCCATGGAAGGCGAAGCGAAGGAAGCGTTCGCGGCGATTCCTGGCCTCGCTGACAAGGGCCGGGTGAATCCGTACGTGCTGGTCATTTCGGACAACGACACGAAGCTCTCCGGCCGCATCACCAAAGACGCCTTCTCGATGCAACGGACGTTCGCCGCGATGGGCGCGCTGGGATGGAACGTGATTCCAGTGTCCCATGGCCACGATCTGCAGGCCGTTTATCTGGCGGTTGAACGGGCAATCACGGCGGCGCAGGCCGACCCCACAAAGCCGGTTTGCCTGCTGGCCAAGACCATCAAAGGCTACGGCATCAAGCTGACCGAACAGAATGCCACGGGAGGCCATGGTTTTCCCTTGGCCAACGGCGAACAGATTGTTGGCTGGATCAACGAAATTTACGGCGGGCCGCCGCCCGAGGAGTTTTTGAATTGGGCCACGGCGCTGCGGCTGGACTGGGAACAGAAGGAAGCCGCGAAGAAGTCCAAGGCCGCAGCCGGCGCGACGCCGGGCGCGCCCGCGGTGAAAAAGGACAAGGTGCAGAGCGGCCTGGCCAAAGCCGTCGTGCGCGCCGCCGAGGAAGGGCTGCCGGTTTATTCCATTTCGGCCGACGTGCAAGGCTCCACCGGCATCAGTTTTTTTCAAAAGAGCCTGCCGGAGCGTTTCATTGAAGTTGGCATCGCCGAGGCGAACATGGTCAGCACCGGCGCCGGTTTTGCCAAAGCCGGTTTTATTCCCATTGTGGATACCTTCGGACAGTTCGGTGTCACCAAAGGAAATCTGCCGCTCACGATGGCCGCGTTGTCGCAGGCGCCCGTCATCGCGATGTTCTCGCACGTGGGATTCCAGGACGCCGCCGATGGAGCGTCCCATCAGGCCACGACGTACTTCGCCGCCACAGGCGCGATTCCCCACACGGTGATCATCGCGCCCTCCTGTGCGGAGGAAGCCGAGGCGTTCATGTATCAGGCCATCAAGCGTTATGCCGCCGATCGGGCGAGCGGCAAGGATGGGGATACTTACATTTTCTTTGTCGGTCGCGAAAATTACCCGCTTTATTGGGTTGAGAACGCCAAATATGAATGGAGCAAGGCGCAGGTATTGCAACAGGGCGACGACGTCGTCCTCGTCGCTTGCGGTCCATTGCTCAGCAAAGCCCTCGAAGCCGGCCGGAAACTGGCGGAGCGCGGGCTCAAGGCCACGGTCATCAACAATCCGTTCATCAATCGCGTTGACCTCGAGACCGTGGGCGCGGCGGTCAAAGCCTGTTCGGGTCGCGTGGTCACGATTGAAGACCATCAGGTGATCGGCGGCATGGGAGCGCAACTCTCACACGCATTATCGCAGGCCGGCGTCGCCCACTGCATGAAATCGCTGGCCGTCCGCGGCGAATTCGGCCAGTCGGCTTACGTGGCGGAAGACCTTTACGAGAAACACGGTTTGACCGCGGCGAAGATGGTGGAGGCGGCAATCGAACTGGCGCGCGCGAAGTAGCCAGGGTCCGGAAAGAGTTCAGAGGGCCGGCACCTGTCCTTCGTAGCCTTGGCGAAGGCGGAAGGGCGGGAGAGGGGGAGGTCCAAG
>DASPXS010000055.1:0-5133 GCA_035637175.1 Haliangiales bacterium | reverse complement strand
GGCACCAGCCAGTTGGCTGTCGAGGGCTTGCCCGTTCTGACCTCCTCGAACACATCGCCCGGCGCAGCGAAAACATTCAGCAGACGCCTGGCCAGCGAACTCGCTGGGCGCTGCTTCTGTTCCGTGGGGATCGCGGGGGGCGCATTTTCCATGTCGATGTCGGTTGAAGCTATCGGATTGTCGGAACTCAGGACGTTGCGATATTCTGAGAACGGGCGGAGAAAGTCAAGTTGCGAACGTGCCGCCCGCGACTGAAGCGACTGAAGGGCATCTTGAGGGTGGAGTGAGTGGCACGGGCGTCCCGCCCGTGCGAGCCTGGGCCACTACCGCACGGGCGGGACGCCCGTGCCACTGGCTCCGGTGGGGGCGTCAGGATGGCTCTCCTTCAACTCCGCGCTGCTCCACCGCTCACCGGCGCGCAACGCGCGATATGGCTGGCCGATTTTCCGACACGCTGCCACGAACTCGTCCGGCGTCGCCGTGTTGAACTCGAACATTTCGTAATGACACGGAATCACCATCCGCGCGCCGATCTCCTTCGCCAACTGCGCGGCTTCGCGCCCTGAAAGATTCCCCGCCACGCGACGCTCCGGCGCGCGCCCGTTGATCGGCAGCAAGGCCACCTCGACCGGCCAGCGGCGCAGCCACTCCACCATACCCTCGTAAAACACAGTGTCGCCGCTGTGATAGAGAAAATGGCGCCCAAACTCGACGACATAACCCAGGAACTTATGGCGTCCCTTGGCGTCCTTCTCCAACTGCTCGTGCGCCGCCGGAACGGCATGAATCCTGAACGGGCCGACCGTCGTGAATTGTCCCGCGTCCAGTCCGCGTGGCAGTTCCGTCGGCACCTTCAAACGATCCACCACAAACTCACGGTTTGCCTCCGGAACCACCAGTTCCATTTCCGGGTTCACCCGCAGCAACGGGATCAGCGTCCCGGCATCGAGATGGTCCGTGTGATGGTGGCTGGAAGTCGCCACGTCGATGAAATCCAGCCGCTGCGGCGCGACCACGCGCTCGGTCATCCGCACGTGCGGCTTGTCGGTGCGGGCGTACTTCTCCGTCAACGAATCGGACAGATACGGATCGAGCAACAAATGTTTCTCCTGCCATTGCAGCAGAAAACCGCTCTGCCCGAGCCACCAGAGATGGAAGTGGTCGCGGTCCTCGCGCGCCATCGATACGTCGGCGAGGAACGATTCATTCTGGAGAATGGGTTTTATCATCGGCACGGACAGCCAGGCCCAGTTCCTTCCGCACTTTTTTCACCCCCTCAACCATGTTCTTGAGTTTCTGTTTCGCCGCCCAGCGCGCGGTCTGGCTGAGGCCGCAGTCGGGCGCAAAAGAAAGCCGCTCAGCCGGCGCGTGTTTCAGGCAGGCGCGCACGCGCTCGGCCACGTCGTCCACCGTCTCGACATAGTAGCTCTTCACGTCGATAACGCCCACAGCCACGTCTTTTTTCTTTGCGATCTCGCCGATGATTTCCAACTCGGCAAACTCGCGGCTCGCCATCTCGACGTGAATTTCATCCACCAGCATATCGAGAAAGGCCGGAAACATCGGCGCGTAACGGCGCGGGCCGACGGCCCGGCCTTTGAAATTTCCGAAACAGAGATGCGTGGAGAGCCGGCAGCGACGGTGAATCGGGTCCACGGTGCGATTGAAAATATCGACGAAGCGTCCCGGGTCCTCGCGATGCGCGTAGCAGCTCATGGACGGTTCATCGAGACAGATTTCCTGGCAACCCGCTCTGACCAGTTCCATGAGTTCGTCGCGGACAACCGGCACCAACGCCTCGGTGAGCCAGTAACGATCGTGATATCGTTTGTTCGGGATGAGCCGGCCGCTTAGCGTGTAAGGGCCGGGCACGCTGGCCTTCAGCAGGGTTGAGGGTTGAGGGTTGAGGGTCGAGAGAATTCCACCCGCCAATCGCTTCAACCGTTCATAGTCCTTCACTGTGCCGAGGCCGCGCGGCGCGCGGATATCTCCGATCACTTTGTGTCGGCCGCGCTGGTCGTGCGCCGGCGGGCCAAACCTCCGGTCCGGCGCGGATTCCAATTCGATGCCTTCGAGGAACCCGTAAAACGACAGGTTGAAATCGAGCCGGGTCTGTTCGCCGTCGGTGATGACGTCCAGACCCGCCGCGATCTGGTCGTGAAGCGCGATGGTGACCGCGTCCTCAATCAACTCCTCCCGGTCGGCCTCGCCGAACTTGTCAAGGTGCTGGCAGGCAAACTCCGCCCATCCGGGCAGCGGGTAGCTGCCGATGACCGTGGTGCGCAAGGGCTGTTCTTTCATGGAAACTTCGGGTCTCGCATCAGTTGAAGATTACGGTTCGATTGCCGCAAAGAAAAACACGGTCTTCGAAAACCAGTTTCAGCGCCCGCGCCAGGACAAGTTGCTCGACGTCGCGCCCCGCCTGCGCCAGGTCCTGTGGCGCGTGCGTGTGGTCCACCGGGATGACCTGCTGAACGATGATGGGTCCTCCATCGAGCCGTTCGGTGACAAAGTGCGCCGTGGCGCCGATGACCTTGACGCCCCTTTGGAAGGCCTGGTGATACGGCCGCGCGCCGGCAAACGCCGGAAGGAACGAGTGGTGGATATTGATGATGCGGGACGGGAACCGGGCCACAAAACCGCCGCTCAGGATCCGCATATATTTCGCCAGAACGACGAATTCCGGTTCATACGGAGCGATCGCTTCGAGCAACCCGTCCTCGTGCGCCTCCCGTGACCGGCCTTCGTGCGGCACGTGGCGAAACGGCAGGTCGAACTTCAGGACAATCGCGGCAAGCGCCTCGTGATTGCTCACGACCGCGAGCAGGCGCGCGTTCAGTTCCCCGAACGCGTGCCGCACCAGCAGGTCCGCCAGACAGTGATGCTCGGTCGATGCCAGCACTACGATGCGTTTGGGCGCGAGGTCCGACAGCCGAATCAGCGCGTCCGCCGAAAGCACCCCGCGAAGTTCGTCGAGAAGCGACGACGCGTCGGCGGCGCCATCGAATTCCGTTCGCATGAAAAATCGCCCTGACTCGCCGTCCACGAACTCCTGGTTGCCGACGATGTTCAGTCCGCGGCGAAACAGAACACCGGTGATGCCGTGGACCAGGCCCGGCCGGTCGGCGCATTCGACGAGCAACACCCGCGAAATCGTTTTCACTTCGTTCTATTCGCCCAGTTTTTGGTAGAGCCGGGCCAGGCGGCGGGCGTGTTCGTCGTAGGCCGACTCGAACAGTTCTGTCGCTTTCGCCGCGCCAACGACGGCGCCGGCGGTCAGCACCGTTGGCGGTTTGCCCGCGCGCGTCAGCCGCAACGCCACTTCGGCCTTGATGGCATTGACGAGCAGACAGCCGCCCACCGTCGAGCCGGGCGATACCGGTGTTTTCAGTCCCTCAATCTTCACCATCGCATCGCCCGCCGGCGCGCCGGTGTCGAGCACCAGATCGGCGAAGTCCTGGAGTCGCTTGCCGCCCGGATACTGGCTGCGGCTGGCCTCTGAATGTTTCCGGCTGATGATGGCCACAACCTTGATCCCGCGGTCGCGAAACTGCCCAGCCATTTCGATCGGCACCACGTTGCAACCGCTCGACGACGCGATCAGCGCCGAGTCCTTGGGCGACAAATCGAAATTGCGCAGAATTCTTTCGGCCAGGCCGCTGACGTTTTCCAGAAACATCGCCTGCCGCTGGCCGTTCGGTCCGACGACGAGATTGTGAAAACTCAGGGACAGTTCGACGATGGGATTGAACCCGGGAAACGACCCGTAACGCGGCCACATTTCCTCGACGAGAATCCGGCTGTGCCCGGCGCCGAACAGGTGAACCATGCGCCCGGCCAGAATGGTTTCTGCGAACCAGTCCGCCGTCTGTTGGATCGCTGCCTGTTGTTTTTCAACAACGGCGATGAGTTCCCGGCATCTGTTGAGGTACTCCGCGCTTGGATTCACCGGCGCGAAGATAGCGGAGAGCCCGGTCGGCAGGAAAGCCCGATTCTGTGGAAAAGCCCCAAACCCTCCAGGGCGCGTTCAACAACGTGAGCGAGCCGGGGCGGGGAAGGCTCGTCCCCGCAAAACTCCATGGTCCTGACAAAATGCGGGGACGAGGCCGTCCCCGCCCCATTCTTGAAAGCGCCCCGCCCAAACCCCGGCGACGATTTACCAGGCCCTCCGCACGTCGGTCTTTTCCTCATGGTAATCGATCGTGCGGCGGAGAACGACTTCGCGGCCTTCAACGTGCCAGTCCACCTTCCGCGTGAACCAGAGACCGTCCGGCGTCCGCTCGCGGTTGAAGGCGTAGCGGAAGGCCCAGACTGCGCCCGCCAGACCGCCGATCACATTCACCTTTTCCGTCAGGCGCAGGTCCGCTTTGGCGAGCACGTAATCCTCTTCATCCACCCAGACACGACCGGCGGCCCGGTTGATAAACCGGTCCTTGATGTTCCGTTCGGGAAGCGTCCGGTTGGCGGGCTTGAAGTCGAGCAACAGCATCGGACGCCCATTGACCGTATCGCGCCCGGCCAGGGTGAACTTAAAGCGGCCCAGCAAATCGTCGTCCAGCGAAAAATCCTTCTTGTCGAGCGCCCGACCGCGGATGCGCGAGTCCGTCTGCGAGCCTTTGCTTCCGGCATTTTGCTGCGGCCCCAGACTGCGTCCGACCGGCTGCGGAAGAAACGATGCGGAGGAAACCACGGGAAGGTTCTGGCTCTTTTTCTCTTCGCGCTTCTTCAGATCGCCTTCCGAGTTGCGATACTCCGTCGCCCTGGTCCGCGTGTAACTGTAACGCTGATTGAACGTGCGATCGTTTTCATTTTCCTTTTCGGACCTTTCCACCACCCGCTTGAGCACCGTTTCCACTCGAGGCAGCGACAACTGCGATACGTCGTGCGCCCGCAGGCAAAGGATATTCCCTGTAAAAATCACACCGATGAGAGTTTTCAACATTATATTCATTCGACCAGGCCGAGTGTTAGATGCCGCCGTAGTTATAGCTATTCAAACCGGTTGAAGCCAGCCAAATTATTGCTTTGTGACGCATTTGAGCGATTTTGACTGCACGATGGAAATTTCCCGGACCATCCAGTGTCCGTTTTGCGGACAGCGCTTTGACCTGGTTATCGACACCAGCGTTGCCT
>DASPXS010000054.1:0-7011 GCA_035637175.1 Haliangiales bacterium | reverse complement strand
CAACGCGATATCGGTTGCCCGCAGCAAGCGGCACTGGAGTGGCCAGGGGAGTTTCCACCCATGTCCCGGGCGTGCTGCTGACGTTTTGACTGGCCAGCAACGTGCCGTCGTCGGTCCAGATGGACACCTTGCTCCCAAAATAATGGCGCACGTGCGTGAGCAGGATGTCCGTGTTGGGGGTGAACGCGTATCCGAGCGTCCAGGTGCCGAAAGCCGAGCTCAAATGGGTCAAATCTCCCAGGATGCTGTTCGTGATCCCGCCGCCGGCAGCGCCGCTCAAAGTCACGGTGCCGTTGAAATTGCTCGCCGTGCCGTTGGAATAATCCTGCGCGGTGATCGTGACCGGAAACGGTTGACCGAGGAGTTGAGGTGAGGGAATGGGGCCCCAGGCGAAGTGATCTACCTGACCCGGCAGCCCGTCCTGTTTGACAATCATTCCCATACCCGTGGCGCCGGCAATTCTGGCGCTGCTCACACCAAAAAGATTGACCTGGAAGGTCTCGTTCGACTCGACTTTCAGATCGCCAAAGACCGTGGCCGTGACGGTTTTGCTGGTCTGGCCCGGAGTGAAGACGAGCGTGCCCCTGGTGGACACATCATCGCCCTGGGAAACGGCGGCCGCCTGGAAGGTGACGCTGGGGGGCAGAACATTGGTCAGAGTGATTCCCGCGGCCGTGATGTTCGCGTCCATATCAACCAGGACCCGGCCATCCGCCTCGCGCTTGATATCCGTTCGCAACTTCACCCGTTCTTCCGGGACGAGTTGGTTGCGATTCTGCTGGAGTTGGAACACAAACTGCGAATCCAGCTTCCGATGCGCGGCGGAGCGGGTGAGCTTCTCCTTTTGCAAGGCGCGAATCTGCCGCCATGCGCTGTCGCTGATTCTGTCCGGCTCCGCGGCGACGCCGGCACCGCTGTGGCCGATCAAGAGGGCAGCACCGACGCCACACAAGATGGGAGCTCGAGCCCGGTTCCAAAACGCAAGGAGGGAATCTTTCATAGTCGTCCTTTAACAGTTATCCGGAGCCACCGGCGGGCGACCCGCAACTGTCTCCTCATGCCTACGCTCCAGTGTCGGCGACCGACCTGCGCCCGAAGGAACATGGAGCTTTGAGCCCGTCATTGTCTTAAGCCCCCGGTTTGGTCGGAGCGCGCTGACCATTGGGCAATCAGAAAAAAAGTCCGGCGTGAAGTCGAGTGGGTGCGTCGTATGGACCCTGAGATACCATGCTTTCCTGCGCGGTTCACTCTTTTATGCGTTTTCCCGGATGCAAGCAAGGTCATTTGGCGCGCGAGTTTCTTGTGCTGGCCTGATAAAAACCAGCGAACACACTCGTCTCGTGAACGGTACACGGACGTCTCGGCGCCAATCCTGCAATATTCGTAAAAGATCGTTCCACTCCGCTCGCCCGAGGTTCCCTCTCCTGAAGCGGAGGAGGAGCCCGAGTGGCGCGGCTACCAGCTTGATTGCAACGACCGCTGAAACGCGCCAACAAGATCCGTCCCGGAAACGATTCAGTGACGCCCCCGGACCGGATGGAAACTCTTCTTTACATTCGGCCCGTCCACCGCAATTCTCGCCGCGCGATGTCGGACAGTCTTTTATCTCTTTTAAACGGTGACTTATCCATTTGGGGTGTGATTGCCATGCCCATCGGGGTGGCAATTTGCTTTGGACCGGCTCTTTTCGTTTGGCTGAGAGCCGAACTGGGAGGCGAGGAAAAGTCCGATGCGGCGGAGCAGCAATCACCAAAGTCGCTGAACCGGTAAATCGTTGAATCGTTGAATCGTTGAAGGGTTGAACCGTTGAAGCGGGGAGGCGCGGGACAACCGTTGGGCCTGCCGGCTTTGACCCGAAGATTTGAAAGACCTGGTGCGCCGCGGATCTCACAGGCACGAGGGACCTCGACCGGCTCGGCACGCAGTGCAGATTTGCGGTCTGTCGAATTGCCGATTTGTCATCGGCAAGGCGTGGGATCTTCCACGACAATCGGCATGTTGAAAACGCAAGCTCCGCTCCCGAAGGCACCATGAAAACTCTTTTCGCGCTGGCTTTTCTTTTCTCAATCCTCGCGCGCGCTGAAGTCAAGGAGCCCATTACGCTCTGGCCCGACGGCGCGCCGGGGGCGTTGGGCAAGGACGAAAAGGACATTCCCACCGTCACACCGTATATGCCGGAGCCGGACAAAGCGACCGGCGCAGCGCTGGTGGTTTGTCCGGGCGGAGGTTACGGCGGCCTCGCGCAGCACGAAGGAAATGACTACGCGCTATGGTTGAATCAACACGGTATCACCGCGTTTGTGCTTAAGTATCGCCTCGGGTCGAATGGCTATCGGCATCCGGCGATGATGAACGACGCGGCGCGGGCAGTGCGACTGGCGCGGGCAAGGGCAGGGGAGTGGAAGATTGATCCGCACCGCATCGGCATCATGGGTTCGTCGGCAGGCGGACATCTGGCGTCCACGTTGTTGACGCATTTCGATTCCGGCAAACCGGATGCGGAAGACCCGATCGAGCGACAGAGTTCGCGGCCGGACCTCGGCATCCTCTGTTATCCGGTCATCACCCTTGGCGAACACACCCACCAGGGTTCGAAGAATAATCTGCTGGGAAAAGAACCGTCGCCCGAACTGGTGAAACTGCTCTCCAACGAGCTGCAAGTGACCCAAGAGACGCCGCCGTGTTTTCTCTGGCACACTTATGAAGACACCGCGGTGCCGGTGGAAAACAGCCTCGATTTCGCTGATGCGCTGCGCCGGGCCGGCGTGCCGTTCGATCTGCACGTTTATCAGAAGGGACGACACGGCATCGGCCTGGCCGACAAACCGCCGTTCGACCATCCGCATCCCTGGGCGAATGATTGTTTGTTTTGGTTGAAGCAGCAGAGGTTCGTGAAGTGAGTTTTGTTGCGCGAATAACGCGAATTAACCTGAGTGGCATGGATTGTTAGTTCATGGATTTCTTTGAACGGCAGGAACTGGCTCGGGCCAACAGCCGGAAGATTGTTCTGCTGTTTCTGCTGGCGTTGCCGTGCGTCGTGGCGGCGGTTTACCTCGTCAGCGTGGGCGTTTATGCCGTTTCCTGGGCCTTCCTTGCCTTCTGGCGAAGCGTCTTTTCCGAGATTCATTCAACTGCCGGCGGAACGGCCTTCTTCATTTCCTTCTGGCAACCGGCCTTGTTTCTGTGGGTGGCGGCGGCCACGCTGCTGATCGTTGCGGCCGGCAGTCTCTATAAAGTCAAACAACTTGCGCCCGGCGGCCACGTCGTCGCGTTGTCGCTCGGTGGAGAACGACTCAATTCCGAGAGCAAAAGGCTTGATGAACTGCGACTGTTGCACGTGGTCGAGGAAATGTCCGTCGCTTCCGGCACGCCGATGCCCGACATTTACATCCTGCGGCGTGAGTTCGGATTGAATGCGTTTGTCGCCGGGCACACGGTCAGCGACATGGTCGTGTGCGCCACCGAGGGTTGCCTGAAATACCTGACCCGCGACGAACTGCAAGGGGTCATCGCCCACGAATACAGCCACATTTTCAACGGCGACATGCGGCTGAACATGCGGTTGATGGGGCTGGTGCACGGGCTGTTTTGCATCACGCTTTTCAGCTATTGGGTGATGAGCCGGACCTATCGCGAGAGTGACCGCGATATCGGGGGCACGCCGAACGTGCGAACCGGCGTCGGCCTGTTTGCGGACATGGTCGTTTTGGTGGTTGGCTTTTTGCTGGCTTTCATCGGTTGGAACGGCGCGTTTTTTGGCCGCATCATCAAAGGGGCCGTCTCGCGGCAGCGCGAGTTTCTCGCCGACGCCGCGGCGGTGCAGTTCACGCGTTATCCCGAAGGGCTGGCAAACGCTTTGAAAAAGGTGAAGACGTCGCCGGAAAAGTCCCTGATCCATTCGCCGCGCGCCGAAGAGGCCAGTCACATCTTTTTCTGCAACGGCATCGAGGACGACCGTGTCTGGTTGACCTCGACCCACCCGCCATTGGAGGAACGAATCGGGCGGATTGAGACGATGATGGGCCGAAGCTTTGTGCCTGGACCGAAGCCCCTCGCTCCATCCGTTGCCCCGTCGGATGAGGAGAAGGTGGCCGACGGGCCGGACGAGAGGAGTTTGGTCACGCGCCTCCTTGCTCCTGAAAGGGGTTCGGCGAGGCCAGCGAAAGGCGTTGGGGTTGAGGCAAAGGATGCGCTGGCGAGCGCGGGCGTGCCGGTAGCGCGGCATTTGATATATGCCGCGGAGTTGTTGAAGGCGTTGCCTGAGCCTGTTCTCCGGGCCGCCCGCGAGCCGCGAGGCGCGCCGGCGCTGATTTACGCCTTGTTGCTCAGCCCGACGGAAAGCGCGCGCGAGGCGCAGCTTCGACTGCTGAAAACGCGCTTAAGCTCGGAGATGTCCTTGAAAGTCAACGCGGCGCTGTCCGTCGTCCGCGATTTGAACGATCTGGCAAAAATTCCGCTGGTGGAACTGGCCTTGCCGGCGCTGCGCCGGATGTCGCTGCCGGATTACGCCGCGTTCACGCAAAACCTCGGTGAGCTGATCGCGGCTGACCAACAGGTTGATTTGTTCGAGTTCGCCCTGCAAAAGATGTTGCGCCGACACCTCGAACCCAGATTCAAACCGGTCCTCAAACCGGAAGTGCGTTATTCCACCTTCGCCGGGCTTGCTGGCGCATGCTCCACGTTGCTTTCGGCGCTGGCGCATGCCGGGCAGGACACCACCAAAGAAGCGCAAGTTGCGTTTGAGCAGGGCGTCAATCAGCTCGACCAGCGGGACGTCAACTTCAGGTTCATGCCGATGGCCGATTGCACGTTCCGCGCCATCGAAGCCGCTTTGAACGATCTGGCCCAGGCAGCGTCGCCCTTGAAAAAACTGTTCCTCGCTGCGTGCGCTCAAACCATCGCCAGCGATGGCCGCATACGCCCGGGCGAGGCCGAATTATTGCGCGCCGTCGCCGACAGCCTGGATTGTCCGTTGCCGCCGTTCGTTGCCGATTGACGATACAAGTTTGCCGGCGGTTTGTAATTTTCAGCGACAGGCGGGTCATGCGATAAGGATCGGGCCATGCCGATGGATTTTGTACAACAACAGGAACACGCGCGACGCAAGACCAGGCGGTTGATTCTCTATTTCATGGCGGCGGCGGCGTCCATGGTGGTCGTGATTTATGTCCTTTTGGCGGCGATCTTTTTCGGTTCGGGGCGCGGAGGTTTTTACAGGATGAAAGGGTTGTGGGATCCGGCGCTTTTCCTGGCGGTGAGCGGCGGCACCGTTGCCGTCGTTATCGGAGGCAGTTTGATCAAGATCAACGAACTTTCCGGCGGGGGAAGCGTCCTGGCGATGCGCATGGGCGGCCATCAGCTCAATCCCAACTCGACCGACGCGGACGAACGCAAGCTTCTCAACGTGGTCGAGGAAATGGCCATCGCCAGCGGCGTCCCCGTCCCTTCGGTCTATGTTCTGAACGACGAGCAAGGGATCAACGCCTTTGCCGCGGGGCATTCTCCGAACAACGCTGTTATCGGCGTGTCGCGGGGTTGCATGAAACTGCTCAGACGCGACGAATTGCAAGGCGTCCTCGCGCACGAGTTCAGTCATATTCTCAACGGCGACATGCGACTCAACATGCGGCTCATCGGGTGGGTCTTCGGCATCCTCTGCCTCACCATCATTGGCAAAGTCCTGCTGCGAACGCGCGGTCGAAAGAATCCCTTGCCCATCGTGGGGCTGGTGCTGCTTGTCGTGGGGGCGATTGGCGCGTTCTTTGGCCGCCTGATTCAGAGCGCCGTTTCGCGGCAGCGCGAATTCCTGGCGGATGCCTCGGCGGTCCAGTTTACGCGCAATCCAGACGGGATCGCCGGAGCGCTCAAAAAAATCGGCGGGCTGTCCTACGGCTCGAGGCTTTCGACCGATTACGCCGATGAGGCGGGGCACCTTTTTTTTGGAAATGCGCTGGGTGGCGGCTGGTTCGGCCTGCTGGCCACGCATCCCCCGTTGACGGAACGAATCCGCCGGATTGACCCGAATTTCGACGGAAAATTTCCCAGGGTTGCAATGGAAACACCGCCCGCTCCTTCGCGTGAGGCGCCGCAGGCGGCCCGCCGGCCCGGGATGCTCGGGTCAATCGGCGGCGCTGCGTCGGCAGCACAGACTGTCCTGGCGGCCGGCTTTTTGTCCCGGGTCAACACGCCGCTGCCCGACCACTTGGCGCGCGCCGGAGGGATTCTGGCGACTTTGCCGGAGGCCCTGACACGCGCCGCCCGCGAGCCGTTCGATGCCAATGCCCTGATTTTTGCCCTGCTGCTGAGTTCGGACGAGACGGCGCGAACGGCCCAGTTGAAAAATCTGGAGGCGCAAAGCAGTCCGGCGCTGGTCCAGGCAACCGCGAAACTGTTTCCCGCGATCGGCGACCTGGAACGTGACGCGCGGCTGGCGCTGGCCGAAATGGCGATGCCGGCGTTGCGGCGGCTCACGTCGGCGCAATACGAGATTTTCACCCGCGGTGTTCAGTGCCTCGTTGAAGCCGACCAACAAATCGACCTGTTTGAATACGCGCTTCAAAAGATGGAGCGCCGCCATCTGGAATCTCATTTCCGGCCGGCGCGCAAACCGGTCGTGCAATACTACGTGCTCAAGCCGCTGGTCGCGGACAGTGTTGTTCTCCTTTCCGCGCTGGCTCATGTCGGTCAGGAGGACGAAGAGGCGCAAGCCCGGTCGGCATTTCAAGCCGGAGTGGCGCGGCTTGGCCTTGACCCAAACAGTGTGGCCATGCTCGTGGGCGATGACTGCAATCTCCCGCAAATTGACCGGGCCCTGGAGCATCTTGGACAGGCCGCGCCTCCGCTCAAAATGCGGGTGCTCGACGCCTGCGCCCATTCGGTGGCCAGCGACGGTGTTCTGCGGGCGCGGGAGGCCGAATTGCTGCGCGCCATAGCGGACACGCTGGATTGTCCCATCCCGCCGTTCATCGAGTTGACGCCGGCTTGAGCCGGTCGCGAAATTTTCGTCCGCAT
>DASPXS010000053.1:0-10368 GCA_035637175.1 Haliangiales bacterium | reverse complement strand
CACGTTCGTGCCCTGGCCGCCGAGGTTGTGGCCCTTGATGACCGTGCCCGCTTCGATGTTCAGCACGCTGTTGCTCATTACGAACACCGCGCCGTTCAACACGTAGATGTTCGTGCGATACCAGTTGTTCGTCCCCGTCAGGATTTGTGAAACATCGACGGTCTCCGCCCGAGCAGCGCCTGTGAGCATCAGTCCGGTGCCGACGAGCGCAGAGCCGAGACAGATTTTGAGGAATGACTTCGCTTGTATTCTGTTCATGTTAGATTGTTCGAGTTGACCAAACAGGAATTCGTTTTTCGAGGGGAGCAATCGTGGCCGGGAGCCTTTACGCTCGCGCGCCAAACAGGTGACGATCCTGTGACTTTGCGAGAGCCGCGGGTTTCGGGCGGCCGGAAGCGCTTCAGAATTCGGCGCTCAACGTCAGGGTATACGTGCGTCCCCGCCTGTAACTCTGGAATATGTTCCCATCGACGTTCGCTCCGTAAGTCTGGCGATATTCCAAGTCCAAAATGTTGCGCACACCAAAGCGGATGGACCAATGGTTCCAAAATTTCTGGCTGGCGGCGGCGTCCAGGCTGATGGGCGGATGTTCATAGATGTCCGGCCCTTGAGTTTTGGCGAGCACGAGGCGTTCGCCGGTGAAATTGGCGCCGACGGACAAAGAAGTGCCGGAGGTCGGATGATCGTAGTTCATGTCGAGATTGATAATATATGGCGATTGGTCGTAGAGCGATCGGGTGTCGGAGACGGACGGGTCAACACTTCTTTTGTTGAAAAGTTCAGCCTCGGTCAACGTAGTGGCGGATTGGATGAGCGTGACATTGGCACCCAGGGAAAGGCCTTTGAAATGGGGTGAGAGGAATTCCATGGATTTGCGGGCCTCGAATTCAACGCCCATCAAATAAGCGGGTTCGTTATCGCGGTTAATCCAGGTCACTTGCGTGTCGTCGAGCGTGCGGCTGATGAGTTCGATGGGGCGCTGGATTTGTTTATAGAAAATGCCTGCGCTGATCACATCGCCCGGTTCAGGAAACCATTCCGCGCGCAGGTCGTAACTCTGGATTGAAATCATCTTCAGGTCAGGATTGCCCAGGGCGGTGATGCCCAGGTCGGGCAGATAACTCTGCACTGGCGCGATTTCCCGGTAGCTCGGACGCGAAACCGTTTCGCCGTAGCTCAAGCGTAAATCGACATTCGTTCGCAACGAGATTACAAGGCTGGCAGCGGGCAGCAGGTCAGTCTGGTCAATTTTGGAGGCGCCATCGCGGACCGCATCCAAAGTCAGCATCGTGCTCTCCAGCCGCGCGCCGGCGATCACGCGCAGCCACGGCAACACGCCCAAGTCCGCCAGGAGATAAACCGCGTTGACATCCAGTGAAGCGGTGTAGGGGTGTGAGAAAGTGTCGGAAATGTAGCGGGCAAAACTGTAGTTCGTGCGGATGCCGCCAACGGGCGAGGCAATGTATTGGAGATAGGCCGGGTCATTCAGATAACTGTTGGGATTGTTCGGGTCAAATCCCCCGGACAAATTGTAGGAGAAGTATTGCTCGCGAAAGTCGCGCGAATTGCTGCTGCTGAAATAACCGTTCTTAAGCTTGCTTTCATTCTCCATAAAGGCCAGCGGCAATGTCCAATCCACCCGATAGTTGAAGCCGTCCTCGCTGATTTCCCGGAAGTAGCGCGAAGGATACTGCGGGAAGGGAGTCGCCCCGTCACCGAACGTCGGCTGGCCGCCCGGCGACAGAAAGTAATTCATGAACCGTTGATCGGGCTCATTCTGCGTCGTATCGGCCAGCGCGACCACCCAGTCCACTTTTGAGTCCAACAAGAACGGCAATTCATGATGTCCACTAAACTGGTAGTTCAATATCTCGCGGTCCGTGTAGTGAAGCTGCCATTGCTCCAGTGCGTCGCTGCGACCTTCTACAAAGCCAAACGAGCCATGTCGCGCTTCTTCATCGGTGCTGTGAGCCAGCATGAAGTTGAAGCCCACCTGCGAACCTTCCCACAGATTGTAACCGAGGTTGACGTTGGCGCCGTAGTCGGTGTCGATATTGCCACGCTGCTCAACGCCCAGCCTGGTGGGCAACCCCGAAGGGCTGTAACGATTGACGACGGCCTCATCAATCGCGCGAAAGTCGCGCTTGTAATTGAACCCGCCGAATACGCCTAGTTGGTGTCCGAAGAGCGACTTGGTTTCACCAGCCGAAGCCACAAAGCTGGAATTCAGCGGCGAACCTCGCTCGGTGCCGGCGAAATTGGCCGTGCCCAACTCCTGCATCAATGCCGCCACCGCGTCCGCCTGCTGTCGCCGCGCACTAGCGCGGCCCACTGTTTCGCCCGAACTGGACGGCCCCGGCGGAGCAGGCGCGGCGGTCAACCCGAACAGCCCCGAACTGATCGAACTCGGTCCGGAAGGCAGCGCCAGCGCGCTCATGGAACTGGCCGGGTCAGCGAGAAAGTCATTCCTCAAGTTCGAATTCGGGTTGTAGCCAGTGCCCAGAGAGAATTTTACAAACGGTTTTTCGGGAAACGATTTTGTGATGATGTCAATGGTGCCCCCGCCGGTGCCTCCGGGTTGGTCGGGCGTGAATGTTTTGCTTACCGAGATGCGGTCAATCATCGCCGATGGAAACAGATCCAGTTGTGGAGAAAGCCGGTAAGGATCGGCGCTCGGCACTTCCACGCCGTTGAGCAGCGTGCGCGTATACCGGTCGGACAAGCCGCGCACGACGGCATACTTGCCGCCTACCACAGAAACACCCGTCACGCGCGAAACCATCTGACCCGCATCGCCCGCACCCAGCCTGGAAAACTGTTCAGACCCGACAGCATCCACCAAGGCACTCGATTGTTGTCGCTCGAGGATGATCTTTTCCGTCTCCTGCGTGAATTCCTCCGCCGTGATCTCGTATTCTTCCAGCTCATAGAATTCCGGACGCAGATTGCCGTTCACACGTGTCGTCTGCCCCGCCAACACGCGCACGTCCGTCACCACCACCGATGCGAAGCCGGACTTCGAGAAACGCACTACTTGGTCGCCGGGCGGAACATTCTTCAGTTCGTACTTCCCGTTGGCGTCGGTCTGCGTCGCCAGCGTCGTGCCGCGCACGGACACCGCGACTGACGAGAGCGGTGTCCCGTCCCAGGTGCTGACCACCACGCCGGCAACAGCGCCCGTTTCCTGGTCCGCCGCGCTGGCTCCGCAGACCATCGCGAGCAGGAGCAACGGCAGCACGACCCAAGGGAGCCCCGCCAGGCGGGGGGCCGTCGCCGGGCCGCGGTGTGGACCTTGGGATGTGAGCTGTGGACTCATTCCCTTGGGAAGAAAAAGCGTGCGCTCCCCTGGCGCGCGCTCAGGCATGGCCCGTCCGCGCGAGTTGTTCGATCTTCTCCAGGTAGCGCTGAACGTTGTCGCGCGGTTTCAACTTCTGCGCCTTGCGCAGCAGTTCGGCCGCCTGCGCGTATTTCCGCGACTGCACGAGCAACTGGGCGTGCTTGACGTACGCGTCGGCTTGATAAGCGGAGATGTTTGCCGCGCTCTGGTAACGGAACTCCGCCTTCTCCTTCTGCCCAGTCTTCGCGTAGTAATCGCCGGCCAGCAGCAAAGCTTCGCCGTCGAGGGGATCTTTCCGGACGATCTGCTCGAGGGTGGCGATGGCCTTCTCACCTTCGCCCGTGGACATGGCGACCCTGGATTCCAGCTTGAGCAGCTTCAATTCGTCGGCGTCGGTCAAACCGCTCCTCGTGCCACGTATTTTTGCGAACAGTTTGCCGGCTTCGTCCCAGGCGCCGCGGCTTACGAGGATTTGCGCCGGACGCAGGGCTTTGGCCGGATTCTGGCCCGCATCCTTGTCCACCGCTTCAATGTAGGCGCCCAGGGCGAGCTCGCGCGCCTCCTGGGCCATATAGAGGTCGCCAAGAAGAAATAGGTTTTGCGCCGTGGCCTTGCCCAGGCGTCGGAGCATTTCCAGGCTAATGGCCGCCTTCGCTGGTTGCTCCTTCTGGACGTAGATGTTCGCCTGCAGCGACCACAGGCTCTCGCGCTCGGGGTATTGCCTGATCAATTCATCCAGCAGGCCGAGGGCATAGTCGTAATTGGCGGTGGAGAGCGCGCACTTCACCAGGCCCAGTTTGAAATCCAGGTTGTCCGGTTCGAAGACGAGCGCCTGCCGATAGGCTGCCTCGGCGGAAACGTATCGGCCCTGGTCCATGCAGGTGAATCCGAGCAGGCCGAAGACTTTTCCGTCGGCGCCGCCCAGAGCGATCGTCCTCGTGAGTGGCTTGATCGCTTCGGCGTACTTGCCGTCGCGGACCAGTGCGAACGCGAGGTTTTTCTGCGCGCGGCGGTAATCAGGGAACTTGGCCAGCGCGGCTTCGAAATGTTTCACCGCGTTGGTCAGGTCGTCATTCTGAAAATAAACATTGCCCAGTGTGAAGTCGAACACCGCGCTCGCCGAGGGTTTGGCCATGGATTCCAGCGAGCCGATGGCCTTTTTCGGATCGTCGCGCAGCAGCGGCACTATCCTGTCGCGGTAGGCCGCCTGTTCCTCCGGCGTCATGCGCGGTTCCGCGTCCGAAGCAAACCCGTAACTGCCGATGAGTCGGCGCTGAAAGTCTGGATCATTCCAGACCGAAGCCAGTTCGTTGTCCGCGGGTATGGGCGCAAAGGTGGTCGGGGCGGTCGAAGGCGCGGGTTTCTTGTCAGCGGCGCGCAGTGAACCGACTGCGGCGAGCAACGCGCAGGCGATCAGAGCGGGCACCGCGCGTGGTCGCGATCCGGGATTGCGGATGACAATGCTGTGTATGTTCAAGTTCAATTGAGATTATCCGGATGAGACGCGGAACCGCATCGGGACGCGGATATAGGTCCGCACCGCCTTGCCGTCTTTCATGCCCGGGCTGAAACGCCATTTCCGGATGGCGTCCAGGGCGGGCTTTTCAAACTCGGTGCGGGAAGAGTTTTCGACGCGGGCGTCCTGGATGCGGCCGTCTTCACCCAGCACAAAGACGAGCGTGACCGACCCTTCAACCTTAGCCTTGCGCAACTCTGCCGGATAGGCGGGCGCCACCTGCGAAACCGCCTCGGGCCGCTTTTCCAGATCGGACACGTCGAACGCTTCGTCCTTCACCGTCGCGTCTGCGGTCAGCGAATGGATTTCCCCGAAACCGATCAGCCCTCCGCCGGAACCGAGCGCGACATCCAGGTCGGCGCTGAGGGGAATCTGTTGTTGGCTTTCGGCAAGCTGTGGTTCGGGCGGGTCCTCGGGCGGTTTCCGCTCCTCGATTTGAGGGGGTGGCGGAGTGTCTTCGACCGGCGGGGGCAGCTCCACCGCGCGACTGGTCCGCAATTCCAGAATGCTTTGCGGACGGTTGACCCGGTGCGCGAAGGGAATGAAACCGAAGAGCAACGCCGTGAAGCCGACCGAAAAAAAGATCGCGACGGGGAGGCCGAGGGGATTTTTTTCGGTTTGATAGACCTTTCGCATTTCGCGTTCCGGATGAAATCATCCCTTCTGGGAGGCCAGGCTCACGTCCTTGGCCCCGCCCATCAAGGCTTCGTCAATGACGCGCACCACGATACCCGAGCGGGAGTTCTCCTCCGCCTGGATCACGACCGGCAAAGGCTCCGTGGCGCACAGCCGTTTGACGGTCGGCTTGACGCCATCAAGGCTGATCTCCTGGTGGCCGTAAAATATCCTGCCGTTGCCCGTCACCGTGAGGAGGATGGTGTCGTTCTTGTTCCGGGCGGACCCGGCCGATTGCGGTTTGTCCACACTGATGCCGCGCATGTCCATAAAGCTTGTCGTCGAGATGAAGAAAATGAGAAGGAACATGATCACGTCGATGAGCGGAATCAGGTTTAACTCGATCGGTGCCTCCGGTTCGGATAAGGATCGGCGCAATTTCATGGGAACGAGAGTTTCAGTCGGCGGCCAGTCAACAACGGCCTCGAAAACAGGGACATGTGGCGTGCGAAATTCATGAACTTTTCGCACTGGCAAGCTTCACGTCTTTCGCGCCTCCGAGCTTGGCCTCGTCCATCACCCGAACCATCAGGCCGGAACGGGAGTTTTGATCGGCCTGGATCACCACGGACAACGGGTCCTTGGCGCAGAGGCGCTTGACCGTGGGTCGCACGCCGCCCAGCCCGATTTCTTTTCCGCCGTAAGCGATTTTTCCATCCGGCGTAATCGCGAAGATAATGCTGTTCTTTTCCAACTGGCTGGCGGTGACGGCCCGCGGCTTGTCCACCTCAACCCCCGGCATCTCGATGAAGCTGGTGGTGGAGATAAAGAAGATCAGAAGGAACATGATCACGTCAATGAGCGGAATCAGATTCAGCTCGATCGGCTCCTCCGGCTCTTCCAACGTGCGGCGGAATCTCATGCGGGCACGACCTCGGGAACTTTGTTCGGGGAAACGGACTGAGACGTCGATCCGGCCTTTCGAACGAACGTGCGGGTCATTCCGCGCAGCCCGGGGCGGAAGTGACGCAGCGAGATGCTTTCCAACCGCACGAGAAACGCGACATACTCGTTGCGCCACCGTTTGGCAACATTCGCCATGATCAAACCGGGGATCGCCACCATCATTCCGCTCTGCGTGCAGACTAGGGCTTCGCTGATGCCCCTGGCAATGATGTCCGAAGTGGAACTGCCGCCCACGCCGATGGCTCTGAACGTGAGCAGCATCCCCAGCACCGTGCCCAGCAGGCCGAACAAGGGCGCCGCGATAATCATCACGTTCAAAAAGGCGAGTCGCCGGTCCAGATCCGTGACGTTCGTCGCCTCCACCTCGCGGAACCGCCCTTCGATGTCCTTGATCGAATGGATTTCGTCCTGAGTGTAACGGATCAATTCCCGGATGCGTGATGGCGCGTGGTCGGGCTGCGACACCCAGCCGCGCATCACGGGGTCCGAGGCCATGGTGATGCCCCGATAATACAACGCCAACAGGAGATGGATGGCCGAGGCATACAAGATCACGGCCAGTATGGCCATCGCAGCCATCACCCAGCCGCCGTTGGCCCAAGTGTGCCAAATTTCTTGAAACAATTCATTCATGGTCATTGGAAGTTCTGCCTATGCACATCACTCAACCGAACGCAGGATCTTGTGGCTTGCGCCGGCATTAGCACACCACGATTGGTGGCAGGTTGAGTCAAGTGCATAGCCCTATTGGAAGTTGAGTTGTCTCATGCGTAAGCGGATTTGTCTTTCGCTTGCGGCACGCCGTTGACGAAACCGACGGCCGTTTGTTCCATGCTGCCGATGACGCCTTTGGCGCGCCGGGTGAGAAACGCGTGAAAGAGGAGCGCGGGAATGGCGACGGCCATTCCGGTCGCCGTGCAGATCAGCGCTTCGGAAATACCCGCCGCCAGCATCTTCGGATCGCCGCTGCCGAAGCTGGAGATCAGCCTGAAGGTGGCGATCATGCCTGTGACGGTGCCGAGCAGACCCAGGAGTGGGCCGGTGGTGGCCGCCAGCGCGAGGAAAGGCAGACCGCGCTCCAGTTTTGTGCGCGCCCCGAGCATTTTCTCGTACATGATTTCCTCAATGTATTCCTTCTTTTCGTCCGCGTGCGCGACCGCCGTGGCGAGAAGCTCGCCGGCCAAGCCCGAAATGCCGCGCGCATGTTGCAGGGCCTGCTCCTGTTGCTGATTTTCAAGATGCTTGAGCACTTTTTGCAGGTCAGCCTCGCTGGCTAGGCGCACTCGGGAAAACTGAACCCACTTGAAGAGCGCAAGGAGGATGGCCGCCACGCCCAGACCCAACAGCGGAATCATGACGATGCCCCCTTTCTTAAGGCGATCGTACAGGTTTTCCTTCAGGGCGAACAACTTGAATGCGTTGCCAAGCGTGGGATCGAGCACGAGCTCCCCCTTGCCGGTCGTCGCCAGGGTCCGACTTGCGTCCTCCAATGTCTTGTCCAAATGGGTGATGGTGGGATCGGACTTGTTCAACTCCTGCTGTAACAGCCCGGCGGCTTGGCCCGAGCTGCTAGCAAACATCGCCACCGGCCCAATCAGGGCCACCTTGCCCTGATTCACCAGACCGTTCTTGTCGAGCGCCTTGCCCTCGATTAGTTCCCCACCCTGCGCGTTTTCGGCGCGCTGCAACGCGGTCGTGAGCAATACCGCTCGTTGCGTAAACTTGTCCGCGGGCGACAGGTCCGAGGACAAGGCCGCATTGTCCACGTCATTCAGCATCTTCGCGTAACGCGGTTCCTCAATGAAACTGAGACGGGAGCGGAAGGCCCGCGCGTACTCGGTGAGCACCGAGTCAATGTATTTGGCCTCGTCCGACTGTCGCTTGGCATCGGCCTTGAGGGCGTTCAACTCGACGAGCTGGTTTTCCTGAAAACGCTGCGCCTTGGCCAGTTCCGCCTTGCGATCAATAAGCCGCTGTTCGAGTTCGGAAATCTGCCGTGCCATCGGCAGGCGCTCGGCCTCCAGCCGCTGGCGCACTTCGGAAAGTTCGGTGATTGCCTTTTGCAGATCCGCCGCGGCGCCAGTGGCCACACCCGCCAGGTCCTGGGCTTCGCCAGTCAACCGGCCGGCCAAGATCAGCGCGAGCAAGGTCAGTCGCTTCGTACGCATGCAAATATCAGAAAATCGGTTTCGCCTCAGCGGATCGCGACCGGCAGCGTGACAAACTGCGCTGTGCGTTCGTTACGATAAATCTTCAGGACCGCTTTCACGGCGGGCGCCACTTCAGGCTTCATGGTCCACTCCCAACCATTGGCGCCCGGCGCGCCCATGCCCGCGAAATCGCCGGAGTCGTTGACGAAATACGCCGCTCCCAGCCCGATATACACCGTCTCCACCGCCACCTCTTCTCCCTTCCCGTTCTTCCGTCGTTCGCCAAAGACGTTCAAGGCGTTGTTGAACTTGTCGATTTCGTTGAGGATGCCGACCAGCAATTGCACGCGCTCGGAGGCGAGCATCCGGGTGTTGGCCGGGTCGGCCGGGGTGCGGGCAAGGTCCTTCTTTAGAATGTCCTGCAACGGCATCGGCAACTGAGGCGCCAGTTTCTTGATCCGGGCTTCGAGGCCGGTCGCGAACTCCTTCGCGCTCTCCAGCGCCTCTCGAGAGGACTTTTTCAGCGCCTCGGCCTCCGCCCGCTCTTTGTCCACCTGGACGCTGTTTGTGCCCACGGCCGCCAACTGCTCTTCAACAGACTTTAATTCCCGCTCGAAGAGCTGCGTCGTTTGTTCGATCATCTCTTTGTCCGATTGCCAGTCGCTTCGGCTCCGGGAGATCAACTGGCGCGTCTCGATCCACTTTTCCAGCGTCAGCCGCGTTTCGGCCAACGATGGTTCACCGCGGCCGCGGACCCCGCCCGCGAGGATAAACAGGAATACCACGGCGATTGTGCCCTTGGCCAGGTTAACGCTGCGCGCGGGAATCAAAAGCATGCAGCCATTGTGCAGGTCCGCGATGACAAACGCGCGGCGGCGGTGTTACGATTCGGTCACAGTGGCGGCTTGGGTGTCCGGGTTCCCTTGCTCCGCTGTCACGGGCGCGCCGGCGTCCGCGGGTTTGACCGGCGGTTGGCTGTAGGCGGTGGCTTGTCGCTTCCATGTTCGACGCCAGCGGGAAGGCGTCATGCCGAAGCTTTCTTTGAACTGGGAACTGAATCGCCTCATGTCCCGGAAGCCGGTCCCGAGGGCGATTTGTCCGACCGGCTGCGTGGTCTCGCACAGCAGTTGGCCGGCCTTGATCAGGCGCAGCCGCGTCTGCCAATTGCGGCCGGAGGTGCGGAAATGTTTTCGCAACAGGCGGCTGAACTGTCGGGGACTGCAGCGGCAATCGCGAGCGAGTTCTTCAAGCGAGTATTTGATGAATTCGGTATCCGGCATCCCATTGATAATCTCCCAACAACGGCGCTGCGCCGACGACCGGAACTCGGCGGCTGGATTGCGGCGCGCCAGGGGCGCCTCGAAAACGGTCGCGGTCAATGCCAGCAACTCCGCGCGCTGCACAAAAGCCTGCGCGTCTTCGCGCGACGCGACGGCGCCGAGCCGTCGGGAAAGAGGATTTGCGGCGGGGAAAAACCGAACGTTGCCGAGCGCCTCGGGGGCGCAGCAGTCGAAGAAATGACGTTCGCGAAGGGTAAAGAGGCCGCCCAGCAATTCGGGCACAAATGAGAATCCCTGCAACAAAACATCGTTCAACTTGCTGGCACGTATGATTCCCCTGACTCGAGGCGCGAGCAGTACGAGGTCGCCCTCGGCGAGGGAACGGAACCGGCAGGCACCCATCCAGTAAGCTGAGCCGTTGCGAACGCGCAGGAAACGCCACGCGGCCGATGAGTCCGACCATTCCTGATCGGGATTGAGGTTGATTTGCGCGATCAACAGGTG
>DASPXS010000052.1:0-4638 GCA_035637175.1 Haliangiales bacterium | reverse complement strand
GTCGGCGGCCTGGTCGGCTTTCTGAAAGCCGGCAGCAAAGCTTCGCTGATCGCCTCGGCCGCCTTTGCCGCGGCGCTGATTCTCTGCGCCATCCGGGTGATTTTCCAGCCGTATGTCGCCGACATCATTCTGGCCGTGCTGCTGGTGTTCTTCGCCATGCGCCTGACCAAGACCAAAAAATTCATGCCCAACGGCCTGATGCTGGTGTTGACCATCGCGGCGCTGGCGCTGCGGCACCTGAAATTTTGAGTGACATTACAGCGGGTTCCGGCGCTCCGATCTTCGCGCTGTTGCCATGAATTCCTCTCTTCCCATCTGGCAAATCCATTCGTCCATCGTCGAAACGCTTCGGTCCGACAACCGGCTGGTGCTGGTTGCGCCCACCGGTTCCGGCAAAACCACGCAGGTGCCGCAAATGTTGCTCGACGCGGGACTGCTGGACGCTCCACGGACCGCCCTCCCCGCTCCGCGCCCGATGCGCATCGTCGTGCTCCAACCCCGGCGCGTGGCCGCCCGCACGGTCGCCGCGCGCGTCGCCTGGGAACGCGGTTGCCGGCTCGGAGAGGAGGTCGGTTACCAGATTCGCTTTGACGACCAGACCTCGCTCGGCACCCGCATCTGTTTTGTGACCGAAGGCATTTTGCTGCGCTGGTTGCAGGACGACCGGACGTTGTCGGACATCGGCATCATCCTGTTCGATGAATTCCACGAGCGCAATCTGCTCAGCGACGTTGCGCTGGCCCTGGTGAAACAGCTTCAGCAAACCGAGAGGCCCGATTTGAAAATGGTCGTGATGTCCGCGACGCTCGACGCCGAGCCGGTGGCGGAATATCTCGACAACGCAGGGCCGGCATCCCGCCCGCCCGAAAAAGAAAAGACGAGGAGTTTCATCGGAGAGAAAGGCGGGACGCCGGTCCTCCATTCCGAAGGCCAAAGCTTTCCGGTCGAAGTCCATTACCTGGACCGCAAGGATGAGCGGCCGATCCATGAGCAGGCCGCCGACGCCGTGGAACGGATCGTCAACGCCGGCGAACCGGGGGACATCCTCGTCTTCATGCCCGGCATGGCTGAAATCAACGCGACCCTCGGCGCCGTCCGGGCCGCGCGGTTGGGCGAACGCGTGGCATTGATTCCGTTGTACGGCGATTTGCCGCCGGAGGACCAGGACCTGGCTTTTCAACCCAATCCGCTGCGCAAGGTCATCGTCGCGACCAATGTCGCGGAGACCTCCGTAACCATTGAAGGCATCCGGCATGTGGTGGACAGCGGTGTGGCGCGCGTCGCGCGTTACGACCCCGAACGCGGCATCAGCACGCTGTTCATCGAGGAGATCAGCCGCGCCTCGGCCGAGCAACGCAAAGGGCGCGCCGGCAGGACGGCGCCAGGAACGTGCTATCGCCTTTGGACCGAGAGCGGCCATCTGAATCGGCCCGAGCGGAACACACCGGAAATCCAACGAAGCGATCTGGCGGAAGTCGTGCTGCTCTTGCATTCGTTGGGCATTCGACGCGCCGTCGAGTTCGACTGGCTCGACAAACCCGACCCGTTGGCGGTTGAGCGAGCGGAGAAATTATTGCGGACGTTGGGAGCACTCAGGGCCGTCTCGAATGATTCCGGTACTTGCCCCCTCACCCCGGCCCTCTCCCCGGGGGAGAGGGTGAAAAGCACTCAGCGTGGCGGCGAATTCAGTCGCCGGCGATTGGCATTACTCCCTGCCCATGAACCTCCCCCTCACCCCGACCCTCTCCCCCTCGGAGGGGGAGAGGGTCGGGGTGAGGGGGAAGCGCATCATGGACGCGTACCGACGATCCCGCGCGGCCATTCGACTGAGGATTCCGATCTCACTCCCATCGGCCGGCAAATGCTTCGCTTGCCAATGCACCCGCGTTATTCGCGGATGCTGGTCGAAGCGGCGAAGCACGGGTGCGTGCCGGCGGCGGCCTTGTGCGCGGCCCTGGTGAGCGGGCGCGATTTGTTGTTGCGCACGGGGCGCGACGACAAACACATCGCTGAAGCGCGCGAATTATTTGAAGCGAGCCAGGATTCGGACTTCTTCACGCTGATGCGGGCCTATCAATTCGCGAAGAAAAATAATTTCAGCGTCGAACAATGCCGGCGCTACGGCCTTCACGCGCAGACCGCGCGGCAGGTGGAACAGACCTTCGAGCAAATCCTGCAGTTGGCCGCCAGAAATCGCCTGGTCCAACCCGCAGAGCCGGGCAGCGCAGCCAAAGAAGCCCCTCCCGGTCCGTCGTCCGCAGCCAGCGGTCCGTCGCCAGCGACCACGAATCCTGGATCCCGGATTCCGGAACCCGAACCTCGGACCCGAAACTCGAAAGGGACCGACGACGCGCTCCTGAAATGCGTCCTGGCGGGGTTCATCGACCAGCTTTGTGCGCGGCGCAGTCAGGGGACCCTGGATTGCGACCTGACCGAAGGCCGGCACGGAACCTTGATGCGCGAGAGCGTGGTGCAGAACGCGTCCCTGTTTGTCGCGGCGACAATTCGCGAAATCCAGTCGCGCGCTTCTGAAAACCTCACGTTGCTCGGCCTGGCCACGGCGGTAAAACAGCAATGGATCGAGGAAATGTTCCCCACCCAACTCACCACCGCCGTCGAACATCTCTTCGACCGGACACACAAGCGCGTCGCCGCCCTGAAGCTGGTGCGGTTTCAGGACCTGGTGATTCACCACGAGCACCAGCGTGAGGTTGACCCGGTGGCGGCAGGCCGGTGCCTGGCGGAGGCGCATCGCAAAGGTTATTTCGAGTTGCCGCTCATCAACCACGACGTAAAGCAGTTCATCGCGCGGGTGAACCTGGTGTGCGCAGCCGTGCCGGAGTTGGAATTCCCGCCATTCGACGAAGCAGCGATCTCTGACTGTCTGGCGCGCGCGTTCCACGGACTGACGCTGGTGAAAGAAGCGCAGGCGACGCATGTCCGCGAAGAATTTCTGAAGCGTCTGGCCCGGGAGCAACTCGACTGGCTCGATGAGCTGGCGCCGCCAACTGTTGCCTGGCCCGACGGTCGAAAACTCAAATTGCTCTACGCGGAAAGCGCGCGGGACGAGAGTGGCGAACCGAATTCACCGGAGCTGCAGGTCAAACTGCACGAATGTTTTCAACTGAAGACGCACCCGCACATTTGCGAGGGTAAATTGCCGGTGAAACTCTGGCTTTGCGCGCCCGACGGCAAGCGACTCGAAGCGACGTTCAACTGGCCGGCGTTCAAAGCAAACAGTTATCCGAAACTCAAATCAACCTTGCAGAAAAAGTATCCGGGCGTGGGATGGCTGTAGGGAGTGGAATGATGGAGTGATGGAGTATGGGAGTAATCGGCACCACTCCAATACTCCACCACTCCGTTCTCTCCTCAAAACCCCGTATACGTCAGCACAAAGTTGCGAAACTTCTCGATGTTCGCCGGCTTGAACTCGCGGTGCACGGTGCGTTGACTGCCCGCGATGTCCACTTTGACCTCTTTCGCTTTGGCGATTTTGCGCAGGTCGTCAACTTTGGCTTCGTAGATGGCGTGCTCAACCAGAGTGCTTCGCCCTTCCTTCCGTTCATTCAGACTGCCGACGCCGCCGAATTTCATGGTCTGGCCGTCCACGGTCAGCACGAGCGTTTCTCCCGGGGCAATGTCGAGCAGACCTGTTTGGGGCAGGGCCTCGTAGCGGACTTCCAGGTAATACTTCGCATTCCAGGCGCCCTGGCGAATGCGCGACGCGTTGAGCCAGATCAACTCGGTTGGCTTGTCGCCGCTGTCCAGTTCATTGTCCACGATGAGATCAACCGGCGGCCCCCCGACATCCGTTCGATACGTGTAAACGTCGCTCTTGGGCGCGGTGGCGCATCCGGCTAGCAACGCGGCGACCGCCAGCGGAAAAAGGAAATCTGCTTTCATAGTTCTGATTCCGTTCAAGTGGCTCGTTTTCACGGCGCCATATCTAGCACAATCGTCCCCCCTTTGAACACAGAAAACGGCGCGCGTTCAAACCAGGGCGACCAAGTCATTGGGTGCCGTCGGTCAGCGACCCCCGGCAGACTCTCAAGCTTCAAATGGCGAATACCTCCCACGAACTGGAGAGCCAGGCGGACATCGCGTGATACCTCCGCGACCGCGCTGTCGAATCAACAGGCGACGCTGAGTCTGGCGGAAGCACGCCGAACGCGAAGGGCAAATGAATCCGTGGCTCGAAACAGGCGGCGTGGTTATTCTGGGAACCGTGGGCGTCGCGCTGGGACGCCGGTTCTCCCGCCTTCCAAACCCGTATTGGACCCTCGGTTACTTCGGACCGCTCGCGCTGATCTTTCTGATCGGCCTCGCCTACCGATTTCGTCCGCTGGAATTCATTGCGCCGTTTTCATGGCTGATGGCCGGGCACACAGAATTCGCGTTGACTGCGTTGACGGGCACAATGGTCTTGACCACGCCGCTCTCGCGTTTGCCGTCGCGACGCGACCGCGCGGCGGTGACTCTCCTGATGGTCTGTGTCGTTTTACAAGTGGCCGCCCGGCTGTCTCAGGTCTTTGACCGACCTGAATGAGCGATACTCGCAGCGAAGCCCTGCCGGGCCGTAGCGTTTTTGCAACTTGCGGCAAAGGATGTCCGGCGGGGTGCCCATCGCGCTGCTGG
>DASPXS010000051.1:0-5828 GCA_035637175.1 Haliangiales bacterium | reverse complement strand
TGGAATTTGATTGCGGTGCTCGAGTGGTCATTTCTGGTTTAACTCCAGGTTTAACTCCAGGCGTTCGCGCGCGCGCGCTACCCGCTGTTCGGGTGTGAGCCTGGCGAAGCGATCGTTCGGGTCTCGCTTGACCGGGTCCAGTCCGGGCCGGCCGGGCGGGGGCCCGGCCATTCCCATGCTTGACTTGCGGAAAGCCAGGTATGTCGTCCATCGTCCTTTAACTTTGCGCGCTGTCTCCGCAGCCGCCGCGGACGTGGCCGTCTCGCTGCGTTCGCTGCCGAGTCGGGCGTACAACGCTGATTCCATCACCAGTTCCTCGGCCGACCAGAACTCCACTTGACCATTGGGGTTCTGCATGACCGTGGCGCCGTTTCCGGTGTGTCTGAACATCATCATCCCGCGTTGCCCTGCCATTGGCCCTGAATCGCCAGGGGCTGGACCAGGGTGGGGATGCGGGCCGATTTCGTCCGGGCCGGGCGGCTTCAACGCCGGTGGGTTTGGCGCAAGCTTCGTCCAACCTGCGGGCTCGAGCTTGCCATCGCCGCATAACGCGGTATCCAGCGCCTTGAGCGCGCGGCCAGAGTCATAGACGGCGTATAGAGTGGACCAGCGCGCGCCGGCTTGTTCGGCGAGTCTATCCAGCACGTACGACAGTGGTTTATTTGAAACGTGAAGGGTGATGCGCGCGTCCAGGTTCTTTTCCACGCGGATTTTTTTCCAGGTCTGCCTTTCGATTTTGCGCAAGACATCGGCGAGCGGTAGATTGCGCACGTTCAAGGTGACAAGTTGTTGATGCGCGCGCCAGGCCGCCCGCCCGAACCACAGTCCACATGCCGCGATCAACACACCTGTTCCCAGCACCAAGTATTTCGTTTTCATCGGTTTCGATTTGCCTTCAATTTCGCGAAACTATTGACCGGGTTACGCTTTTGCCACGACTGGATTGTGACCAAGGAATGGAAGATTCGGGACGAAAGAGGCAAGGAACGGGACGAGAAAGGTGAATGACGAATGACGAATGACGCAGTCCGAAAGAAATCCGAAGCCCGAATGTCCGAATACTCTGAGTTGTGCGATCGAGAAGGAGGACGAGGAGGATTTGGTCAAACTTCAGAGAGGCGGGATTGAAGGTCGCTGAGGCTGCAGGTCATGTCCAAGTGAATGCCGTTCTTCAACAGGACAGAGTATTGGCCAGGCCCGAGGGGTTGGACCTCGCGAATTCGAGTCAGGTTCACGATGATTGAGCGGCTGATGCGCATGAACCCGGCCGGCGCGAGCCGGGCCTCCATGGCCGCGGTGGTTTCGCGCACGATGTGGCGATCCTTGCCCACGTGCAGAACGACATAGTTTCCGGCAGCTTCCACGTGATCGATCTCTTCGGGCTTGAGAAACACAATGCGCTCCGGGGATTTAATCAGGATGCGTCCGCCGCCGGCGGTGGCCGCATGAACGTGGTTGAGCAGCGCCGCGAGCTGCCGATCCGGCCCTCGCCGGTGGCCTTTTCCCAACTGCTCCCGCGCGCGTTGGACTGCCCTGTTGAAGCGCGCTTCGGTGAAGGGCTTGAGCAGGTAATCGAGCGCGTTGACTTCAAATGCCCGGATGGCATGGTCGTCGTGAGCGGTTGTAAAAATCACCACCGGGATCTGGTCCGGCTCAAGGGCCTCGAGCACTTCGAACCCATTGAGCCGGGGCATTTGCACATCCAGAAAGAGCAGGTCGGGCCGGTGTTCCTGCGTCGCCTTGAGAGTCTGCGCCCCATTGGAACATTCCGCGACGACTTCCACGTCCGGTTCCTCAGCGAGGAGAGAACGGACCCGTTCGCGCGCGAGCGGTTCGTCGTCGGCGATGATGGCGCGGACCTTCACGAAGGCTTGCAAGAGTCAGAGCCGGGAGTTTCGAACGGCGTCGCCGGGCGCCAGGGAATTTCGATGCGCACGGTGACGCCTCCCTCGGGACGAGGGATCAGCTCGAGTTTTTGTTGGGCGCCAAAAAGGGTCTCGAGGCGGGCCCGCAAGTTTGTCAGGCCAATTCCGGTTCCGCCGCTCGAGCCAACGGCGGGATTCGTGCCGATCGCAACCAGTGATGAGGCCGTGTTGGTCTGGGGGCCTGGCGTTTTCGGCCGGCGCAAGTCGATGGCGCTGCTGCTGAAGCCAACTCCGTCGTCTTCCACAGTCAGGACCAGGCTTCCGTCCCGCCGGTGCGCCGTCAGCCGCACAAGGCCGGCGTTTTCGGCGGGCTCAATGCCGTGCCGGAGGGCGTTCTCGGCCAGCGGCTGGAGCAGGAGCGTGGGCACCAGGCAATCCAATGTCCCCGGCTCAATATCCTGCTCGATCCGCAGCTTGTCGCCAAATCGGGTTTGCTGAATTTCCAGGTAACGCTGGACGAACGTCATTTCCTCGCGGAGGGATACCTCCTGCTTCTCGGACTGGCTGAGGGCGAGGCGCAGCAACTCGCTCAGCGACATGAGCGTCGCTTCGGCCAGACGTGAATCGCGACGGAGCAAGGCGGCGATGGCATTCAAGCTGTTGAAAAGGAAATGCGGCTGCAACTGCGCTCTGAGCGCGTTGAGTCGGGCATTGGCGAGGTTCGATTCGAGGAACAGCGCGCGATGTTCGCGCTCGCGGAAACGGCGATAAAAATGAACCGAGTGTGCCAGACTGACGACCGCGCCATAGGCCAGCAGGTCGAGCAGGATGGACAGGAGGCTCAACTTCGACAGTCCCGAAGGCGGCACCGGAGGTTTGAAGCCATGAGGCAGATAAGCAAGCAGGTTTGTCAGGCTGGGGTCCGAAATTTCCGGACGACCTGCGGCCGTGGTGTCCGGGAGGGCGCGATTAGCGGGTTTTTCGTCAGCCGGACTTTTTGGCATGAGTTCGCGCAGCAGATTTCCTGCGTCGGTTTTAACAATCTCGATCTGAACTCCGTTTGTCTTGCGGCTGCCGGGCGGCAGGTCAGCCCTGCGTTGCGACGTGACAATCCCCATTTTCGCGCCCGTTAAGCTGGTGCGGGCATTGATCGCGTGGGAAGCGGCGACAAAGGCCGCGCACATCGCAGCGTTCAGGGGCAAACTCAACCGGAGCCGGCCACGTTCCAAAGGGAAATACAGAGCGACCAGGGCGACGTAAGGACCAAACAGAACCCAGGGATAAGCACGTTGCAAACCGATGTCGGTCCGGAAAAAGGCATGGAACCTCTCCGCAACCGCGGGTTGGAGTGGGTCGGCCTCATGAACGATCCACACCGAAGGGCCCGCGTTGCCTTGCAACCACCACCACACGGCCACGCCCACAAAGACCGTCCACCCGACGACGCCCAGCCAGACGATTCGGCGCCGTCGCAACGAGCGCGCCGTTTCCGCCCGGGTGCTGTGAATGGCGCTGGTCAAATGTAACGGCTCATTCATACGCCGGACTGAGCCTGGTTTCAATCCTCATCCCGGGGAAGAGCAGACTCCTTTGACGCGTAAAAGCCAACCGGAAGTGACGAAGCGCCAAAAAAGCGGGACGAAAAAACTTGAGAGGCGGGACGTAAGCCGCGTCCACTTCAAAACTGATAAGAAATTGGAAATTGCTTTTGCGCCCTGCCGATTCATTGACGCTGCGCGGGTGACTCTTCGGGAGCTTCTGTCAAAGGCTTTTGCGTCGCCGACGTATCCGAAGCACTTGCCAAAACACCAACAGCGCGACGACCATCACGGCGGCCCTTGGCGTGCAGCCGACCCGAATCCGCGAGAGCAGGACACAGGGACAGGGCGACGACGGTAGCTGGCATGAGACCACACATCACACAGGGACGCTTGACTCCCCCAAGAGCCACACTGACGGTGATCCGACCGCGCGGCTCTACGCGCTGGCGGACATCATCGAGCCATTCGCATCCCACCTTCCGAGCCTCCGACCGCAGTTCGATCCGTGGGTTGATATTGTTTACCACGTCACACCGCAGCACCCGCACGGCGTCACTGGCGAGTTCGATTGGTTTCGGATGCCAGCGGAGTTGATGCGGCGACTTAGCGCATGGGATTTGAGTATTTCGGTTACCTCCTGTTGAATTTGTAGGCCGCAAGGTATCGCGCCGACGTGGTTTTCTTTTCGGTTTTCTTTTCGTGTATTTTGCGTGTTTTGCGGCTACCTTCCCAGCGCAGTGGCATGGCCGGACGCTGCGGCGAGTCCGGAGATTTTGGCCGGAGAGTTCTGAGTCGATGAACCTTGGATTGCCGAACCAGATCGCTTCAGCCAACGCCGGGAAACGCTTCGGGTTTGCCGGGAAGTCGCGGGTTGGCTCCAGTCCTCGGCCCGGCGTGGCTGATCCGACGTTAGACCGACTACGCGCATTTAAATTTATGAGCAAACTACAAACTCCAAAACACAAAGGGACGCGCTCCTTCCTGCGCATCATAGGTCTGGTCGTTGCATCGGTTGGTCTCATTTTCCTCATCATCGGCATGGCCAGTTTCTTCTCGGCCTTTGGCGGCGGCGGTTCGCCACGTCTGTTTTGGTGCTGCTTCGTCGGGATGCCGCTGCTTTTCGTCGGCGGCGTCATGTGCATGTTCGGCTTCATGGGTTCAGTTGCTCGATACACGGCGGCAGAGCAAGTGCCGGTAGCGACAGACGCCATCAATGATTTGGCCGAGGGCACGCAGGGTGCAGTCAAGACGGTGGCGCGTGCCGTAGCCGAAGGCGTGAAAGAGGCACAGACGGAGAGGACGCAGTGACATGATCTGTCGGCCTAACCTATAGTCGAGTAGGTCTCCGCGAGTACGACCTGAGCTCGTGAAAAACCGGTGAACGCGGAGACTTACTCGACTGTTGGACGAAGCCAGGCGGGAACGGCAAAGCTGACGAATCTGAAAAGTCCCCCTTAAACCCCCTGCAAAAGATATGGAAAAGTAGCAGATTCCTCAAAATTTGGCTACTGGATTTATTGCGGTGCAGGTGGCACGAGGAATCTGCCAAATTGAGTTCATCATGGAAGTGTGTTCGAATCTAATGAAAATGTCAAAACTGCGTTGGCGCGAACTCCGCGAAGCGGCTTCGTTCAACCATGCGCTGCAGCGAACCCGGCCATCGCGTCCAGGTTGCAATCGAACGCCCTCGTGGGCCGGGTCGCTGAGCTTGGGTCGTTCGGCGGCGTCCGCACGGCCGGGAGCGAGAAACTCCTTCGAGTTGCCTAGGAAAAAATTTTGACCGCTTATCTTCGCTGATCGGCGCTGATCAGATTAGCGAGGATGAGCGCAGATTAGCGGTTCATGTTTTTTACCAGGACGGGCGCGGATTTCTTTTCGTGTATTTCGCGTGATTCGCGGTTATCGTTCCGGGCGCCGTAGCGCGGCCGGAACGCTCGGCGAGTCGGGACAGATTTGACCGGAGATTTTTTGAGTATGCAGAACACGTCGCCGAACAAGGGCGCTGCACCGAACCGCCGTTTGCGTTTGGGACTGATACCTTGGAGTTTTGGAACTTTGACAAGTCAGGGCTCGGCGGTCGGTGAGCTTGATCGTTAGGCCACTATGGAGTGCGTCGCCTTGATTACTGTGGAGAGGACATTCTGCCTGCGCAGCGACATACAATCCCGAGGGGTGTGTATTGATCGTTCACCCCGACCTGTCCGTGCCGCCCGCAGGCTGGAAGGAGCGGCGCGAGACAGTGGCGGTCTTGAGGCCCGATGGACGCGAGTTTGAAGCGACCGCACAGAGTTCTTTGTCGCACTTCAACATCAGAGAGCCGGATGTTTCGATTGACCGGCGTTGGCGAGTGACTATTTTGTTTCAGGGCATGGCGAGCGGCGAGGTGCCAGACGGTAGCAAGATGATTCTTGTTTGCATGAGA
>DASPXS010000050.1:0-14117 GCA_035637175.1 Haliangiales bacterium | reverse complement strand
ACGTAGCGGAAGAAAACGATGTCGCGGACGCACGGCACGTTAACGCCGGTGGTCAGCAGGTCTTTGGTCGTGGCTATGATGTGCGACCGCTGACGGGCGCGGAAATCCGGGATGAGCGTCTGCCCGCCGACGGATGACATGCACTTGAAGGCGTAGGTTTGCAGGCGCTTCTGTTTGTGATCGCGGCACCACCTGGCGTAGAGCGCGTTCAGTTCGTTGGCCACAAGGTCGGCGTGGTGATCGCTCGCGCAAAAGAGGATGGTCTTTTGCAGCGGGTCGTCATCTCCGGTTTTCAGCAGGCGCTCAAAGAAGTGTGCGCACATGGCTTTCACGCGCTCCGGCATGATGAGGCGCGATTCGAGCGACGCGCCTTCGGTGCGCGGGGCGACAGCCTCGGCGGCAACATCAGCGCCCGTCAGGGCGTTGGTCAGTTGCTTGTCGGCCACGTCGTCGCGATAGACGCCGCGCACGCGCTCCGGTAACTCCTGCTGGTCGTGGAACAGGTCGTAAGTTTCCAGGTCCGCCGGGGCAAGATAGCCGTCCGCCACGCCTTGTTGGTAGGTGTATTCGTAAGCCGGTTCGCCGAAGTAACGGAGATTGTCGGCGAGCAAACGGCGGTCTTCCTCGATCTTGCGCCGGGTTTCTTCGTCCTTCACTTCCGGCAACCGAATCTGGCGCGGCGTGGCGGTGAGGCCGATTTGGATGGCCTGCTTGTTGTTCTCCAGAATGAAATGCCAGTCGCCCCACGCCGACCGATGGCATTCATCAATCACGATGACATCGAAGTAACCGGGCGGGTAGTGCTTGAGGAAGAACTTGGCGTCCTCGCCGCCCTGGTCGCGGTCCAAAGTCTGATACGTGGCGATGAGGACCCGGGCGTTTTTCTGCGGATTTTTCGTGTCCACTTCGGCGGCGTCGTTGCCGAACGCGGATTGGAAATCTGTGAGGCCGTTGTCGCGCAGTTCGGTGCGGTCGCAGAGGAACAGTCCGCGCCCCATGAACCCGGCGTCGAAGATGCGACGCAGTAGCGTGGCGGCGATGCGGGTCTTGCCAGCGCCCGTGCCGAGCGCCAGCAACACGCGCGGAAGTTCTTGGGCGACGAGTGCGCGGATAACTTTTTCCAGCGCGGCCCGCGCGGCGGCGTCCTGATAATAGCGAAGAGAATCGCGACCCTGCTGGTAGGGCGTGTGGAGCAGCTTCATTTCCTTGGCGGCGGGGGCTGGCAGACCGCGCGCGGTCAGGTAACGCTGAATCAGTCCGTCGGGCGTGGGAAATTCGAACATCGGGCGAGGCTCGGACGTAGCGCCGGTTTCCTCGTCGTATTCCACGAACTGGTGTCCGTTCGTGGAGAACACGAACGGAACGTTGTGGAGCTTGCCGACTCGGTAGCTCTTTCCTTGCTGCAAGCCGTGTTCGGGCGGGCGTCCCTCGCGCTTGGCTTCGAGAATGGCGAGAGCAATCGGCTCACTTTCGGTTGTGAGTGACCGCCGCAAAACGTAATCCGTGCGGCCTTTCGGGCGGCGTTTGCCTTTGCCGTAGATGATATCCACCGGCGCAGCCGTTTCCTCGACCTTGATGTCGGAGCCAGGCCGCCAGCCGCACCGCGCAAGCGCCGGGTCAATCAATTCGAAGCGGGTCTGGGATTCGTTTCGTTCTCCCAAAGCGGCTTGCTGCATTGCGCGGTCAATGCTCATTCCGCTCTTCGGCTACGGGACCAACACACGCACCCGTTCTTCGCCAAGATTCCTCCGGTACTTCGGTCGAGGCAGCTCCGATTAGACAGGTGACACACGGAGCGTAATTAGCACGAACCGGCCAGAAAGTGCAACATGTGCGTTGTTTGAATTCCCAACTCATCTCGCTGCAACAGCAACTCTCGACAGAGCGGAAATTCTGGAGCTTCGATTAGGGCGAGCGTCTGGCGAGGCCCCAAGTTCAAAGCCCAAAGCTCAAGACAATGACCAAGCCCTGGCTGCGTGCCAAACGAACACAGTTCAACCCGCCCACCCCTCCCGAGAGGGGAGCACTGGTTCGGCGCCGTGAATGCAACTTCCCCTCTTGGGAGGGGTTAGGGTGGGTTTATGTGCCTGCGCTCCGGGACTTTCGAAGCGCCCGTCTCACGACTTGATGTCCCGCACCTGGAACGCCGTGGCGCCGATGACCAGAAAGGTGAGGTTGAAGCCGAGCAGAATGCTCAGGGACTCGCCAATCCTCCACCACGGAATCGGCTGGGCGAACAGGAATTGCCAGATGTTCAGGTGATACGTGAGAAACCAATGCTGCAAATCGCGGAAGTAGGGAATGTTCTGCATGATGAAGTTTACAAAGACGAACGACAGCGCGAGGATCGTCGCGGCCGCCGGCTTCACGTTGAAACAGGAAAACATGAACGCCAGGCCCATCACCGTGCACGCCTTCGTCGCCATCATCAGATGCGCCGCGGCGTAGTGTTGCCAGCCGCTCGAAGCATCAAACACGCTGAACAGTTCGCCGGGAATGAGCACAAAAAGTCCTTTCCACGGAAACCAAAGGGAGCCGAACGCCACTCCGAACAATCCCAACGCCATCACCAGCGTAAAGGAAAAGATCGCGCCGGCCAGCCATTTCAGCATCAGCAGGCGCACCCGCGATATCGGCCGCGACAAAATCATCCGCAGCGTGCCGTCCTCGGCCTCCTTCGCCACCAGATCGCCGCCGATGAGCGACACGTATAGCGGCAGCAGAATATAGGCAATGGGCAGAAGCATGAACGTAGCGACCGTCAATGCCGAGATATATTCCTGCGCCAGGTAACCGTTGCCTTCCAGCGTGCGCATCATGTTGACGCGCGGGCCGTTGGTGAATCGGAACAACAGAATGATGACATTCTGCGCCAGGAGAAACATCAGGAAGCCAATGTAGGTCCGCTTTTTGGCGAACAACTTCCAGAGTTCGTTGCGCAGTTGTAAGTAAAACATGCTCATTCGTTGAATCGTTGAATCGTTGAATCGTTAACGCTTCAACGCTTTTAACGGTTTAACGATTAGGGTCATTCCGCATCAATCCGAGATAAAAATCCTCGAGCGTCTGTTCGTGTCGCGCGATCTCATAAACCGCCATCCCCTGCTCCACCAGACGGCGCACGATCTGGTCCGTGCCGACATCCGGCGCCAGCGCCACGAATTGTCCGTCGCGTTCGTCCACGATGAGCTTTTCCCCGCGCAACTTTGTGACGGCCTTGGGAAAATCATTCACCCGCAGCCGCACCCAATCTTTCGTCTGCTTCGCTTCCGCCAGCGAACCTTCAAACACTTTCCGTCCCTGGCTCATCACGGCGATGCGCGTGCAAAGCTGCTCGACTTCGTTGAGCAAATGCGACGACAAAAAAATCGTCAGACCCAGTTCGCCGCGCAGTCGCCGGATGGTTTGCCGCATCTCATGAATGCCTTCGGGATCGAGCCCGTCGCCCGGTTCGTCGAGGATGAGCAGTTGGGGCTGGGGCAAGAGCGCCTGCGCCAACGCCAGCCGCGCCCGCATTCCATGCGAGTAGGTTTTCACCTTCGATTTTTCGCGCCCTGTCAGCCCGACCCACTCGATTACTTCGCGGATTCGCTCCGGCGGCGTCGGCGCGGTATAATGGCTCAGAATCTCCAGGTTCCGCCAGCCGCTGAGATAGTCGTAGAACACCGGCGTTTCAAAGATTGCGCCGACCCTTTGCAGCGCGAGTTGGCGCCGCCGCGTCACGTCGTGCCCGCAGACATGAACCTCGCCCTCCGTCGGCCAGACCTGGCCCAGCATCATCCCGATGGCCGTGCTTTTGCCGGCGCCGTTGTGGCCGAGCAGCCCGAAAATCTCACCGGCGCGCACGTGCAAGGTCAGATCGACCACCGCGACGCGTTCACCGAAGCTTTTGGAAAGGCCACAGAGGCGAATCACTTTTTAACTCCTGGATCGTCAATCGTAAATCCGTTCACTTCGTTCCTTCCATCGCCAGCAGGTTGCGGATGTGCCCGTCGGCGTAAAGGTAATTCACGCCCTTCTTCGCGCCGCGCGCCTGGTGAAATGCCTCTTTGTCGAAGAAAACGGGAATCTGATGCGGATCGAAATCCATGTTCAGCACCTTCAAATGCTCGGCGTCCTGGCCGTTGAGCAGACTGTTCCATGAATAACTGGAGCCGGTCTGTTCGTAAAGTTGCTTGCGATCGGAAGGACATCGCAAAATTTTCACCGAACCGACGTGATTCGAGAGAACAACATCAACGCCCGGCAATGTATTTGTCGGCACCGCATTCGTGTCGAAAGATTTGTCGCGCATCACCGGCAGCCGGTTGTTGTTGTCCTGCACGTAGAGCTGCAACGCGATGCCGATTTGCCGCAGGTTGCTCAGGCAGGCTGTCGCGCGGCCGGCCTCTTTTGCTTTGCTTACCGCCGGCAAGAGCAAGCCTGCCAGAATGCCGATGATCGCCAGCACCACCAGCAGTTCAATCAAAGTGAAGGCCGATCTGTCAGTCGTCCGTTGTCCCTGGTCAGTTGTTTTAACCACTGACCACTGACCACTGACCATTGGCACCTCAGAATCCTGACTCATCGCCCTCCACGAAACATCCGCCCGCTCTCCATCGTCCGTTGCAATTCCTCGAGCAAGGGCGCCATCTCGGCCTTGGTCTGCGCCGAGCTTTCGCTGTAAAAAGTTTTCAGGCCGATTTTTGTAACTTTCTCCTGCAAGTCCTTGCTCAATACGGGTGGCGCATTGGTGGTCGCCTCCGAGGGCGCCTCGCCGTCTTCTTTCATCTTCTCCTGTTCCTCCTTGAGCCGCCTCAGGGCGTCGCCGATGGCCCGGCGTCGCCGTTCTTCCGGCAATTGCTCGAAGGAGGCGAGCATCTGCTTGAAACCGGTCGGCATGGTCAACTCGATGAACGTCCCCTTCTCCTCCTCGGTCATCGCTTCAAACCACGTTTGCGGGACTCGCTCGACCCGGGCTTTCCGCCGCTCCTCGGGCGTGAGTTTGTTCAATTTCGCCGCCAGCTCGCGGATCGCCTTTGCCCGCGCGTCACCCGACATCTGGTTGAGACCCACCGCCCGGGCATAAGCCCGCACCTTGTCCGCGGTCATCCGCGAATTCTTCGCAATGGCATAACCCGCCCAGGCCACCACCCAGGCCGCCGTGATGATGGCGACAGCGATGACAATCGGCCGTTGACGTTGGCTCGACACGATCGGAGTCTAACGCAATCCAGCGTTATCGCCAGAGCCAAATCCAAAGCTCAAAGCTCAAAGCTCAAAGCTCAAAACAAGCTCCAATCCTCAAGTCTCCAAGCCCCAAGAAACCTGGAGAGACCGGAGCTTTTGGAGCTTGGGGTTTGGAACTGGCCATTCTCTGAACCTTTGAACTTTGAGCAGGGTGAGTTCAAGAATCGTCGCAAGAGCCGTAGCCGCCGAGGTTACGAGACGGAACTGTTTTTCGTGCCAGAATCCGCCTGCTTACGTCGGCGGCTACCCTTCTTGAACTCACCCTCGAACTTTGAGCTTGGCACCTTTTTGCCGCTTGCTTTGCCGCCGACGCCGCTTACTTTCCCTCCATGTTCGCGACGGAAACGAGTGAAGAAGACCCGCCCACGGAAGCCCAACCTCCCGCTCCCGCGCTGATGGAATCGTTGAAACACCCCGACCGATTTGTTCGCCGCCACATCGGCCCCGGCGACGACGACGCCCGGCGAATGCTGAAAGAACTGGGATATGCCAGCCTCGACGCGCTGACGGACGCCGCGGTGCCGGCCAGCATTCGGCTCCAGCGGCCGCTGCATCTGCCCGATGGCCGCAGCGAATTCGGCGTCCTGGGCGAACTTCGCTCGATTGCCGCGAAGAACCGGGTTTTTCGCTCCTACATCGGCATGGGTTACTCCGACTGCATCACGCCGCCGGTGATCCAGCGAAACATTTTCGAAAACCCGGGCTGGTACACACAATACACGCCTTACCAGGCCGAGATTTCCCAGGGCCGACTCGAAATGCTGTTGAATTTCCAGACGATGGTTTGCGATCTGACCGGCCTGGAGATCGCCAATGCCTCGCTGCTCGATGAAGCCACCGCGGCCGCCGAAGCGATGATGATGTGCCATCGCCTCAATCACGAGGGAGGCCGCAACGCGTTTTTCGTCTCGCGCAATTGTCACCCGCAAAACATTGAAGTCGTCCAAACCCGCGCCGGGGCGCTCGGTGTCGAAATCGTCGTCGGCGACCATGATACGTTCGCTTTCCCGGCCGGATTCTTCGGAGTCCTGGTTCAATACCCGGATACATTCGGCGCGATTCACGATTATCGGTCATTTATTGAGAGGGCGCACGCTGCGGGCACGCTGGTCGTTGTCGCCGCCGACTTGCTCAGCCTCACATTGTTGAAGCCGCCCGGCGAATTCGGCGCCGACGTCGCGGTTGGCAGCGCGCAACGTTTCGGCGTGCCCGTCGGTTACGGCGGGCCGCACGCTGCCTATTTTGCCACCCGCGACACTTTCAAACGCCAGATGCCGGGCCGGCTGGTCGGCGTCTCGAAGGATTCGCGTGGCCGCCCGGCCCTGCGCCTGTCACTCGGCACACGCGAACAACACATTCGCCGCGAGAAAGCCACCAGCAACATCTGCACGGCGCAGGCGCTCCTCGCCAATATGGCCGCCGCTTACGCGATTTATCACGGGCCTCAGGGACTGAAGCAAATCGCCCGGCGCGTCCATTTCATGACCCGTATTCTCGCCCTCGGCCTGCAGCGGCTCGGCTACAAACCGGGGCAGATGCCACCCGTGCCTGACCGCACGCCCACCCCTGACCCCTCCCAGGAGAGGAACCTGGCGGGCGCGACTCCTGATTGGCTCCCCTCCCCCGGAGGGGCTGGGGATGGGTGTGCCTTGCCCTGCTTCGACACGCTTTGCGTCCATCTCGGTTCCAAGCGGTCCGCCGACATCATCAAAACCGCCGAGTCGCACCGCGCCAATCTGCGGGTCATCGACGCGGCCACGGTCGGCATTTCGCTCGACGAAACGGTGACTGAAAACGACCTGGCCGAGCTGCTCCAGATTTTCAACGATGACCGCGCGCCGGCTTTCACCATCAAAGAACTCGCAGCGGGAGATCAGCTTGACGTCCCCGCCGAGTTCGTTCGCCAAAGCAAATTCCTCACGCATCAAGTCTTCAATCGTTACCATTCGGAAACGGAGATGCTCCGTTACCTGAAGCGGCTCGAAGCGCGCGACCTGTCGCTCACGACCTCGATGATTCCGCTCGGCTCCTGCACGATGAAACTGAACGCCACTTGTGAAATGCTGCCGGTGAGCTGGCCGGAGTTCAGCCGGATCCATCCTTTTGCGCCTCTGCGCCAGACGCAGGGTTACCAGGTCCTGTTCCAGCAACTCGAAGAATGGCTCGCTGAAATCACCGGCTTCGCGGCGGTGTCGCTCCAGCCAAATGCGGGTTCGCAGGGCGAATATGCCGGGCTGCTCGTCATTCGCAAATATCACGAAAGCCGCGGCCAGAGCCATCGCAACGTCTGTCTTATTCCCACGTCCGCCCACGGCACCAACCCGGCCAGCGCCGTCATGGCCGGCCTCAAAGTCGTCGCCGTCGCCTGCGACAAGGAAGGCAACATTGACCTCGCCGATCTGCGTGCCAAGGCGGAGGCGCACCACGACAACCTCGCTTGCCTGATGATCACTTATCCCTCCACGCACGGCGTGTTCGAGGAGAGCATCCAACAGATTTGCGACCTGATCCACGAGTTTGGCGGGCAGGTTTACCTGGACGGCGCAAACCTGAACGCGCAGGTGGGTCTCTGTCGCCCGGCCGACTTCGGCGCGGATGCCTGCCACTTGAACCTGCACAAGACATTTTGCATTCCGCATGGCGGCGGCGGGCCGGGCATGGGGCCAATCGGCGTCGCCGAACATCTCGTTGGCTTCCTGCCCGGTCACCCGGTGGTCAATCTGGGCGGCGAAAATCCAATTGGCGCCGTCGCGGCGGCGCCCTGGGGCAGCGCGAGCATTCTGCCCATCTCGTGGGTTTATATCGCCGGAATGGGCGCCGCCGGCCTGACCGAGGCAACGAAGGTCGCCATCCTCAACGCGAACTACATTGCCAAACGTTTGGAGAAACATTTCCCGACGCTCTACCGCGGCCACGGCGGCCTCGTCGCTCACGAGTGCATTCTCGATTTGCGCGATTTTAAGAGCGTCACCGCCGAAGACGTCGCGAAGCGGCTCATGGATTACGGCTTCCACGCGCCGACGTTGAGCTGGCCGGTCGCCGGCACGTTGATGGTTGAGCCAACGGAAAGTGAATCCAGGGCGGAACTCGACCGGTTTTGTGACGCGATGATTTTCATCCATGGCGAAATCATGGCGGTCGAATCCGGCCGGATGGACCCGCAGAACAATCCGCTCAAGAACGCGCCGCATACGGCGGACATGATTGCCGCGGACAACTGGAACCATCCCTATTCGCGCGAGCAGGCGGCTTTCCCCGCGCCATGGCTCAAGGAACACAAATTCTGGCCCGCGGTCGGGCGCATCGACAACGTTTATGGCGACCGTAACCCGGTCTGCACCTGTGCGGGGATGGAGGCGTATTCCGCCTGAATGCTTCAGATGGCTTCGAACCTCTTAATGTCGAAAATGACAATCGACTGACCGGATGCTATGAAGATTACCGAAGCTTTGTTGGCGGAACATGTCGTTTTCCACCACCTGTTTGACTACCTGGAGGGCGCGTTGCCGAAATTGAAAACTGCGGCCGAGGTCAGATCGCTGGCAGGTTTGGCAGAATCGTTGCTGAAAGCCCACTCGGACGTGGAGGAGAAACTCCTGATCGAACCGCTGGACCATTGCCTGGAACAAATCGGCCAGTGCGATACGTTTCACCAGGAGCATGAAGAGATCGACGAAAACCTCAAACGCGCGCGGACAGCCCGCGACCTCAGGCAGGCCCGCGCCAGCATGATGGCCGCCGTAGTCGCCTCGCGCAAACATTTCGACAAGGAGGAACGCATCGTCTTTCCCCTGGCCGAAAAACTCCTCAAATCCCGTACGCTCATCGAACTCTGGAACACCTGGACCGAACAGCGCAACCGAAGGTAGGACAGCGCGTCCCGCCTGTCCGCAGGCAGCCCCTTCCTGCTGCAATCCATTTCCGCAGACTTCGATACAATTTGTCCCGGCTGTGACATAGTTTGCATCGTTTTCCTCGCCTGTCCGGCACTCAACTTCCTGCGAAGGCGTCCTCTGGTGCAGGCTTGCGTCGCAGACCGAAACGCGCAAATCTGGCGTCAGCGACCAGAAAAACATCAACTATGAAACTGATCCTGCTGCTCCCACTCGTGCTGGCGCCGGTGATCCACGCCGCCGACAACAAACCGAAAGCCGAAACATTCCTGGACCCGGCCAGGGCAGGTCGGGACTATCTCGACCAGGGAGAGTACCGAAACGAATGGGGCGGCGCGCAGGTCATCGCGTTGGGCGAAGGAAACTTTCGTCTGGTGACCTACCGAGGCGGGCTGCCCGGCGGCGGTTGGGACAAGGAATTCAAACAGGAAGTGTCAGGCAAACGCGACGGCGAAAAGATCGTGTTGGCTGGCGAGAATAATTACCGCGCGGAGATTGCGAACGGGAAGATCAGTATCACGGTGCAAAATGGCGGCCCCTACACGATGGACAAAACAGAACGGGGGAGCCCGACGCTCGGCGCGAAACCGCCGCCGGGTGCAATTGTGTTGTTCGACGGCACCAGCGCGGACGCCTGGGCCGGCGGACACCTGGACGAGCGCCATCTGCTCGCCGCGGGTTGCAAGAGCAAACAGAGTTTCACCAATTTCACGGCGCACCTTGAATTCCTGCTTCCATTCGCGCCGCTGGCGCGCGGGCAGGACCGCGGCAACAGCGGCATTTACCTGCAGGACCGTTACGAGGTCCAGGTGCTCGATTCGTTCGGACTCAAGGGCGAGAACGACGAATGCGGCGGCTTCTACTCGCAGACGGCGCCTTCGGTGAATATGTGTTTCCCGCCGCTCACCTGGCAGACCTACGACATCGACTTCGCGTCTGCGAAATACGACGAATCCGCCAAGAAGACCAAAAACGCCGTCGTCACCATCAAACACAACGGGGTCACTATCCATGAGAACCTGGAATTGAAAGGGCCGACGCCCGGCGGAAAGAAGGAAGCTCCCGGCGGCGGTCCGCTTCAAATTCAGGGCCACGGGAATCCGGTGTTTTATCGAAACATCTGGGTTGTGCCGAAGTGACCGCCCGGCGAAGCGCTCCTCCGGTGGTGGGAACTGTGCGCGCCACGTTCGCCGTGTGGGATCCAAACTACCGGTCAACCTGAGACGCTGAACGTCCGTTCGAATCGGCCAAAGTTACGGAGATACTTGACTTCCAAGGCAACCAGGAGAAATTACACAACTGCTTGGTCCGCAGAATATCCTCTCCGGGCAAAGAAACCCGGGAAATCCTATGAGAAAACGCGTTCGACTCCCTCAGGGGCATGTCCCTACCGGCTGCCCGGTTTGCTCGATCATTCCGTCCCACATCCTGCGCCACCTGTCCCGGCACGGTCCCCAGCAACTGCGCGAGCGCATGCTCCAAACGCTGCAACATTCCGAACGCCTGCGCGGCCACCGTGACATGCTGGCCTACCTGGGCGCCGTGGCTCTGGCGACACCCACGGGGACCAAACGTCGGACGATCTATGATCTGCGCCACGGCACAAAACTGCCCGGCCAACTCGTCCGCGACGAGGGCGACCCCCGGAGAAAAGACCAGAATGTCAATGAAGCCTATGACTACTCCGGCGCAACCTACGACTTTTACGATCAGGTGTTCGGACGAAGCTCCGTTGACGGCAACGGCATGCGGCTCGATTCTTCCGTTCATTATTCGACCGACTACGACAACGCCTTTTGGAACGGCGCGCAGATGGTCTATGGCGACGGCGATGGCGTCATCTTCGAACGATTCACCAAATGCCTGGACGTCATCGGGCACGAATTGACGCACGGCGTCACCCAGTTCGAGGCCGCCCTCGCGTATCACGACCAGCCTGGCGCTCTTAATGAATCGTTCTCCGACGTTTTCGGCGCGCTGGTGAAACAATGGAACCTCAAGCAAACTGCTGACCAGGCCGATTGGCTGATCGGCGCCGGCTTGCTGGCCAAAGGCATCAATGGCGTCGCGCTCCGTTCGATGAAAGCGCCCGGCACGGCTTACGACGACCCTCAACTGGGCAAAGATCCGCAGCCCGCCCACATGAAGGATTACAACCAGGACAGCGCCGACAATGGCGGCGTGCATATCAACTCCGGCATCCCCAATCATGCGTTTTATCGGGTCGCCACGTCGCTCGGCGGTTTCGCGTGGGACAAAGCCGGCAAAATCTGGTACGACACTCTCACCAATGTGATCGGCCCCAACACAAGCTTCGAACAGGCGGCAGACGCCACTATCCGCTCGGCGGGCAACCTCTATGGCAACGGCAGCCAGGAACAACAAGCCGTGCAATCGGCCTGGAAGCAGGTCGGCGTCCTCAAGTAGTTTCAAGCGCACGGCCGGACGCGAACTGGAAAACCGCGCCCGGGACCTTTATCCTGGTAGTCATGCGCCTCACGTTGACTCGCAGCGGCGGTTTCGCCGGCATATTGCCTCCGCCGGTTACGCTCGACACGGCACAACTGCCGCCCGCTGTCGCCCGACGCCTCGAGGAATTAGTTGCCTCAGTCGATTTCTTTAATCTCCCCAACACGCTTGCGGCGCCGGCGCGGCAACCCGATCGCCTGCAATTCACGGTCCGCGTCGCCGACGAAAACGGGCGCGAACACACGGTGACGTGCGACGAGGAAGTCGCTTCCGAACCCTTCCTCGAACTCGTCCGCGCTGTGCGAACGACCGCAAGAAAATAATCTCACATCGGACCCATTGACCAGGGTGAGTTCAAGAATCGTCGCAAGAGCCGTAGCCGCCCAGATTACGGGGCGGAAGTGTTTTCCGTTCCAAAATCCGCCTCCTTGCGTCGGCGGCTACCATTCCTGAACTCACCCTCACCCATTGACGACTGCGAAGCCGCCAGCGCGACAATCCGCCATTCGAAGCCGCAAGTGTCGGCGAGCGGGAACGATTTGTATCCGGAAACTGGCCGCCGCCTGTCGGCAATGTGGGCAGCAGAGCGCCCGCGTCCTTCTGGTTGGCACGCCTCCGGGCGCTGCTTGCGGCGCGAACAGGCGGATTTGTCGGTCAAAGCCGGTCGCGGCACTCGCGATGCTACAGCGTATGCCGCTGATGAACGCTTCGGGCTGACCAGGCGCGGGGCCAGTGCCGGCATGAATCGTCGGGACAGAGCGGTCCCCGGTTCGATGTCTGGAAAATGGCGCGAATTGTGGCTCACAGGGTCCCGGGATGTTTTTATCCTTCGGGTTATGATCGGCTTTACTACACAACGAGATAGGCAGGACGGTCAAAAAGTCGCCCGGGACGGTTCCGGGGCCGGGCGCGTAAAGCCGGGCGACATCATTCTCTGGGTTGAGAATCATTTGGAGTCCTGGAGGCAAATCACGCATTTCATCAGCCTGGCGCACGGCAAGAAGTTTGACGCCGACGATGAAGCCCAATTCCTGGAATTAAAGGGTGTCATTGTCCAGGAGTTGGAAATGATCCTGGCGTCGGGCGAATGCCTCTCACCCACCAAAGAGGACGTCCACACGATGATGAATAGCGTTCCTTCGCTTTCTTATATCAGCCAGTTGAACGATGGCGCTCTGCGCAATATCGAGCATCAGTGGCATCTGATTTACATCGGATGGCATGCCGCTTTGGGACGATTAAAGGTCAGACACAATGCCGTCGAGTCACGGTATCCCAGGTCCGGTTTTCTCTGGTCGGCGCGGTGATTCCCGCGGCGAATGAGCCCTCAGATTTCATTCAAAACCACCCGCACCGCGGCCAGCAGCGCGGCCACACGCGTCCGCAACGGAAAATCCGAAGGCGCTTCCAGTGTGTAGCTGTGCCGCGTCCGGTTCATGATCAGGTAGAACGCCTCCGGCCATTGCGGCCGTTTCGCGAGATCAACGTCAGGCCGGATGATACCGCCCCGCGCCGGACGGTCCTCGATGACCGGCGAAGGATCGACGGGACAAACCTGCGACACCGCCCGGACCATTTTCTCTCCCAACGACGCCTCCCGACCGGGATTGACTTCGTAAACATAGAAGCCGTGCGATTCCCAATCTTCGTGCAGGCAAAGCGTCAAATCGAAACCCGGCTGTCTCTCGAGCCAGGCGACGTGCGCGCGAACTTCGGCCGATCGCAGATGGCGATAGTCCCTGTTGAGGTCTATGCCCGCGTCGTTTTCGCGGCGGTTGAGCGGAAAGCCGGTGGGGTTCAGGCACGGACAAACCCACAGGTCCGCTCCCTCGGGCCATCGATTTTCCTGTAACAATTGCCGGACGGCGAGCGGACCAGCCGGTTCATCGCCGTGTATCCCCGTCGAGAGGTAAAGCCTTTTGCCCGGCGCTTTGACCCGTCGCCGGAACGCCAGCAGGTCCAAACTGCCTGACACCGGCAACTCCTCGATCTCCCACCCGTACTGGCGCGCCGCCTCCAGGTCGTCGCGCAAGACCTGATTGATGTCGATGGTCTCACCAAAGTAAGCGCCGTTGTTCTTGCCCAGACGTTGAACGGAATGCGACATGAAAAGAACCTAACGCGATGGCTGAATGATTCAAGCACGGCAATAGGCCAAGCGTCGGAAGTTTTCGCGGATTTTTCGTCCTCGTCGTCGTCCTCGACCTCGACGGGCGCACTTCCGATTACGAGGACGAGGAGGAGAAGTAGGACGAGGACGATTTGGTGGCGGTTCTGCTGCGCCATGCGATAAGCGGATTAACCGCCGGGCGAGCGATCGCCGCGCAACGAACCGTCCGCGACGGCCTTGCCCGGGTCGCGGAACGGCGGGCGCATTCGCAGACCGAGTTGCTCGAGCATCGCCCGGTCGGCGTCGTAATCCGGCGAGGGCACGGCTTTGGTCAACATGCTTCTGGTCTCGCTCGAGAAAATCGAATTGGCGCCCGCGAGAAAGCACAAGGCCTGTTCGGCCACGTTGAGCCGGGC
>DASPXS010000049.1:0-8355 GCA_035637175.1 Haliangiales bacterium | reverse complement strand
AAGCAAGAATACCAGACGCCCGGACGACTGTATAGAGGCAAGCCGCGGCTTTGGAAGAGGCGGCTGCCCGGACTCAACAAGGAGAGTCGTTGAATGACGAAATCCGGATGACGAATGACGAAAGAAATCCGAAGCCCGAATCACGAATCGCGCCTGCTTGACGTATGGGCTGTTTCGTCATTCGAGCTTCGTCATTCTTTCGGATTTCGTCATTCGTCATTTGTAATTCCTTCCTCGTTCTCATGAATCCTGCAGCGCACGGACGGCATTCCTCCTCATTTGGCGACGGCCTCACTAATCCTCCGAGCGAGGTCTCTTGCCTCATCCTCGCTAAAATCACCAGAAATCTGCGCCACTCCTCCAGGAATCTCCTGCATGATCCTCGGGGCCGAATAGAGCCGGCCGTCAATGATGATCGCCAGTCGCCGGTTAATATTCTGCCGAGTCACCTCGGCGAATCGCTCCCGGCCCTGGTCCGTCAGCCTGATCTCAATCAAAGGGCGACCTGCGACCGGATTCTTGGTCACCGAAGCCGACTTGACTCCCGTCTGGTCGAAGAGAACTTTCCGCTGCACGTAGAGCGTTTCTTCAGCAGTCGTGTTGTTAATCTTCTGTTGCAGCTTCATCTGCTGGGCATCAGCCGATGGTCCCTCAAGAACCAGACGCATTTCCAGGACCGGCGGCTTGGACGAATCGGAAATTGTGTCCTTTGGTGCGCCGGTCGCCAGCCGCCCTTGGGCCTGCGCCAACTCGACCTCCGCTTGTAATCTCTCGAACCGCGCTATCTCCCGGACGTCAACCGGTCGCACACCACGCACCACCTCGTCTTCGAGTGTTCGTTCCAATCGCTTGGCCTCATTGGCGTAGCGGTAATAGGGAGCCAGTTTCTCGCGTGAGTCTTTGGCTGCGGCCAAGAAACGGTCCCGCTCCACGCGCGCACGGTCAAAGCCCAGCGAACCGACCGGCGCGCCCGACTCGGTCAACCTCTTCTCCGCGGCTGCCGCCTTTAGCCGAGCCTCATCTCTAGCTTTGAGCAACTGCTGCGCTTCCTCGGCCGCGCGCTGCGCGGCCGAAGAATCTGCCTCGATTCGGTTCAGCGCACCAGCCGCGGTTGCTCTGACTTGACTATCTGCATCATTAAGAAGCGTCCTTTGAAGATCTGCAATCCATTCACTCAACGCTTTTACGTTGAACCACTCGGGAACGGGCTCGGGCTTGGGCTGATGCGTCCCGGATTGCGGTTTGGCTTCAGCGTCCGCAATTCCGGGCTGGTGGCGGAACAGGGACATGAGAATCACCATAACCAATGCCGCTGCCAATGCGCCCCCTGCTTTCCGCCGACCGCCAAAACTGGACCGCGTCGGAGTTCCGCAAAGGCGCCGAACGCGCTCCAACAAGGAGCCTCCGTCGGCGCCAAGCGCCAATGCTGCGGGCGAGCTGCGCAGTTGTTCCAGGGTGGCCAGCGCTCTCGCGTAAACCAACCGGTCGCCACAAACGTTCAGCGCCATATCATCACAACAATTCTCTCGCTCGACGCGAACGGAGTTCGAGACCCACCAAACCGCCGGATGATAAAACAGCAGCGTTTCGACGGCATTTTGCAGCAGGTTGACGAGGTAATCGTGACGACGAACGTGCGCCAGTTCGTGAGCGATGATGGTTTCAAACTGCGCGGGTGTCAGACCGGTCAGACTGCTCGCGGGCAAAAGAATGACCGGGCGCAGCCACCCGATGAGCGTTGGCACTTCAATCATTGCGGATTTCACCAGAGAAACCGGGCGGCTGATTGCCAGAGCCGCCCTGAGACGATCGATCCGTTTGGTCCAATACTCGCCCAACGTTTCCGCACCAGACCTTCGCAAGCGCGAAACCTGGCGCGAAGCCAGCAGAAGGCGCAGGGAAAGCGCCGAAACCCCAACCAACCAGGTCAATACGAACCCGCGAATGAACCCTTCGAATTTCGGTGCGGCTCCTGCGCCGACCTCACCGGTCACGCTGCGCGCTCCGCCGAAGTCCAAAACGGCGCCATCTCTCGCAGCAACGGCCGGTTCAACCGGAGTCCCGATCATCGACGCTGACGGCCGAAACTTCGGATGCGCCCCAATTACGATGAAGGTCGTAATTGGAGCGGCAAGCATCACCACGAGCGCGCCACAGCCCAGCAAATAGCGCCACTGTGGGGCCTGTTTCCGCAGCAGTATGTGAATCAGCGCATAGACCACGGCGACGCCCGTTCCCTGCCAGAGAAAATGCATCAAGGTCCAGCCCAGTTGGTGAATGATCGGGTGATCGAACAGTTGATAGAGTTCTTTCATTTGGCACCTCGTTCCATCTCATCGAGCAATTTGCGGATACTGGCCAATTCTGTCGCGGACGCCTTTTTCGTTGAAAGCGCCTGCAAGACGAGATTGTGCGCAGAACCGTCGAAGACCCGATCCAAGAGGTCTCCCACGAATCGACGTTGCGCCTCCTTCTGGGTCAATGTCGCGGTGTAAACATGGGTCTTCTGCGATTCATCGCGTGTCACCAAGCCCTTTTCAGCCATAATCTGCATCATTTTCAGCACCGTCGTGTAGCCGGTTTCCTGAGCCTCGCCAAGCGCGGTGTGCACCGCCCGGACAGTGCCAGGACCCTGCCGCCAGAGGACTCGCAGAATGGCCAGCTCCCCCTCGGTAGGTTTGGGAAGTTTGCGTTTCATCAGGGTTCCCATGGGTGATTCTGCGCGGCTTCACAAAAACATATACGAATCGTTTCGTAGTGTCAACGAAAATCTTCGTAGTTGTTGACCGGAGAGGCGCGGTGCCAATGAGAAGCGACCCAGGCAGCGTGAAATGCGCGGGCTACCCGGTCACCAGTGTCCCCACGTGTTCGCCCAGAACCACGCGCTTTAAATTATGCGGCTTGAACAGGTCGAAAACGACGAGCGGCATCTTGTTGTCCATGCACAGCGAGAAGGCGGTCGAATCCATCACTTTCAACTGCCGTTGGAGCGCTTCGATGTAACTGAGTTGCTCGAAGCGGTTCGCTTTCGGATTCTTTTTCGGATCGCTGTCGTAGATGCCGTCCACCTTCGTGGCCTTCAAGACGACCTCGGCGCCAATTTCGTTCGCGCGCAGGGCCGCGGCAGTGTCGGTGGAAAAGTAAGGATTGCCGGTGCCGCCGGCAAAGATGACCACCCGTCCTTTTTCCAAATGCCGCACAGCGCGGCGGCGAATGAACGGTTCGGCCACCTGCGCCATGCTGATGGCGCTCTGCACGCGCGTCGGCACGCCGTTCTTTTCGAGGGCATCCTGCAGCGCCAGAGCGTTGATGATGGTCGCCAGCATGCCCATGTAATCGCCGGTCGCCCGCTCGATGCCCCGCTCGCTTCCCGTCAGGCCGCGAAAAATATTGCCGCCGCCAACCACGATGACGACCTGGACGCCCAGCTCGCGCACCTCGCCAATCTGGCGCGCCACGTCATGGATTGTCTCCGGGCAGATCCCGCCGCCCGATTCGCCTCCCAGAGCTTCGCCACTCAGCTTGAGCAGGATGCGGCGGTATTTCGGTTTGTTCGTTTTGGTCATACCAGCGGTCGATGCCTCGGGAAAACCAGGCGCGGACTTGACGTTGGATTACCGGCGGGCGACATAAATTGGCGAGGTTGTAGCAACCGGCCCCGCCCGAGTCAAATCAAAGACCCCGCTCAAAACACCAAACACCAAACACCAGAAAAGCTACAAAATCCAAGCGCCAAAACTCGGGCCGCGGACATTCCTGTCCGCAGCAATGTCAGGCTCAAAAGCGGGCTTGGAAACAAGGGGAACCGTCGGGTGTGCGCAGCATTGCTGCGGACTGGAAAGTCCGCGCGCCGGGCGGAGCGCAGCGCTGCAGCTCTGCGCGGTCGTGCAAGCAGGGTCGGACCACGAGTGTTCGTTTCCGCAACCAGGTCCGGATAAAAAGCGGCGTGGAAAACAATCGCCGGCAGTTCGCACCGCAGTTCGCCGGGTTTCTTGAGCGGAGCGCGGCTCACAGAGCCACGCTCCGGACGCTATTCATGGCACGCATCTGCTGCGGGTGGTCGCAGACCGCCCTCCGGCTCCGGCGGCGGACCGCATTGGGAATTGGTGCTTGGACATTCTCTGGAGCTTGGTGTTGGGGATTTGGTGTTTCCCTGGTCCGCTACGCGGCCGCCTCGCCCACCTGAAAGCGGATGAATCGGCGAACGATGATTTCGTCGCCCAACTGCCTGGCCACACCGCCGATGTGCTCTTTGACCGTGACTTCGGAATTCTTTTTCACAAAACCCTGGTCGAGCAGACACTTGCTCTGGAAAAATTTGTCGAGCTTGCCTTCGACAATTTTGGCAATCGCCTGGGCGGGTTTGTCTTTGACCTGCTCGCTGGCGATCTCTTTTTCCTTGGCAATCAAGGCGGAATCCACCTGATCGCGTGAAACGGCGATAGGATGCGCGGCGGCGATTTGCAGCGTGATATCGCGCACCAACTGTTTGAAGTCGTCGTGGCCCACGGTGCTTTCCTGGCCCGCGCCAACTTCGACCAGCACACCGAGTTTTGCCCCCGTATGGACGTAGGCGGCAATCATCCCGTTGCCGTTCACCTGGAAACGTTGGTGGCGCGAGATCCTGATGTTTTCTCCCACCTTCGCGACTGCGGCGACGCGGTCCCCCTCGAGGTCTGCCTTCGGGTCATTGGCGAGCTTCCGCGCGATTTCATCGCAGAACGCGCGAAACGTTTCGTTCTTCGCCACGAAATCCGTTTCGCAGTTGATCTCGACCAGAAGACCGACCCGTGCGCCTGGCAGAATGCATTGAGCGATGACGCCCTCCCGGGCTTCGCGCGACGCCTTTTTGGCCGCGGTGGCGACCCCCTTCTTGCGCAGGATGTCCACCGCGGCGTTCAGGTCGCCGCGGGCCTCGGTGAGCGCCCTTTTGCAATCCATCAAACCGGCGTTGGTCATTTCGCGCAATTTGCCAACGGCGCCAGCAGTAATTTCAGCCATACGAATCGTTTGAGCGTTAAAAGTTCCGGGTCAAGCCGATGACCGCAGCCGACACCAGCTTTCTTGCCGCTAAGCAGGAGCGGGGGTTGCGGGGAGCGGAGCAGGAATGGGCGGCGCCGTTTCTGCCGCCAGGGGCGTCATCTCGGCAGGCGCGGTCCCTTCCGGCGATTTTCGCCGCGCATACTTCTCTTCATATTCGGCCCGTGCCTGAGTGACGGTGTCGGTGATCACTTTCAAAATCAGTCGAACCGACCGGATGGCGTCGTCATTGCCGGCAATCGGGTAGTTCACCAGATCCGGATCGCAATTGGTGTCCACAATGGCCACGATGGGAATTTTCAACCGCCGGGCTTCCGCCACGGCGTTGTGCTCGCGTTTGATGTCCACGACGAACATCGCCGGAGGATAACTGTCCATGGCGCGGATGCCGTCGAGGTTCTTGTGCAATCGCGCCGCTTCCCGGCGGAGCATCGATTGCTCCTGTTTCACGTAGTGGTTGATCGAGCCATCCGCTTCCATCTTTTCAATCTGCTTGAGCCGGCCGATGGAACGTTTGATGGTTTTCAAATTGGTGAGCGTGCCGCCCAGCCAGCGCTCGGTGACGTAGAACTGACTACACTGTTCGGCCGCTTCTTTGACCGCCTGCTGGGCCTGCTTTTTTGTGCCGACGAACAGCACGCGTCCGCCTTTGGCGACGGTTTCCTGGAGAAAACCGCACGCGCTCTCGAGTTGCGCCAGAGTCTTGCTCAGGTCAATGATGTAGATTCCATTGCGGGCATCAAAGATGAATTTCTTCATCTTGGGGTTCCATCGTTTGGTCTGATGGCCAAAGTGGACGCCCGCTTCCAACAATTCCTTAACGCCGATATTGATCACATTTTTCCATTGGTTGTCAGCCCGTCGGAACTCGCCCACGGACCATCCCGCGGAACACGGGATTGATTTCGATGTTATTCTGGCCGCCCGCTCACTCGAGTCAGGGCATGATTTTGAGGCCGTTCCGCTCCTTCGCCACCGGCCGGGCCATTCCCGCCAAAACGAAAAAGCGGGACAAGTTAACAAACCGTCAAATCACCGCAATCCTTATTTTCAATTGTTTCCGGCCGCCTCGGGCCGATTTGACGGCGCTCTTTTTTGTGTCCAACGGCAGGCCTGAGAGTAGATTATTGCCAGATAACAGCATCTGTCCGGAAACCATCGTTGCACCGTCGCGAAACGGAACTCGCCATGCCAAAACAGGAAAAGTTTGAAGACTTCGCCTTGCGCCTTCGCGAAACCGACGATGTCGCCGTGATCAAACGGCCCGTCCGCGCCGGCACGGAGTTGCTCGGCGAATCCCTTCGTCTCATCGTCGCCCGCGATATTCCCGCCGGCCACAAACTGGCGCTCAAAACCATCCCCGACGGCGCGCCCGTCCGGAAGTACGGCCAGATCATCGGATTCGCCAATCGGCAGATTGCCGCCGGCGACCACGTCCACACGCACAATCTCGCCGTGAAAGATTTTGCGCGCGACTATGGGTTCTGTGCCGACGCGAAGCCGGTGGACTATCATCCGCCTGATAAAATGCGCCATTTCCGCGGCTATGCCCGTCCCGGCGGGCGCGTGGGAACGCGGAATTACGTTGCGGTCATTTCCAGTGTGAATTGTTCGGCGTCGGTGTCGCATTACGTCAAAGACCGCTTCAAGACGGAAGGCTTTCAGCGTGACTTCCCCAATGTGGACGGCGTGATCGCCTTCACGCACAAGAGCGGCTGCGCGATCCAGCCGGGCGGGCCGCATCAGTTGCTGATGCGCGTGCTGGCCGGCGTCGCCCGCCATCCCAACATAGCCGCCTACGTCATGATTGGGCTGGGCTGCGAGGTCAACCAGGTCCAGTTCATTCGCCAGGAGTTCAAACTTGACGAATTGAAACCGGGCGAAACGGCGCCGACCTTCCTGACCATTCAAGGCACCGGCGGCGTGCGACGAACGGTGGACGCGGCCGCGGCGGCCGTGGCGAAAATTCTCCCCATCGCCAACGACCTCCGCCGGGCGCCGCAGCCGGTCAGCAAGTTGATTCTCGCGGAAAACTGCGGCGGCTCCGATGGGAACAGCGGCATCACCGCCAATCCGGCCCTGGGCGTGGCCTCGGATGAACTGGTTCGTCACGGCGGGACGTCGGTGCTGGCCGAGACGCCGGAAATTTACGGCGCGGAACATCTGCTCACTCGCCGGGCCGTCACTCGTGAGATCGGTGAGAAACTCGTCTCGTTCATTCGCTGGTGGGAAAATCACGCGCGCCAGCACAATGCCACCATCGATAACAATCCCTCCTACGGAAACAAAGAAGGCGGGCTGACCACCATTTACGAGAAGAGTCTGGGGGCGGTCGCCAAGGGCGGCCAATCGCCACTGGCCGCGGTTTATCACTACGCCGAGCCGATCACCGCAACCGGCTTTTGTTTCATGGACACGCCCGGCTACGATCCGGTGAGCATGACCGGCCTCGTCTGCGGCGGCTGCAACATCGGCGTCTTCACCACCGGCCGCGGCAGCGTTTACGGCTGCAAACCCGCGCCCTGCATCAAGGTCGCGACCAACTCTCCGCTCTATAACTGGATGCAGGACGACATCGACATCAATGCCGGCACCATTCTCGACGGTACGGAGACCGTGGAACAGGTCGGCTCGCGCATCTTCGAAAAGATCATCGCCGTGGCCGGCGGAGAAAAGACCAAAAGCGAACTGGCCGGTATCGGCGACGAGGAATTCGCCCCGTGGATTCTGGGACCGACGTTTTGAAAGATCAGCCCGTCAATCGCCAGGAATCACCGTTGAGACCGCGGGCCTTATTCAATGGGCATGTGGACTGACGCCCATTCGCTCGTGGCATCGTTGATCTGGGGCTCGGTCGGCCTCGGTTTATTCATTTACGGCAAGAAACAGCAGTCGCTCGTGCCCCTGTTCGGCGGCCTGTCGCTGATCGGCGTTTCTTACTTCATCGAATCGGCCCTCTATATGTCTCTCGTCGCCGTCGCGATTCTTGCCGGCATTGGCTGGCTCAAGAAACAGGGCTATTGAGCCCCGACGATTTACTTGGTCACGGCGAACGTGGCACTGCCGCTGCCGGAGGTGTAGCCGGTCTTGGAACCGGTGACCGTCGCCGTGTAGGTTCCGATGCCGTCCCGACTCGAACTGATCTTGTACTGGAACTTGGCGATGCCGTTGGAATCCGTCGTTTTGGTGCTGGTGACATTCAGGCCGCTGGCCGTCACCAGGGTCAACGTCGCTGCCGCGCCGGAAATGCGATTGGCGCCATCGGTCACCGTGGCCGTGATGTTGACCCGGTTGCCATTCACGTAACTCGGCTTG
>DASPXS010000048.1:0-8485 GCA_035637175.1 Haliangiales bacterium | reverse complement strand
CCAACCGGTGTCTCCGCCAGAAAATGCCCGGCAACAGCCACGGCGTGTACGGCGGCTTCGCCTCTCACATCCCGGTTCCATCACGTGACCTGTGCGTGGTGCCGCAGCGGAACGGTTTTGCTTTGGAACAGCTTGCGGTCGTCGCGGACGCGGTGGCCACTCCGTACCAGGCGGCGCTGCGGGGCGACCTCACGCCCGGCGACAGGGTCATCATCATCGGCGTGACCGGCGCGCTGGGGATGTTCATGGCGCAGTGGGCCAGGCACCTCGGCGCCGAGACCGTTGTCGGCCTGGGCAGGAATCCCGCGAAACTCGCGAATTCCCTCCATTACGGAGTGGACTTCACCATCAACCTCTCGAAGAAATCACCGGCGGACGTGAAAAAGGATTTCTTCACCGAATGCCGCAGGAGAAAGATCGACTCCAAATACGGATGGAAGATCTTCGAGATGACCGGATCCTGCGCGGGGCAGGAGACTGCCTTGGAGCTGATCGGCCATGCGGGAACGCTGGTGCTCGTCGGCTACGGCCCCGAGAGCATCTCCTGGCACATTTCAAAACTCATGGTCTGCGATGCGGAAATCCGCGGCACCTGGGGATGTCCTCCCGAACATTACCCTTTCATTCTCGAGCGGGTCCTGGCCGGAGATATCCGGATTGCGCCGCTGGTCGAGACGCGACCGATGAGCCGCATCGCCGCGACATTTGAAGAGGGCAGAATCAACGGCAATCCCGGCAAACGGGTTGTCCTCGTCCCGGATTTCTGACCGCCACAATCAACCGATCGCAACGACCCAATACTTCATGACCGTGAAGCCGACAACGAAAACATCATCCGGCCACGCAAGGGCCGCGTGAGTCTTATGCACCGGGCACTGGTCTTATCCGGAGGAGGCGCCAGGGGCAGTTGGCAGGTCGGTGCCTGCGACCACCTGATCGGTGAAAAGGGCGTTTGGTTCGACATTATCAGCGGCGTCAGTGTCGGGGCGATCAATGGCACCACGCTCGCCCACGCGCGTGACCTGGACAGCTTGCGTGCCCATCTGGAGCGGTTGCGTTCCGTGTGGTTCGGGGTGCGCGGGGACGACAACGTTTACCGGCGTCGGCGTTTCGGCGCCCTCGGGCTGGCCCTGGGAAAATGGGGCGGCCTTTACGATACCACGCCGCTGCGCGACGAGATCCTCGGCCGGGAGATCGATCCGGCGCAGGTGGCGGCTTCGCCGATCCGACTAAAGGTCGGGTATCTTGATTTGCGCTCCGGCCGCTTTCGAACGGCCGAGAACGATCATCCCCGACTGCGGGAGGCGGTCCTGGCCAGTTGCTCGATGCCCGTCTTTTTCCCGCCCGTCCGCCTGCCGGAAAGCCGGGAACTCGGTGTGGACGGGGGCGTGCGCAACTTTGCCCCGCTCGCCGGAGCGTTGCACGCTCTGGCCGAGTTGCCGCCCGAGCGCGATCCCTCAGAGGTTTGGGTGATGCACCTCCGTCGCCTGCGCAAGGTCACGGCGGCAAAAATGGTTCGCAATTATCTGCGCTCGGTCTTCCCCTCGCTCTCGATCCGCACGGACGAGGCGCTCGTGGACGAGGCCAGGAGTCCGAGGGCGACCAACTCCTTCCTGGTTTCCGGCGTGATCCGCGGGCGTCAGCGGGATCTCCGGCTGCGGGTTCTGCACCCGGCTCGCGACCTCCCCGGCTCGGTCCTCGACTTCGATCCCGCGAAGATTCGCGCATGGTACGAGGATGGCCTGCGCACGGCCCGGCGCCTGCACGAGACGGACCCGGTGCCAATAGCAGGACACGGGCATTCAACCGACTGAAACAGGATTCTGCACCGGAACCTTGAACCTTGAACGTTGAACCTCGAACGTCGAACTGACCGCAGTGCGTCTGCGAAAGGTTCGTTCAAAGTTCAATGTTCGAGGTTCAACGTTCGATGAACTGAATCGGCTTTTCCATGTTCCGCATTTACCACGGGACGGGTTAGGTCCACTCTGTACACCGGCGGTGCAACATTCGCGTCGGACCACGTTCGAGAACCCGAACCTGACATCTATGGTAACAGCCCAATGGTATGAAGTCTTAAACGCAGCGGATGTGACCACTCCGGCTTTGCTCATTTACCCGGACCGGGTCGGAGAGAACATCCGGCGCATGATCGCCATCGCCGGCGGCGTCGAACGATTGCGCCCGCACATGAAGACGCACAAGATGGCGGAGGTGATTCGGATGCAGATGGAGCAGGGGATCACGAAATTCAAATGCGCGACGATCGCGGAGGCGGAAATGACCGCCGCGGCGGGGGGTGAGGATGTGTTGTTGGCCTATCAACCGGTGGGGCCCAACGTGGATCGATTCCTGGAACTGGCCGCGCGGTTTCCCAGCGTCCGGTTCAGTTGCACGGCCGATAACCCGGCATCGGTCCGCGACCTGTCGGATGCCGCGGCCCGCTGCTCGACCCGGCTCGAAGTCCTGGTCGATCTCGACATCGGCCAGCACCGCACCGGAATCGCGCCGGATTCCCAAGCCATTGACCTCTACCGTTTGATTGCGGCGTTGCCAGCGCTCGCGCCCGGTGGGTTGCATGCTTATGACGGCCACATCCACGATCCGGAGGTGGCGGCGCGAACCGTCGCCTGCGAAGCCGCGTTTGCGCCGGTCGAAGTGTTGCGCCGCAAACTGGAACAGGAAGACCTGCCGGTTCCGCGCGTGGTCGCCGGCGGCACACCCACCTTTCCCATGCACGCCCGCCGCGGTGGTGTCGAATGCAGTCCGGGCACGTGTGTCTTTTGGGACGCGGGTTACGGAAAGAAATTGCCTGACCTCGACTTCCTGCCGGCGGCACTGGTGTTCACACGCGTCGTCAGCAAACCGACTCCCAACCGTCTTTGTCTCGATGTCGGCCACAAGGCGCTGGCCTCGGAGATGCCGCATCCACGCGTTATTTTCCTCGACCTGGCAGACGCCAACACGGTGGCTCACAACGAAGAACACCTGGTGCTCGAGACAGCCGCCGCCGCCGCGTTCAAGGTGGGCGATTGTCTCTACGGGATTCCCTGGCATATCTGTCCGACGGTTGCACTGCATTCCGAAGCGGTCGTGGTGGAAAACCGGAAAGCCGCGCAACGATGGAAAATTGTCGCGCGGGAACGAAAGTTGACCATTTAAGTCAGCCGCGAATTTCGTGAATGGACCTCGAATTGGCGCCCCTCTCCCCGTCCCTCTCCCCCGGCGACGGGGGAGAGGGCGCCCGAAGGGCGGGAAAGGCCGGGGCGTCAGCCGCGCAATGCGCACGAACAATTCGTTGATTTCAATGGGTGCAATTCGCGGACCAAACCATGAGCCATAACGCCAGCCTTCTGTTGGTCGCTCTCGTTGCAGTTGTTGGTCTCATTATTCTCATCGCCCGATTCAAACTGAATGCCTTCGTCACCTTGATGCTGGCTTCACTGTTCGTCGGGGTCTGCTCCGGGATGAGATTGTCGGATGTGCCGAGAGGATTTCTGGAGGGGATGGGCAAGGTGCTGGGCGATATCGCGATGGTCATCGGGCTGGGAACGATTCTCGGGAAAATGCTGGCCGAATCGGGCGGGGCGGAAATCGTCGCGAAGCGATTGATCCAGACACTGGGCGAAGGCCGGCTTCACTGGGCCATGATGTTTGTCGCGTTCATCGTCGGGATTCCGGTGTTCTTCGCGGTCGGCCTGGTGCTCCTGGCGCCGATTGTGTTCCGGCTCGCGCGCGAGACCAAAACGCCGCTGTTGCGCCTGGGCATTCCGCTGGTGGCAGGACTGTCGGTGGTGCATGGACTGGTGCCGCCCCATCCGGGCCCGGTCGCTGCGATGGGCATTTTCAACGAGCTGGCAGGCAAAGCGGACATGGGCAAAACAATTCTTTATTCCCTGCTTGTCGGCCTTCCGACGGCCGTCGTCGCGGGACCCTTATTTGGAAGGATGGCCGGCGATCGCGTGACCGTGGAACTGCACGGGGTTGCGGAACAATTGGCGCCGGCGACCCGCGCCGGCAATCCGCCTTCCTTTCTGCTGACCGTTTTCACTATTCTCCTTCCCGTGCTGCTGATGCTCCTGGCAACGGCCGCAGATCTGACGCTGCCAAAAGAGCATGGGTGGCGTCAGTGCGCTGATTTTGCCGGGCATCCGGCGGTGGCGATGCTGGCTGCCGTCCTCTTCTCGTTCTATTCGTTCGGTTTCGCCCGAGGCTTTACACGCGACGCGCTGTCGAAATTCGCCAATGATTGCCTCGCGCCGGTGGCGTCCATGTTGCTGGTGGTGGGCGCCGGCGGCGGATTCAGCAAGGTCCTGGATCAGGGCGGCGTCGGCAAGGCCATCGCCGAACTGGCCGGCGGCGCGAATCTGTCGCCCCTGTTGCTCGGATGGCTGGTGGCGGCGTTGATTCGGGTCGCAACGGGTTCGGCGACCGTGGCCATCACCATGGCCGCCGGGATTGTGGCGCCCATGGCCGCCAACACACCGGGGATTCATCTGGAACTGCTGGTCATCGCGATGGGCGCCGGCTCGTTGATCCTTTCGCACGTGAACGACGGCGGGTTCTGGTTCGTGAAAGAGTATTTCAACCTCAGTGTGCCGCAGACGTTGAAGACCTGGACGGTGATGGAGACGATAATATCCCTGGTTGCGCTCGTGCTGGTTTTGGTGCTCGATTGGATGATTTAAGCGATGAAGCTGCACACAAGATCGGTCAACGGGGTAATGGGGCACTGGGGTGTTGGGGTCGAGCGCCTGTCCCAAATCCCCATCACCCCATTACCCCGTCGCCCCGCTTAATCTTCCATGCTCCTCTTCGACGCCCACCTCGATCTCGCGATGAATGCGCTGGAGTGGAACCGGGATTTGACGCGGCCGATCGAAGAGATTCGCCAGCGCGAACAAGGAATGACTGACAAACCCGCCCGCGCCAAAGGAACCGTCTGCTTGCCTGAGATGCGGCGCGGCCGCGTCGGGCTTTGCGTGGCGACGCTGATCGCGCGGATTGAACATAATGCCTACAGCCCGGTTTTTGGCTGGGGTTCCCAGGAGCAGGCATGGGCCATGACGCAGGGTCAACTGGCCTGGTATCGCGCGATGGAGGAGGCGGGCGAAATGGTGCAGATCAAGGGTGCAGCGGATTTGGAGAAGCATCTGAAGCGATGGCAAGTGGAATCTTCCAACCCATCTCCATCCCCTCCCAAGGAGGGGAGCAACTCAGCGCGAACCATTCACAAGCTCCCGTCCGAGGAGGGGGCAGGGGTGGGTTCGTTCTCTGTGGATCGTTTGCCCGTCGGTTACATTCTGAGCCTGGAAGGCGCGGACTCGCTGGTGACGTTGAAACACCTTGAACGTGCCCGCGAGCAAGGGCTGCGCGCGGTCGGGCCAGCGCATTACGGTCCCGGCGTCTATGCCAACGGCACCGACGCGAGCGGCGGCTTCAACGCGAAGGGGCGTGAGTTGCTGAAGGAAATGGATCGTCTGGGAATCATTCTCGATGCGACGCATCTCTGCGACGACTGCTTTTGGGAAACGCTGGATTTGTTTCACGGCCCGATATGGGCGAGCCACAACAACTGCCGCGCGCTCGTGCCGCACAACCGCCAGTTCAGCGACGAGCAAATCAAGGCTCTCATCGAGCGAGGCGCCGTAATTGGAGCGGCGTTGGATGCCTGGATGATGGTGGCGGGCTGGGTGCGCGGGAAGACCACGCCCGAACAAGTCGGCCTGAAGATCGAGCGGATCGTGGACCACATCGATCACGTCTGCCAGATCGCCGGCAACGCGCGTCACTCGGGCCTTGGCTCGGATCTCGATGGCGCGTTTGGCCGGGAACAAACGCCGGCTGACCTGGACACGATCGCCGATCTTTCGCGCCTTCCAGGGCTACTGGCGGCACGCCGATACACGGAGGCCGACGTGGAATTGATCGCTTCCGGCAATTTCATTCGGTTCCTGCGGGAAGCGTGGACGAAGAAAACCGAATGACGAATATCGAAAGAAACCAGAATGGTCGAAGTCCGAACCAATGCGTCGGGAATTGCCGGAACGATTCGACCATTTGTCATTTGTCATTCTTTCGTCGTTTGTCATTCGTCATTCGTCATTCGTCATCGGTCATTATCCAGGCTGTGGCAAAGCTGAGTCCTTCCGGGTAATCTCGCTTCCGCATTGATCGCCTCCCGCACATCGGCCCGTTGGGGAATCGTTGTCCTGCTCCTGCTGTCGGTCTGCATCAACTACATTGACCGCGGCAGTCTGTCGGTCGCCGCGCCGATTCTGTCGAAAGAGTTCGTCCTGTCGGACAAAAAGCTCGGTTATCTTTTGTCGTCTTTTTTCTGGAGTTACACGGTATTCCAACTCGTGGCGGGATGGCTGGTGGACCGCCGCGATGTCAAATGGGTTTATGCGGGCGGATTCTTTGTGTGGTCGCTGGCCATGGCGGCCATGGGACTGGCGAATTCTTTTGCCGCATTGCTCGCCGCGCGATTGGCGCTGGGAATCGGTGAAAGTGTTTTCCTGCCGTCCGCGTCCAAAATCGTGGTCCGGCTGTTTCCCGCGGAACGGCGCGGATTGCCCAACGCCTGGGTGGACGTGGGAACGAAAATCGGCCCTGGCCTCAGCACGTTGCTGGGCGGGCTGTTGATCGGTCACTACGGATGGCGGGCGTTGTTCATTGGCGTCGGGCTGACAAGCCTGATGTGGCTGCTGCCGTGGATTTGCACGGTGCCGGGTGATCCGGTCCAAACGGGACAACAGCGGACGGGCGGACCGGGTATGTTGGAGATTCTCTCGCGGCGCGAAACCTGGGGCACGTCGCTCGGCATGTTCGCGCTCGGTTATGTCTGGATTTTTCTGCTGACCTGGCTGCCGTCGTACCTGGTGCGCGAGCGAAACTATTCGATGGAACAGATGGCCGTGTTCGGGTCGCTGCCGTTCTGGGGAATGGCCGCCGCAACGCTGGCCAGCGGCTGGGCTTCGGACCTGTGGATTGGGCGCGGCACGAGCGCCACGCGCGTGCGCAAAACGTTCGCGGTGGCCGGGCTGTTATTGTGCGCCGTGTTGATGCTGCCGGCGGCGCTGGTGGCGGGTCAATCCTTGGCATTGGCTTTCCTCATCGCCTCGTGCGTGTCCCTCGGCATTTTCACATCGAACGTCTGGGCGATCACCCAGACGCTGGCGGGGCCGCGAGCGGCAGGCAAATGGACGGGCATTCAAAACTTCGTGGGCAATCTTGGCGGAGTGATTTCGCCGATCATCGCCGGGTTGATTGTGGAACAGACGCGCTCGTTCTTCCTGGCGTTTGCCGTGGCTGCGGTGATCCTGGTCCTGGGAGCGGGGTGTTACCTTTTTCTCGTGCCGCGGGTTGAACCGATTGCGTGGAGGCCTGGCGGAAATCCGAATGACGAATGACGAAAGAAATCCAAAGCTCGAAATCCGAAGCAGCGACCCAGGAACTGTTGCGTCCCTGACAATCGGGTTGCTTCATTCTTTCGTCATCCGTTAGTTATCATTCGGATTTCACAACGTTTTTCAGGGGAAAAAAGGCGGAATCGGGGCAACGCGTTTGCCCGCGATCATTTCCTCCAGATAAGCGGCGACGCGTTCCACGATCCGGTCGAGAAACACCTGACCTTGCTTCGCCGTGGCCATGCCTGGTTTTGAATCCGGCTGATCCTTCCAGATGTCGGTGCGGACGTTTTCCGGGAACGCGGCGAGTGCAACTGCCGTCTCGAATTCCTGGGCGTGGCCGGGAAGATCCTCGGGGAGGCGGTGGCCGCTCTTGAGCAGTTCTTTAGCGTCGGCTTCGGTCAACACGTCCCAATAGGAGAGGAACTGGAGATTGACCCGAAACCGGCGCAGGAACTGGTCCCAGGTTGCCTGGCAAGCGGAGACATTTCCACCGTGGCCGTTGAGGACCAAAACATTCTTGAATCCCGCCCGAACGACACTGTCAACCAGATCGGAGAGGGCGGTGAGGAACGTTCCGGGTTGCAACGACAAGGTGCCCGGATGCCGCATGTGATGTTCACTGATGCCGGCCATAACTCCCTCGGCCACGAGCACGCGGGGGCGCAGACGCTCGGCCACCGCCGTTGCCACCTGACAGACACTTCGCCAGTCGTGTTCCATCGCCAGATGCTCCAGATGCTGTTCGAGGGCGGCGACCGGCAGGATGCAGGCCTTTAGTTCGCCCGATTGCATCTGTTGGCGGAACTCGCGGCGGGTGAGTTTGCGCAGCAGGACTTCGGGTTCATTCATGGCTTGCGTTCACGAACTGTCGGAGGTGTTGCCTCGGATGGGCGCCGTTTTAAGGCGTTGCCGTTTGGTTGGATGCCTTCCGGTTCGGGTAAATCCGGAGTGATGATCCTCCAGGTGGCACCCGTTTCGCGCAGGTTGCGAAAATCGCGCGCCTGGTAAGCAACGTTCAAGTGCGGCGTGTCGATGGGTCGTCCGCCCGCGAAACGCGAATCCATCGCCGCAGC
>DASPXS010000047.1:0-6016 GCA_035637175.1 Haliangiales bacterium | reverse complement strand
TGTTCGACGTGGACAACACGCTCCTCGACAACGACCGCGTCACCGACGACCTGAGGCGTCATCTCGAACGTGAAGTCGGGCCGGAACGGGCGCGGCGCTACTGGGCGATTTTCGAGCAGTTACGCAACGAGCTGGGCTACGCCGACTATCTGGGCTCTCTGCAGCGCTATCGGAGTGAGTATTCGCACGATCCCCGGCTGCTTACGGTTTCACATTTCCTCGTGAATTATCCCTTTGCCAACCGTCTTTACCCCAACTCGCTCGACGTCGTCGAACACGTCAAACAGTGGGGCCCGGCGGTCATCCTGTCGGACGGCGACGTGGTCTTCCAGCCGCGCAAAGTGGACCGCTCCGGCCTGTTCGAAGCCGTGGATGGCAACGTGCTGATTTACGTTCACAAAGAACAGGAACTGGAGGATGTCGAACAACGCTACCCGGCCGACCATTACGTGTTGATCGACGACAAACTGCGCATCCTCGCCGCGGTGAAAAGTGTTTGGGGACCGCGGGTGACGACGGTGTTTCCGCGGCAGGGCCATTACGCCGGTGATCCGCAGGTTGTGGCGGCCTTCCCGCCGGCGGACGTTACGATCGAGCGCATCGGCGAGCTCGCCAACTATGAGCTGGGAGAGTTTCTCGGCCCGGCGCGTAAGCCGTGAAGCGTCCGCGCCGACGCGCGCGCCGAACACGGAAGGGTTCCGTTTAATGGATTGGGGAGCGCAGCCGCCTCGGCTGCTATTCGGCGCGCCCTCGCGTCGAACTCTGCACCACGCCTACAAACCATTTGGTACGGGACCGCGTGTTTGAAGGCCAACAGCGAGGGCGCCGTGGGCAGCGCCCGAAGCGGGCGCGCTCCCCGACTCAGCCTGAATCGTTCCGGCTTACGGCCGGCCGAAAAACCCGGTTTTTTTGGCCTCAACGGACGGTCCCCAAATGCGGATGTTACGCGCTTTGCCGACGTCGTCGAAGGAACCAACTCCTATGCACCCCGCGCCGAAAGTTTTGTCTTCGGCCAACATGATGGGCCTGGTCATGTCATCGAAATAGACCTTGATGCTGCCGTCGCCGAGTTTCCGTTCCAGTTTCACGTGGTGCCACTGGTTCAATCCCCACACGATTCCTTTGGTGGTCTCTTTGGCAATCGCCAGGCGCGGGGCATGGTTCACGATGAAAATGTTGTGCGCATGCGGATCGGCGGCGACGGCCAAGTGCACGTAGTAGAAATGTGTCGGATCCTGAACGCCGAAGAACAAACACATGTCCTGGTGCCCGTAAGGCTCCTTCGTCGAAAGCAGCTCCGCCTCGAGAACGAAATCTCCGAAGATCTTGTCGGCAACGAGCGCGATGTTGATTGGCGAACGGACGGCGGGCTCGTAATGGCTCTGCTGAAACAGTTCCAGTCCGGAGCCCTTGTCCTCCTTGCTGAACCGCCACGCCCTGGGATCGGTCATGACGAATTCTTTGAGCGCGGAATCGCGATCGCATTTCTGCTCGTAAAGCAGCTTGTAGCCGGCGGGGAGATTGGCCGGCGACTCGGCCGCCAGGCATCGGGCGGCGGCCGTTAAAAGAGTTAAAAGGGTTGAAGCGGCAAAACGATTTGAATGTCGCGGCATAGGTCGGCTTAACGGTTCAACGGTTTAACGCTCTAAACCGTTTGCGGCACAACGAATGGCTTGCGATAGTCGCGCGTGAGCAGCTTGTTGGCTTCGGCATTGTCGATGAACTGTTCTTTCTGCGGGTCCATTTTCAACACGACGCCGAGGGTCGCCCTGGTCCTGGTCAGATCAACGCCATTGGCGGCCAGGTGCTCCGTCATGCGTCCGAACGTTTCGAGCGCCTCTTTGTCGCCTTTGATCTTCTCGCGAATTTCGCCCGGCCCGGCCTGTTGCCCGAGGCGGTACGAAACATTTCCCGTGTGACAGAGCGCGCTGGACAGGTGGCCTTCGAGAATGTCGGCGTTCAGGTCGGTGTGCTTGCGGCTGCGAACGGCGTCAATGAAATCCTCGTAATGATTGTCGGCGCCGTTCCATCGTTTGACTTCTGCGCCTGATTTGTCGATGGCGATCGCGCCGCTGTAGTTGGGAACCAGCACCTGGCCGCCTTCACAGTGAACGATGACCGCCACGCTGCCGCCGCGGTCCTTTTCCCTGGAAGGATACTTATCCATCTCTTTGGAATCGGTCTTTTCGGGCAGCCCGCGCACCTCGAAAATGAGCGGCGCCTTGTCGAAGTCGTGAAAAACGAACTGCGTGTTGGGCGTTTCGCCGTCGTCCTCGTAGCCGAGGCGGCCGCCGACGCTGAAGACGCGGGGAGACAAGGCGTTCTCGCCGAGGAACCACCGGGCGATATCCATCTGGTGGATGCCTTGATTGCCCAGGTCGCCGCAGCCATAGTCCCAGAACCAGTGCCAGTCGTAATGGATCGGGCCGTATTTGGCGCTGTTGCGCCGGGGAGGGACCAGGGGCGCCGGGCCGCACCAGAGGTCGTAATCGATGTAATCGGGAACGGGCTGCGGGCCAACTGTTTTTCCAATGCTGGGGCGTCGCTTGTAACAGAGGCCGCGCGCGACTTTGATTTTTCCCAGGTTGCCGGCGCGGACCCATTCAATCGCTTCCTTGATGGCGAAGCTGGAGCGGCTCTGCGTGCCCGCTTGCACAATTTTGGCATACTTGCGGGCGGCTTCGACCGCAGTGCGTCCTTCCCGTACGTTGTGGGAAACCGGCTTTTCAACGTAAACATCCTTGCCCGCTTGCACGGCCCAGATCGTGGCGAGCGAATGCCAGTGGTTGGGTGTCGCGACCGTGACCGCGTCCACGTCCTTGTTCTCCAGCAGTCGGCGAATATCCGTGTAGCGTTCGACCTTCTCATTGCGTTTGGCGAACGATTCCACGCCCGCATCCAGAATTTTTTTATCGACGTCGCAGAGCGCGACGATGCGCACGCCCTTTTTGCCGAGGCCGCGCATGCCGCTGATGTGATCGGCGCCCCGGCCGCCGAATCCGACGATGGCCACGCGGATTTCGTCATTCGCGCCCGGAACGCGCGCCCACGAATAATCGGGCAGGCCAAGAGTCGCGGCGGTGAGTGCGCTGTTTTTGAGGAAGGTTCTGCGATTGATCGTTTTCATGATCGGCAATTTTTGTTTTGGTTCAATTGGGTTCAACCACGAATGAACACGAATACTTGCGGACACGGATTTCACCGATTCTCGCCAATTGTTTCGGATGACATTTATTCAGTGTTAATCCGTGAAATCCGTGTCTCCGCGTTAATGATTCGTGTTCATTCCTGTTCATTCGTGGTGCCCTGCAAATTCAAGGCCGGGCGTATTCCTGGTAACGCTCCGCCACCTTCGCTTCCTTTTCATCGCCGCGATGAATGTAAAGGCGGTAGCGGAAGGTGACGCTTTGGCCCGCGGGAACGGTGAAATTGCCGGCGCCGGCGGGTTTTTTTTCAAAATCGTGAAGGCCGAACGGATTGGCGCCGAACAAACCGTAATCGCGCACGTGCCACCAGGTGGGATGCCGTGGGTTTTGCGGATGATCGAAGATGGCAACGCCGAGAACCTTGCCGTTCACCGGGCCGTGGTAATCGACCCAATTCGCGCGTTTGCCCCAGGTGTCGCCGTCCCGCACGCCTTCGCTGTTCACGATGTGGCCGGTCGGTTTGCCTTTGTTGAATTTGTTCGGCGTCAGCCGCATCGTTTCATTGAGCCGCAGCGCCATCATGCCTTCCTTGGTATCGCCGAACACCACCTCGCCGTTCGACGCATGGACCGCGACATCAAAATCCAAAAGCCGTTCGTCGGGGCGATTGTAAATGCGGATCGTTCGGTCGTCGGTGCAAACCACTTTGTCCTCGGGGCCGACGTATTTGTTTTTCGATTTGATGACACCGACATCGGGGCCGGATTTTACTTCAGTGAATTCCTCATGGACGGTCCTGCCGGCCTTCGGTTCTTCGCTCCAGAAATCGATGCCGTTCATCTCGCCATGCTCGAACCAGAGCGAGCGATGATGTTTGTGATCGTGCTCCTCGTTATCGGTGTTTTTCATCGGCCAATCGCGGGTCATGGGCAGTCCGTCCGGCCCGAGGACCGGGTAGAGATACGGACGGGAGACATCCTTGAAATGATATTCGCTGAACAGCTCGCCGTTGATCTCGATCCGCAGCCGGTCGTCGAGTTGTTTGATCGTGACACCGTCTTTTGAGCCGGCGACGAGCGCCGAACTGGAAATTCCGATGACGGCGGTAAACAAAACGTTCAACAGCCGGCTCGAGATCCTGTGGGTCATTGCCTGGGATGCTACCGACGCGACGGAAGGAGGGTCAATTCAAAATCTTCTTTGGCGTCCCGCGATCGTGGCGGCAGCCATCCTGGCTGCCGTAGAGGGCCGCATCTTGCGGCCCGGATTCAATTGGCGAAACTCGACCCGGCGTGCAATGCGCGCGCTGGGTCCGCCGGGCAGGATGCCCGGCTCTACGGCAGGCGGGACGCCTGCCGCCACGTTAAACACATTCCGACGATCCCCTTTGGGCTATTCGGCTTGGTTCAATGAGACCGACGCCGTTCCGGGGTGAAGTTGAGGCTATTTCTTGACCGCTTTTACCGTTCGGTCGCTCGGGTCGATGACAAACTTCATCCCGTCGGGCGCCGGCGGTGGGGAATCCATGGCGGCGGAGGCAAATTCGGAGAAACTGCCGGGCACGCGCCCGTTCTTCTCAATGAACATCCGGAGCTGCATGGTCAGTTGGGCGTGGACCGCGCCGTTGATCCTCTCCTGGATTGTCGTGGCGGTTGGCTGTGCCTTGGGTGCCCGTTGTCCGGGCGATGGATCGGCAGCGATGGCGGAAGCCGCGGCAGCGGAGGCGGTGTCGTTCGTGGGCAAGAGATACTCGGATTCGATTTGCGCGGCCTGTTCTGGAGTGGGCTGCGGAGCGGTCGCATCCCGTGTCGCCGCCTTCCTGCTGCAACCGCAGAGCGCGCACATGCACAACGTGAGCAGAACGAAGGGATGTTTCATGATTGAGGAGGGCTGAAACTCGCCCTCATGGCGCGGTGGGAAGGCTGTAATTTGGGTCGTCACGGGCGATTTCCGGCCGGATGTTTCCGGCGTGACCGTCCGCGTAGTTCACATCGGCTCGCTGGCTGTGTCGCAGGGTAAGGGAATCGCTGCCGCCGCCGTTGCCTGGCGGAGCCGGCGGCACCCAGCGACCGTCGTTGATGATGGCCGAACTGCCGCCCACGTCGATGCTTTCGTTCGATTTGTGCGTCGTTTGTTCCTCGGCCAGCACGATCTTGTCGGTGGGCCGGACGACGGCGCTGATTTTGAACAGGCGCGCCCCGCCCGAATTGTCGAAGATCGAAGCCATGCCCCGGTTGCCGCCGCCCACCAAATCATGACTGTTCATCGAATAGCTGTAATTGTAGGGCCCGTTGGCATCCGTCAGCAACCGCCGTTCGCTGTCGTCTTTGTCGAGCGGGCAGCGGAAGAGGTTGCTGGCCATGCTGCCGATGTGCGCCGCGATTGGGCTTTTATCAATCGGCGGATACAGCGCGGTGTTGGTTCGCCAGTAAATCCAATCTTCCTTATGAAACCCGTAGGTGTTCCGGGATCCCGTGCCGGGGAATACGTCATTGTTGTCGCCGGTGTACATCATCATGCCGTAACCCAGTTGCTTGAGGTTGTTCAGGCAATAGGCTTGGGCGCCTTTGGCTTTGGCTTTGGACAACGCGGGCAGCAACAGACCCGCAAGAATGGCGATGATCGCGATAACTACCAGGAGTTCGATCAGAGTGAATCCGCGGCGATGCCGTCGGTCGAATAAAACCGTCCATTTTGAAGTGTTCATAACCGGCCAGTTGTTTGGGTCTGGTTTCGCGCTATATTTAGACGCTCAACTCCGAACGTCAACCCCGCTTCTTGCGCGATTCGCGACCCCGGGGAACCCGTGGAACAACGTTCCGGGTCTCTCGAGGTCTGCCGGCAACTTAACGACAAATCAGCCGGGTGGG
>DASPXS010000046.1:0-4348 GCA_035637175.1 Haliangiales bacterium | reverse complement strand
TTGCTTTTGCCGCCCCTGCCGAAGGCGGAACCCGCTCGCCTGGAAAATCGGTGAGCCCAAACCACGCGACAAAAGAATGATCCGGTCGGATCATTCTTTTGTCGCGGAGATCAGAAGCGGATTCACCTTTCTTCCACGGGGTCCGGAGTCCTCAGACCGCAACCGTTCAAGCAGACGGAAGCCAGCCACTTGAATGGCGGCGTTCATGCCGCCTGCCGCTTCGACACGACGACATCCCGGCCTCTGGGTAAATGTCTTCAAGCAACCGCTTCAGTGTTGGCGACTCCTGAGCTGGCGGAGTCCGTCAAGCCGTTGCTGCGCGGATTTGTTGCCGGGATCGAGACGCAAGGTTTCCTGAAATTCAGCCAGGGCCTCATCGAATTTTCCCTGATTGGCCAGCGCCACGCCCAGGTTGAGGTGGGCCAATGGATAATCCGGTTTCAAGCGGACCACCTCGCTGAACTGTTCGCGCGCTTGCTGGACATCGCCCCGAACGGCCAGCTCGACCCCCAGAAAATACCGCGCCTCCCAGTAGTCCGGCCGCAATTGAACCGCTTTGCGCAGGTTGTCCATCGCCTGGTCGCGTTTGTATTCCGCTCCCAGAGCTTCGGCGACGTGAAAATACAGGCGCGCATTATCGGGTTGTAACCGCAAGGCCCGATGGAAGTAATTCAGGGCCTCGGCGGTCCGCTTTTGCCGGGTCAGTATCTGTCCCAATTCATCCATGGCTTCCACAACGTCGGGACGCAATTGCAGAGTTTTGGTCAGGGACCGTTCCGCTTCGGGGTAATCGCGCCTGCGGGCATGGAGTTTCCCGAGGTAAAAAGACGGCCCGAAATGGTACGGCAACAATTCTTCCACGCGTTTCCATTCGGTCACCGCCCCGGAAAGATCGCCCGTCTCCTCCAGCAGTTTCGCGAAGTCGCTGTGCAAAAGAAAATCATCCGGCCTTTGCGACAACTCCTGCCGATAAAGTTCGCCCGCCTGTTTCCCGGCCCCGCCGCCCATGTGCGAACTGATTTCCTTGAGCTTGTCCGACAGCATTCGGGTTTGCTCGGCGTGGTTCAGTTGCAGCGTAAACGGCGACTGAGCCTCCCGCTGCAGGATGTCTTTATAGAGTCGGTAACGGTCCCAGGGCGTCACGCATAGACGCCGGTCACAGGCTTCCGCGGAGGCCCATTCACGTTGGCCGCCGCCTGCGACTGAAGCCGGCAGCAGTTCCGCCGCCTTTTCGGCGACGGCGCGCGCGAGCAGGTAGTTGCCGTCGAAGTTCAGGTGCACGTGTTCGTAAAACAATTCGTTGCCGGCGATCTTCTGCGGAGTGGCCTGCGCCAGGGCTTCCCGGGCGTCCAGCAAGGAGACGCCATTGCCGGCGAACCGGCGGGCCGCCTCTTTAATGATCGCATTCAGTTGCGAATCCGCCGCCCGGAAGGGCAGCGCGTCGAATTCCAGCGCGAGCTCGAAGCATTTCCGCGCCTGGTCGTAATTGGTCACGCCAAGATAGCAGCGGCCCAGTCGAAACTGCAGTTCGGCAAATTCACCGTCGATCGCCGCGGCTTTGGCGTATCGATCGATCGCCTCCGGCAACTTTCCCGCGGTCTCCCGATCCGCCCCTTCACGATAAAGCTGTTCCCAGGCCGCGCGCCCGGCTTCCGACAGTTCGCGCGAGTGCAGGGAGGCAAACGGCGCGCAGTCCTTGAGATTGCTGGCCACGGTGCATAAAACCACTTTCACTTCGGCCTTTTGCGCCGCGAGCAAAATTTCATCGAGGTTCCTGCGAAAATATTCGTTCGTGCGCGCGCGGCGAGGGTCGTCGTGGCGGATTTGCGAATTCAAAAACATTTTCATCCCTTGCCAGGACGACGGCGAAGACGGCGCGGGGGCGAGCCGATCAACCAGCGCGTCGAGCAGTTGGCCGAGGCGCGTGGTCTTGAGGGCGAGGCTGGCGCGGATCAGGAAGAGGCCGGGCGCGCGCGGTCCCCAAACGGTCCCGGCGCCAAAGGGTCCGACCACTTCATTGTTGCCCAGGTAAACGACCCAGAGATCGCCGGCGTGCCGGGCACACTCGCGGGCAACCGGCAGCAAGGCGTGGGAGTTGATCGCGGTCGCGGCGGCGCAGACGACTTCGAAATGCGTTTCCGGGAATCGATCGCGCAGCAGAACCTCCAGGTAACGACCAAACCCAAAGGCCGGCTCCGGATCACCCAGCGCCGCCGATTCGCCCAGGATGAAAATGCGACAGGTGTTGGTCGGCTTGTCCGCCGGCAGAATCGTCGGCGCCGGGCTGCGGGCCAGTGCCGGCGGAAAAAACCTGAGACCGAACCGATCATTTTCCACAAACACGTCGCGTCCGTTGATCCGGGTCTTGAGGAAGTAGCTGGTGGGATAACCGTAGCCCAGGAGGCGCAAGACGAGTTCAAGGCCGGCCAATGCCAGCGCCGGAACCAGCGTGATTGCCAGGAGTCGGAAGAGCGTTTGCCGGCGGGGCGAAGCGGCGGCCGCGGCCGGGGGCGAAGCTCCTCGCTTCGCTTCGTTCTTCGGCGGGCGATCCTTTTTGGACAAACCGGTCTTACGCTTCAATGATCGTTAAGCTAGCAAACCGGATGTCCAAGAAAAGCGAATTTGCCGCCAATGAACTGCCGGAACGCAGCGCCGGTGTGCGGTCCGGCGCGAACAGAACACCGGCTACCGACCCGCGCGCGCCGGGTGGCCGCTCGCCGCCGGATCATTTTGAATCCGTTGTTCCACCACGGTCAGGACATCGGGCTGCGTCCCCTCGACGCGTTGCTTTGAACCGTCCGGCCAGACGATCGTGACGTCATCCGCTCTGCGAACGGTACCCAACCCGATCGTAACCGGCAGCTCGGATTGCGACAGATACCCGCGGCTGGGCATGAGCTGGCGCGACCGGGTCTGGTTGCCCACACGCACTCGGACCCAGGCGCCAATGGCATCGCGATTGGAGCGCGTGCCGACCAGTTTGAAACGCAGCCAGTGATGATGCAACTGCTGATCGTTGCGCAGCAGCAACGGCGGACCGTTGACCTGGGTCAGCACCACGTCCAAATCGCCGTCGCCGTCGATGTCGGCATACGCCGAACCGCGGCCGACCATCGGCTGGAAAATGTCCGGGCCGCATTTCTCCGGCGGAACGACCAGGAAACCGTTTTGTCCCGCGCCGCCGGCGTTCCAGAACAGTTGGGCCGGCTGGCGGTATTGCTGGCTGGCCTGGATTTTGTGGATTTCCTCTTCGAGATGGCCGTTGGCACTCAGCAGGTCCAGCCAGCCATCCAGATCATAGTCGAAAAAGAAAATGCCGAATTTCAACAGCAGCCGGCTGGCGGGACCGATGCCTTCGGTGATGGCTTCATCGGCAAATTGCGTCGGCGCATTTTGCGCGACGTACAGCGCGGTCATTTCATTGGCGAAATTGCCGATGGCGATGCCGAGCCTGTCGTCGTTGCGATAACGCGCCGCATCAATGCCCATCGCCCCGCGCGTGTTGCCGAAGCTGTCGAAAGCGATGCCGCACAGGGCGCCGATCTCTTTAAACGTGCCGTCGCGCTGATTGATAAAGACAAAGTTCGGCACCGTGTCGTTGGCCACCACCAGATCCATCCAGCCGTCGCCGTCCAAATCCACCGGGGCAACGCCGAGCGTCTTGGCCGCCGGCGCGCCGGTTGACGGATTATGGATTTGGATGCCGCTGTGCGCGGAGACATCGCGGAAACGTCCATGGCCTTCGTTGTGATAAAGAAAGGGAGCCGCTCCCTGAAAATTATTGGGCTGGCCGTAGGCCCGGGTGCGGCCGTCGATTTTATAGCCCACTTCCGCGTCGATCTCCTTCGACCACCGGACGTAGTTGCCGACGAACAAATCCAGCTTTCCGTCGTTGTCGTAATCCCACCACGCCGCGCAGGTGCTCCAGTCGTTCGTCGAACCGCCCACGCCGGCGGCGGCGGTCGTTTCCTTAAACTTCCCGTTCCCTTCGTTGTGAAACAAATGATTGCCGCCCACCGCCGTGATGAACACGTCATCCCGTCCGTCGTTGTCGTAGTCGCCAATGGCCACGCCCATGCCGTAGCAACTCGCTTCGAGACCCGACCCGGGCGTTACGTCGGCGAAGCGGCCCCTGCCGTCGTTGTGGTAGAGCGCCAACGTGGTCGGGTTCTTTCCTGCGGGAACGTGACCGGGCCAGTAGCTGGAATTCACGAACAGCAAGTCCGGCGCGCCGTCGTTGTCGAAGTCGAAGAAGGCCACGCCGCCGCCCATCGTCTCCGGCAACAACTTGTCCCCATACGCGCCGTTGTTGTGCACGAAGGTGATGCCGGCCTCCCGGGTGATGTCG
>DASPXS010000045.1:0-5277 GCA_035637175.1 Haliangiales bacterium | reverse complement strand
TCGTGGGCGATGACATTCTGGCGACGCAATATCGTTTCGAGGCCTCCTTGCCGCCAACCAATTGGTTTGAGCAAAGCGTCTCGGTCAAAGCGCCGCTCAGCGCCGGTCACTATTGGGTGGTCGTGCAGGCCGACGCGGAGGAGATCATTCCCGAACTTCTCGAGGATAACAATACGGCGATTAGTTCCAGCCCCATAAATGTCCGCGCCGCGTACCAGGCGTGGGTCCAAACCGATTTGCAAACCGCTCCCGCGGGCACACCGGTGGCGCTTTATGGCCGCGCGACAAACAGTCTCGGGGCGGGAGCGCCCTTCAAGCTGGTTAATATTCATATCCTCGTGCGCGGAACCCGACGGGTGATTTCAGCACTCACCGATTCCATCGGAAACTTCTCGACCACCTGGACTCCGCTGGCGGGCGAAGCCGGCTTCTATGAAATCGGGGCCGCTCATCCAGGCGATGCCGCCGCTCCTGTGCAGGACACTTTTCGATTGCTCGGATTGCGGTTGGACCCGGCCACTGCCGCAATCAAAGTGACTGAAGGTTTATCGCACCAGGACACCGCGGCGGTCGAAAACCTGAGCGACCTGGCGTTGACGGGGCTTGGTGTGGAAGTGATCAGCAAGCCGGCCAATCTGAGCGTTTCCGCCACGCTTGGCAGTTCCACATTGCCCGGTTCAGGCATTGTGACGCTCAATTACACAGTCACTCCGGCCGTTGAAGATGCTTCCGGAAGCGTCAAACTCCGCGTGCACAGCGCCGAAGGAGCCGGCGCCGATCTCGACCTCGCGGTGAGCATCGAACCTTTGCGGCCACGACTGGTAGCTGTGCCCGCGAACCTGGTTGCCGGCATGACCCGCGGCTGGCAGACCCTGGTTGAATTCGATGTGGCGAATCTGGGGGGATTGCCCACGGGACCGCTCATTGTCGCTATACCAGACCTGCCCTGGATGAGTGTAGCGACCATCAACCCCTTGCCGGCCCTTGATCCAGGGCAGACGAATCGGATCACGCTGCTGCTCTCCCCCGCGCCCGGTCTCGCGCTCGGGCCTTACACAGGGAGTGTGGTCTTGAATGCTTCGAATGCCACGCTCAGCGTTCCTTTCACCTTCCGCGCTCTCAGCGAAGCCAAAGGCGATTTGCGCATCACCGCTGTTGATGAGCTGACCTATTACGCGGAAGGCGCTCCGAATCTTGCGGGCGCGAATGTTGTCATTCGTGATGCCATAACTCGAAGCAATTTGGCGAACGGTGTCACCGATGCCAACGGACAATTCTTCGTCGGCCAACTGCCCGAGGCCTACTACGAGGTCGAATTAACTGCCGACCGGCACACCTCTTACAGACAGACCCACCTCGTGCGCGCCGGTCAGACGAATGAGATCAGCGCATTCCTTTCACGCCAGGTGGTGACCTACAACTGGACGGTTGAGAAAATCGAAATCGAGGATCGCTATAAAATCACCGTCGAGACCACTTTTGAAACGGTTGTGCCGTTGCCGGTTGTCACTGTCGAACCCTCAGTAATCGATCTCGCGGAAATCAGTGCCGAGGTGACCCAAATCAATCTCAAGATCACCAACCATGGGCTGATCGCGGCAAACAATACGCACCTCAATTTCCCGACGCATCCCGCATGGAGCTTCGAGCCGCTGTTGACTCAAATTGGCGTTCTGCCCGCCAAGAGTTCCCTGACGATTCCCCTGATCATTCGCCGTTTGCAGCCGCAGGGTTTCGCTAAGCTATCCGGAGGTTACGCCAAGCTATCCGGCGGCGGCGGCCCCTGTGCCGTGTCGGCAACCGTTTGCTGGGAACTGGTATGCGGAGCGGCAGTAAATAGTTATTGCGCTTCCATCTACTTCGCTAATGCAGAATCCGGCTGCGGAGGAACAGCTCCATCTCCTCCATCTCCCATCGGCGGGCCGGGCGGCAGTGGGGGCTACTTCCAGCCGGTGGCCAGTTCCACACCCGGTTCTTGCGACCTTTGCGCCTTGAAACGACTCCTGGCAGTCCTGAAGTGCGCCATCGACTGGTTACCTGTTCCATCCCCCCTGGAGGGAGAGGAGGACGACGACGCTCAACTTCAAGAATGTTTCGACGCCATATTCGATTGTATCAAGAGTTTTGGTGATGGAGTCAGCCGCCCCGACATTTACGGGTGCGTCAAAGGAGCGATCAAGTGCTCAGGCAAAGGCAAGAAACTGTTGACGTGGTTGAAAGCGATAGAATGCGCCTGCGACATTCTCGCTGCTTGCCGCGACGTGTCCGGGCATCAACCTTCCCCAGAGGAGGCCGCCGCGATCGCCGTGTGCGACTTCTTCGGAATTACTGAACCCGAAAAGACCGCCACGAAACTGCGCGAAATGACGAAGACCCTTTCAAAGATGTCCATTCAAGACGGCGAACTGGGTCCCTTGCTGGCCCAGGCCCGAAGGGTTCGCGACTTCGGCGATTTTGAAGCCTACCTCCTGGGAAGCTACCATTGGATGCTGATCGATGACCCCGAGTTGGACCGCGGCACTAATTTTATTGGCTCCTTTGTCGCGGCCATCGAGGAAACTTCCGACCAGGGAGAACTCGTTTCAACGGCCGAGCAAACCGCGCTCATGGCGCTGCCGCTTCCCGCCATTGTCTCCACCAACGATGCCCTGAACTTGATCGAACGTTGGAACCGCTCGTTCCTTTATTGGGGACAAGGCATCTTTCGCGGCGAAGATGTTCCGCCAGGCCAATCCACCAATTTTATCGCTGTTGATACGCTCCAGGCTTTGGCGTTGATCGCCACCAACGCCTTGAGCGCGAGCAAGGCCGCGGGCTACAACTTCCCCGATAATGGCCTCGCCATCGAGTTCCAGAATCTCAAGCAATTCTACCTGAACACGCCTCAAACCGGCGGCATCTGCGCGCGCGTGCGGCTGCGCACCGAACAGCAGGCCGTCATTTCGCGCGATGCGTTCCGCGCCCTGCTCGAGATCGACAATGCGGATCCCGCGAGACTCGAGGACGTCTCCGTCACCCTGGACATTCGCGACGAACTCGGGCGCGATGCCTCCGGCCTTTTCGGCATTCCCGCCCCTACCCTCGCGGGGCTGAGTGCCGCCGATGGTTCCGGCATTCTCGCCGGCCAATCCAGCGGCAGTGCGAGCTGGACCATTATACCCGCGTCCGACGCCGCTCCCGCCGACACCACCCGCTATTACGTCGGAGGCCGCTTCACCTACACGCAGGCCGGTTTAAATGTGTCCGTGCCATTGGTTCCCGTTGCTATTGATGTCCTGCCCAATCCGCGTTTGGTCCTGCACTATTTCCACGACCGAGATGTGTTCAGCGACGACCCGTTCACGGAACCCGTTGAGCCGAGCATTCCTTTCAATCTCGCGGTCATGGTTGAGAACAAAGGTTTCGGCGTTGCAAAACATTTCCGCATCACCTCCGCACAGCCGCAAATCGTGGATAATGAGAAAGGTTTGCTGATTGATTTCCAGATCATCGCCAGCGAAGTGGCGGGCAAAAATCTGGCCCCTTCGCTCACCGTTGATTTTGGCGACATCGCGGCGGGAACCAGTGCCATCGGGCGATGGTTGATGACCTCAACCTTGCAGGGACTGTTCATCGATTACAGCGCGACCTTCGAACACATTGATAGCCTCGGAAATCCCAGGCTATCCCTGATTGACAGCGTAACAATTCACGAAATGAATCATCTCGTGCAGGCCGGCGGCATTTTCGAAGATGGCCGGCCGGATTTCCTCGTCAATGACGTGCCTGATCCCGACGATCTGCCGGATACGCTTTTCCTCAGCGGTGGCGGCACCAGTCCGGTCGCTGTGGTCCGGCTCGCCGCTCACAATGGCCCGCCGAACAGTTCGAAGCTTCAGGTGCAACTGACCGCCAGCATGCCGCCGGGATGGGCCTATCTCCGCGTGCCCGACCCCGCCGACGGTCAATACAAACTCGTGCGGGTCGAGCGTTCTTCCGATCGCGTGGAAATTCCTTTGGACAAAAACGTGTGGGTCACCGATCGCACCTTCATCGGTTTAGGCCGGCGTCCCACGCGCGAAAACATCCTGCACCTGCTCGATTACAACAGCCCGGGCAGCTACACGCTTTTCTACCAAACCGTGCCCGCGCCCGATACCACCGCGCCCTCAAGCCAGGTCGCATCGTCGCCGGCGGATAGCCGCCTCGCGATCCCGCTGACCTGGTCCGGCGCAGACAACACCGGCGGCAGCGGTCTCGCTGGTTACGATATTTACGTATCTGTAAACGGAGGAGCGTTTACACGTTGGCTCGAGCGCACGCATCTGACCGGCGGTCTCTACCTGGGCAGCCTGGGCAACTCGTATGCCTTCTATAGCGTAGCGATCGATCAGGCCGGCAACCGCGAACAACCACCGCTGCTGCCCGATGCCCAGACCACGGTCACTCGCACGAATCAAACTCCTGTATTTGGAACTCTACCTGATCGGACCGTCGTGGAAGGCGCGACGGTCACCATCACGGTGCCGGCGTCCGACGCTGACAACGATGCCCTTTCTTTCGCGCTGGACCAGAAGCCGGCGGGCATGAATATCAACACGGCCACAGGCTTGATTACCTGGACTACGAGCGAAGCGGACGGCCCCGGCACCAATCTCGTGGCCGTGCGCGTGACCGATTCGGGCTACCCAAGCCAGAGTGCGACAACCCGCTTCCTGGTGACGGTCCTTGAAACCAACTCCCCGCCGTTGCTCACTTCAATTCCAAACCAAACGATCAGCGAAGGGCAGGCACTGAGCGTCACGAATACTGCCAGTGACAATGACTTGCCGCCGCAGAAGCTCACTTACTCATTGGGCGCCGGCGCGCCTCAGGGCGTTACCATAAATCCCACCAACGGCGTGCTTCAATGGCTGCCGTCCGACACCCAGGGCGGCGTGACCAATACCATTTCCGTCATCGTGAGAGATGACGGACCGGGAAATCTCTCCGCTACCCAGACCTTTGCCGTCTTCGTCCGCGACACGATCAGCGAAGTCGTTTTCACGGTGGGAACCACGAACATACTGATCGGTGAGGATGGCCGCGTCGCGCTTCGTTTGCTCTCCACCCTCGAGTTAACGAATATCTCATTCAAACTGCGGACCGACTCCACGCGTCTAACCAGTCTCTCGGTCCAACCGCTGGCCGGCGAAGTCATCGGCGCCACTTTGCAGCCGATTGCCTCGAATCTCTTCCGGGTTGGCTTCACTTTGGACCCGGCTCTTCAAGCGGGCGCCAATCGTGTCCTGGCTGATT
>DASPXS010000044.1:0-5478 GCA_035637175.1 Haliangiales bacterium | reverse complement strand
GTTGCACGTGCGTAGATGCCGTTGCCTCACAAACTGAGAGACTGAAAGTTCAGCGAATTGCAGGCCAAGATGCCCGCGCTGTTCTTAAGACAAAAACGCCGCGTGCACCGCCTTCATCGCCTGCTCTCCTTTGGCCAGATCCACCACCACGGAAATTTTGATCTCGCTGGTCGAGATCATCTCGATGTTCACCCCTTCCTGCGCGAGCGTGTCGAACATTTTGCCGGCCACGCCCGAGTGGCTCTTCATGCCCACGCCCACGATTGACAGCTTGCCGATCTTGTCCGTGGCGATGACTTCGCCGAAATCGATTTCCTTTTTCAGACCTTCGATGACCTTTTGCGCTTTGGGCAGATCGGGCTTATCCACGGTGAACGAAAGGTCGGTGGCGGGCGCGCCGGTGCCGTGACTGATGTTCTGCACGATCATATCGACGTTGATCGCGGCGTCCCCCAGCGTCTTGAAAATCTTGGCGGCGACACCGGGTTTGTCGGGCACGGCGACGAGCGTGACCTTGGCCTGATTTTTGTCGAGCGACACGCCGCGAATGACGACGTCCTCCATGTGTCTGGTTTCTTCTTTCACAAGGGTTCCCGGGTTGTTGTTCAAGCTTGAGCGGACTTCAAAGACGACGCCAAATTTCTTGGCGAACTCGACCGAACGCGACTGCATCACTTTCGCTCCGAGGCTCGCGAGTTCAAGCATTTCGTCGTAGGAAATCTCGGCCAGTTTGCGCGCGCCTGGCACAATGCGGGGGTCGGCGGTATAGACGCCGTCCACGTCGGTGTAAATCTGGCAGAGATTGGCCTTCAACGCGGCGGCGAGGGCGATCGCGGTCAAATCCGAACCGCCGCGCCCCAGCGTGGTGATGTGGCCGTCGGGCGTCTCGCCCTGAAAACCGGCCACAATGACCACCTGGCCGTCCTTCAGGTGTTGATGGATTTTTTTCGGCGTGATGTTTTGAATCTTGGCCTTGGTGTGCACGCCGTCGGTCTTGATGCCGGCCTGCGCGCCGGTGAGCGAGACGGCTTTGACGCCGAGCGCGTGCAGGGCCATGGCGGTGAGCGCGATCGTGGTTTGTTCGCCCGTGGCCAGCAGCACGTCCATTTCGCGCTCGCTGGGCAAGGGCATGATTTCCCTGGCCAGTTTAATGAGATTGTCGGTCACGCCGCTCATCGCGGAAACGACCACCACAACCTGGTCGCCGTTGGCGCGATACTTCGCCACGCGCGCCGCGACGTTTCTGATCCGCTCGGTGTTGCCCACCGAAGTCCCGCCGTATTTTTGAACGATCAGCATTTGTGGATTGGAGGTTGTTGGTTGCGGGTGGGTCATCCGCTGAAGGACGCTTGACCGTGTCACGACCGGCAACGTGCCACCCACAACCAGCATCAAATTCCTATCACTTTCATCACCGCTTCCTTCTTTGCCTCCACGACGACCGGTTCGACGCCCGCGGTTTTAATCGCATTGTCGGGGTCCTTCAAGCCATGACCGGTCATCGTGGCGGTGATGACGCTTCCCTGCGGAATGGTTTTGGCCTTCAGGCATTTAATCAAGCCGGCCAGCGACGCGCACGACGCCGGCTCGGCAAAAATGCCTTCCGTCCGCGCAATCAATTTGTAGGCCGCCAGAATTTCTTCGTCGGTCACTTTGCCAATCTGACCGTTCGACTCTTTGACTGCGTTGAGCGCGCCCTGCCAGCTCGCGGGATTGCCGATGCGGATTGCCGAGGCCACCGTGTTCGGCTTTTCAATCGGGTGACCGTCCACGATCGGCGCCGCGCCGGCCGCCTGCCAGCCGGACATCCGCGGCAGACCGCGGGATTGTCCGGCCGAAAAGTATTCCTTAAACCCCTTCCAGTAGGCGGTGATGTTGCCGGCGTTGCCCACCGGCAGAAAGTGAAAATCCGGCGCGCGCCCCATCAGGTCGCAGATTTCAAACGCGGCGGTCTTTTGTCCTTCGATGCGCGCCGGGTTGACGCTGTTGACCACTTCCACTTTGCCGGTCTCGCCCAGTTCGCGCACGATGCGCAGGGCGTCGTCGAAGTTGCCTTCGACCGCGATGGTGGTCGCGCCGTACATCAGCGCCTGGGCGAGTTTGCCGAGGGCGATATTGCCATGCGGCAGCAGCACGACGCAATTCATCTTCGCGCGCGCGGCGTAGGCGGCCGCGGACGCCGAGGTATTGCCGGTGCTGGCGCAGATGACCGCGGTGGCGCCGCGTTCTTTGGCCTTGGAAACGGCCACGGTCATGCCGCGGTCTTTGAACGAGCAGGTCGGGTTGAGCCCTTCGTATTTCAACCACAGCTCGAATTGCCCGCCGATGGCGGCGACGAAATTATCGAGGCGGATGAGCGGTGTGTTGCCTTCGTTGAGCGTGATCACCGGCGTGGCGTCGGAGATGGGCAGATAGCGCGCGTAACGAGCGATGACGCCCTGCCACGTCGAAAGCTGGGAGAAGAGAGTTGAGCGTTGGGGCGCCACGACGTGGTTACTCGAAATTTTCCACGCGAATCATGACCGGCGGCGCCTTGACGACGGACAAGGCGTCAATCGAGGCCAGCGCCCGCGTGACGGCGGCGTTGGTCGAGTCGTGAAGCATTAAAATCAACGGCACGCTCTCGCCCACGTGACCTTCGGGTTGAATCACCGAGGAAATGCCGATGTTCGACTGTCCCAAAATGGCGGCGATTTGGGCGAGCGTGCCCGGTTTGTCAATGACGCTCAGGCGCACGTAGTAGCGGGCGACCACCTCATCGATGGGCAACACCGCGCCTTCCTGCTCGTGCGGCACGAAGGGAGGAATGCGGCTCTTGGTTCCGCACTTCAAATCAAGGGCCGCATCGGCCAGGTCGCTCAACACGGCGCTGGCGGTGGCGTCCTGTCCCGCGCCGCGACCGTAATAGAGCGTGTCGCCCACCACGTCGCCGCGGACATAAATGGCGTTGAAGACGTCGTTGACGCTGGCGAGCACGTGCGTATTGGGCAGCAGCGTGGGATAGACGGAAACCTGCACCGGCGCGCAATTGTTCGATTTGCGCGACGCTCCGCCGTCAGCTCCTGTCTTCTTCACGATGCCCAGCAGCTTGATGGTGTAGCCCAGTTGACCGGCGAATTGGATGTCGAGCCGGGTGATGTGGCGGATGCCTTCCACGTAAATCTGTTTGGGGTTCACCCAGAAACCGTGCGCCAGCGAAGCGAGGATGCCGATCTTGTGCGCGGCGTCGTGGCCGTCCACATCCAGCGACGGCTCGGCTTCGGCGTAACCGAGACGTTGCGCCTCGGCCAGGACCTCGGCGAAGTCGGCCCCTTCCAGTTTCATCCGTGTGAGGATGTAATTGCAGGTGCCATTGACGATGCCGTAGAGGCGCGTGATGCGGTTGCCGATCAGTCCTTCGCGCAATACCTTGATAATCGGAATGCCGCCGGCCACGCTCGCTTCGTAGTACAGATTTGTGCCGCAGTTTTGCGCCGCTTCAAACAGTTCCTCGCCGTGCGCCGAAAGGAGCGCCTTGTTGGCCGTGACGACCGGCTTGCCGAGCCTCAAGGCGCTCAGCACGACTTCGCGCGCCGTCGCGATGCCGCCCACCAGTTCCACGATGAGGTTCACCTCCGGATCGTTGACGACACTGAGGCGATCCGTTGTCAGCAGCGAAGGGGGGATTTTCACGGCACGGGGCTTGTGAATGTCGCGCACGGCAATTTTGGCGATGTGGAGTTTCACCCCCAGGCGGGAGGAAATCAGCGCGCCATTGTTTTGAATGGCCTGAAATACGCCGCCGCCGACGGTGCCGCCGCCGATGATGCCCAGATTCACCTGCTGCATAGGAACCCGGAGATTGCCGCGATTCGCGGGAGGCGACAATCTTTTTTGCCAGGAACAATGCCGCTCGCACGGTTGATCCAAGAAACCGGGTGGAGCGCGGCATTCATGCCGCTTCACCGTCGGAATTTTTCAAGCCTTTGGAAATTCCACCGCCAGGACACTTTGCTGCGTTGAAGCGGCGTAAACGCCGCGCCCCTGCTGCGTTCTTGAATCACCCGCGGCGCTCAGAATTTCACCTCGTTCGCCAGATGTGGCGCCACCACGCGCGGCTTGACTTCGCCCCGAATGATCGCCGCCGCCAGCACGCCGAGCGCGCCGCAGGAGAGCCAGAGCATCGCCGGGCCGAGCGCAAACAGTTTCATTCCCAAACCGGGCCCGACGACCAGCGCCAGCGCCCAGACCAATCCGAATGCTCCCATGTAACGTCCCCGCATGTGCGGCGGCGCGAGGTCGGCGATGTAAGCGGACGACATCGGCATCGTCAACATTTCGCCGAACGTGACAATCGTCATCGCGCAGACGAGCGCAGGGAGGGTGTCCGCAAAAGCGATCGAGGCGAAACCTCCTCCCACGAGAAGGTATCCTGCCGCCATGACCCGCCGCGCGGGAAAGCGGCGGGTGAAAGTCGTCAACGGCAATTCGCAAAACACGACCAACGCGCCGTTCAGCGAAATAATGGCGCCATAAGTACCCGCGGAGAATCCCTGGTGCGTCACCTCGAGTCCGAAGGTTGAGAACATTTGGAAAAAGACCAGCGCGATGGCGAAGGCCGCCAACAGCACCTGATGAAACTGCCGGTCGTGGCGCAACGCTTTCAACGCATCGTTCCAGCCGCTTTCGCGCTGCTCGGGGCGCACGCCGCGCGGCAACGCGCAGAATGCCACCAGCCCGAACAAGGCCGATGTGACCGCGTCGCCCAGGAACAGCCAGAAGATGTGAAGGGGTCGGAGCTGACTAACGGAATGTTCCAATTCTTTGCCCTTCAGCTTTGCTGAGAAAATACACCATTAGTCAGCCCCGACCCCTTTTCTTTTCGGAACGTCCGCGTGCCGTCCCGTTGCAGCTCTGCCGCGCCGAGCGCTTTGCGCAATCTTGTGGCAAAACGCGCCGAAAATCATTTCCACCATCCGTGGGCGTCTCGCCAGTTGTGTTGGGAACGCAAAACGCCTGCGGCGTTTGGCCTCTCTCTCCCCGCAAGGAACGAGTGGGGAGAGAGTCGGAGAGAGGGGAAATTGATAAAAGGCGCCTCCTCTCCCCGGCCCTCTCCTCTTTTTTGAGGAGGATAGAAAACGCGGTTGCGCGCTCAAAGCAATTCTTCTGACGAACACAACTGACGTCTCGCGCGTATCGCCTGCCACGGGTTCCGCGGCGGGACGCCTCGACGGCCTTCGCGGGAGCGTAACGGACATACCCTTAACGTGGTATGGCGCGGGTCTGCCGGACGGGTTAGCCTGGGACACGAAAGTTAGAGTGCACGGGCGAGATTCTCGCCGGCAACAGATGAGGAAATATGAAACTTGAATTTGCAGGCCAGACTTTGCGTGTCACCGGGATCAACATTTTGTCCGCGGCCAGCGCCCCCAGGTTTCGCGACGAACTCTATGGGCCGCTGGCCACCCGGCATGATGTGGAGGTGGACCTCTCGCGGGT
>DASPXS010000043.1:0-19659 GCA_035637175.1 Haliangiales bacterium | reverse complement strand
TGGGTTCAAACGTGGTCCAGGAACTCGAAACCCGGTTCCTCGACAAATACGACGCGGACGGTGACGGAACGGTGACGACCAACGAAGCGCTCGCCGTCTATGAAGCCGCCGCCGAGCAATGGGTGACCAATCTCCTTGCTCGCTTTGATCTCAACGGAGATGGCGCCATCACGACCGACGAATTGCCGAGATACCGATGGGGTTACGATCGCTCGTTTCTGGCAGGCTATGACCTCAATGGCGATGGCGTGATTTCCAACGTTGAGTTGGTCGCCGCCGCGGAATCGCGGGCGAACGACCTCCTGGAGCGTTTGTTCACCCGTTATGACGCCGACGGGGATGGTGTCATCAGCAAGGAGGAATCCCTCGCGGTACAACAGGCCATCGTTGACGAAAAGATCGCCGCCATCCTGGCAAAATTCGATCTCAACCAGGACGGTAACATCACCGGCGCGGAGATCAATTCCGTGCTCCAGGCCAGGACAAGAACGTGGTCCTTCTGGAACCGATAGAGCGGGGCTTCCCTGATCCTCTCTGGCGTGGTCGTGGCCCGACGGCCCCGGCGGTCTCCGGGAAAAATCCGGATGACGTCACGTCCGGGCTGCGACCCGCCTGAGGACTTGCCCCCCACTTTCGGATTCCCGATTTGTTGTGGGAGGCCGGGAACTTATCGCGTCACGCGACGCTCCTCGGTTCCTTGGAATCAATGAACGAGCCTGACAGATTAAGAGGTGAAGGCCCTTACTATCCCCTGGCCAACAACATTCCCCTCGATAAAGACAACGATCTGGTCCAACTCAACGACAACCTGACGATTGCGGCGGGCATCGTAACCTACATCACCGGACGCGTCCTCGACAGCAGCGGCAACCCGGTTCGCGGGGCGCTGGTCGAACTGTGGCACGCCGACCGCGAAGGCGATTACCTTTACTCGGCCGGCGCAACCCGCAATCCGGCGTGTGATGTCAACTTCGCCGGGTTCGGCCAGTTCCTCACCGGATCGAGCGGACAGTTCATGTTCCGCACCATCAAGGCGGGCCTCTACGCCGGCCGCACGCGCCATTATCATTGGGGCGTCACCATCCCGGGTCGCCTCACGCGATCAACGACGCAGACCTTTTGGAACGAGCAAGCCAGGGACCTGAACGGCAATTTATGGGCCACGCAGAACAGCAATGACATCGTGTACACGGGCGTCAGCGACGCCGCACAGCGCGCTTCCGTCACTTTGGACTACGCCGCGGTGCCGGGTACGACCACCAGCGAGGTGCAATCGGCCTGGGACTTTGTCAGCGGTTTCACCCCCACGGAACCCTCTTATCCCGGCGGCGGAAGTCTGATGGTGGCGGGGACATCGGTGTCAGGCCCTGCCGGTGGCAACGGTCGATTCAAGATTACGGTTCCAGCCTACCAAAATTACACCTACGAAATCTACGGCAACCCCACCTTGGCCGGTCTGGGCTGGGCGGCACTGCCGTTTTCGCTGAGCGAGACTGGAACGATTGATCGCAACCAATACACCGCCGGCAGCGACGGGTCACTCGACCTTTACCTGGAGCAAAAGGCGGTCAAGGGTTTCTACTACGTGTCATTCCGTGTTCCTGGAGCGAATACGGGCACGCCTTGAGCCTCACGTGGCGACCGACATCGCCTGATCTCCCCTGCGGAAATTTCACGCATATGCGTGACGTTTCCGCCGGTGGAATTATTTCCAAGAAAATTGGAGCGCGGCCTGGTTCACCAGGCACCGCCGTTGGAGCAAGGGTAATTGAACAGCATTGCCACCGCAAAGGCCGGGCCCTCTTGCCGGCCGCCTGTTGCCGTTGGCGGTGGAACCGGACTTGCACTGAAGGGACTGCAGCAGGTGGCGTCAATCGTTCGCTTCGTCGCTGGCCTGCTTTTGGCCTCGCTCGAAAATCGTGATCAAGGCAACTGCTGGACACTGTAGAACCTGTTTCCCACAACATAGTCGGATCGGGACGTGGTCGTGTCAGTGGCGGTCAAATCCTCGCCCAAAGGCGTCCAGGTTGAATCACTGAGACTGGTCTTGTAGGAGACCCGATATGTTTTGCCCGGCACCGATGGCCAGGCCAGGGTGACAAAGCCGGCCGGATCATAGGCGATCGAGGAGATTCTCATCGGCGGCGCCGTGATTGAGAAGATGACGTCTGGAACGTAATTGGGATCGTTGGTGAGGAGTACTTGATCGAGCCCGGTGTTGGCTTCCCGCGATCGAAACACAATGGTATGCGTCCCTGCGAAAAGTGTGAAGGTCACGGGGCCGACGCCATCTGAATTAACCGCTGTCCATTGCCAGGCGTTGGTCCAGGCGTTCTGAGCCGTCGCGTAGAGGTATTCGGTTCCGCCGTCCACGGACACGAAGAAGGAATCCTGGCCGCTGTTGGGTGACAGCACCCGGCTCCAGATGACGTAATCGCCCGACACGGGAACGGTGACGGTAAACGTGGCCGTGCCGGTATTATCGGTGGCCGAACTGATGAACTGACCCTGGCCTGCGTTCGGGTCCGAGGCAGTGGCCATCGGAGAAACCAGCGTGGCCGACTCGGCCTCGAAAGGCAGATAAACGAAGGCCGCTCCTGTGGCCGGGTTAACAGTCAACAAGAAACTCTTGCTCGCGCTGGCGCTGCCATCGCTGACCGTGACGGTGATCGTTGCCGTGCCGGACTGATTGACCGCAGGCGTGACGGTGACGGTTCGGTTGGAACCTGAACCGCCGAACACGATGTTCGCGCCGGGCACCAGCGTCGGATTGGACGAGGAGCCGGAAACAGTGAGGTTGGTCGCCGAAGTTTCCGCATCGGAGACAGTGAAAGCGATCGGCGCAGTCACTGTGTTCGCGACAATGACCTGGTCGGAAAGGCCGGAGATGGTCGGGGGCGTATTGACGGCCGTGACGGTGAGGTCAAAGCTTGTGCTGGTGCTCAGTTGTCCGTCGTTCACGGTCACCGTGATTGTCGCCGTGCCGCTCTGGCCTGCGGCCGGAGTTACCGTCACCGTTCGGTTCGCCCCGCTTCCACCAAAGGCGATGTTCGCGTTGGGCACCAGCGTGGGGTTCGATGAGCTGCCGGCCAGCGTCAGGCTGCTCAACGCCGTGTCCACGTCTCCCACGGTGAACGCGATGGCTCCGGTGTTTCCGCCCGCGCTGATGGTCTGATTCGCTATGCTCGAGATCGTCGGCGAATCGTTCACCGCGCTGACCGTCAGCACAAAGCTCGCGTTGGCGCTCAGTTGTCCGTCGCTCACGGTCACGGTAATCGTCGCCGTGCCGGACTGATTGGCGGCGGGGGTCACGGTCACAGTTCGGGTGGCGCCCGAGCCTCCAAAGACAATGTTCGCGTTGGGCACGAGTGTCAGGTTCGATGAACTCTTGCTCAAGGTCAGGCTTCCCGCCGCCGTCTCGGCATCGCCGACCGTGAAACTGATCGTTCCGGTGGACGTGTCCTCGTTGATGGTCCGATTCGCGATGCTCGAAATCGTCGGGGCTGTGTTCACGGCCAGGACCGTCAGCACAAAACTGGTGCTGGTGCTCAGCAGTCCGTCGTTCACCGTCACCGTGATCGTCGCTGTGCCGCTCTGCCCCGCAGCCGGAGTCACCGTGACTGTTCGATTCGCCCCGCTTCCCCCGAAGACGATGTTCGCGTTGGGCACCAGCGTCGGGTTCGATGAACTGCCGCTCAACGTCAGGCTGCTCAACGCCGTGTCCGCATCTCCCACGGTGAAGGCGATGGCCCCGGTGTTCGCGCCCGCGTTGATGGTCTGATTCGCCAGGCTCGAGATCGTCGGCGCGTCATTGACCGCAGAGACAGTCAGCACAAAGCTCGTGCTCGCGTTGGCCTGCCCGTCGCTCACCGTAACGGTAATCGTCGCCGTGCCGGACTGATTGGCGGCGGGGGTCAGGGCAACCGTTCGAGTGGCGCCCGAGCCTCCAAAGACAATGTTCGCGTTGGGCACCAGCGTCGGATTCGATGAAGTTCCGCTCAAGGTCAGGCTTCCCGCCGCCGTCTCGGCGTCGCCCACCGTGAAGCTGATCGTTCCGGTGGACGTATCTTCGCTGATGGTACGATTCGTTAGGCTGGAAATGGTTGGCGGCGTGTTTGAAACCACACTCCCGATCGGCGTGTTCATGTCGGACTGAATTTCGCTCTGGCTGAGCGCCCGGTTATAGACGCGCACCTCGTCGATCATTCCTTGAAAATACTGGCCGTAAAGGCTGTCTCCGCCGATCTGTAATGGGTCGGTCGAGGTCAATATGTTTCCTGTCTGCGCCTGGCTGGCGACCTGCACGCCGTTAATGTAGAGCCGCATCATTGCTCCGTCATAAGTCCCCGCCAGGTGTGTCCAGGTGTTCAGCGCCAGGCTCGATGGGCTGAAGAGCGAATTCGCGAACGTCCCTCCCAACGAAGGCACGCCACCGTTAGGCGTCGTCCCCATCAGCAGGTAAATGTCGTTCCCTTTGTAGATCACATCCCGCCAGGCGCTGCTCACCACCGACGGGTTCACCCATGCCTCCAGCGTCATCGCCGTGGTCAAATCCAGCGACGCCGCGTCGTTGATCGTCACCAGGGAACTGGTGCCGTTGAATTGAAGCGCCTTGCCGTACTTGCCTGAGGTGGTCCAGGTCGCGCCACTGATCGTTCCCGTGTTGGCGGTTCCGGACAAGTCCGTCACCGTGGTCCCCGTCCCTTCGTCGAACGAATACATTGCCACCAGGCCGCTCAGGTTGGGAACAATCACCGTAACCGTAAATGCGCTGCTGGCGTTCAAGGCCCCGTCACTGACCGTCACCGTGATCGTCGCCGTGCCCGGCTGCGACCCCGCGGGCGTCACCGTCACCGTCCGGTTGGCTCCGCTGCCCCCGAAGACGATGTTGGCGGTCGGCACCAGAGTCGGATTGGACGAACTGCCGCTCAACGTCAGGCTGCTCAACGCCGTGTCCGCGTCCCCTACCGTGAACGCAATGGGAAGGGGCGTGCTGCCCACATTGATCGTCTGATTGGCAATGCTGGAAATGGTCGGCGGATCGTTCACCGGGGAGACCGTCAGTGTGAAACTCGTGCTCGCGGTCAATGCCCCGTCGCTCACGGTCACGGTAATGGTCGCTGTGCCGGATTGATTCGCCGCCGGTGTGACCGTGACCGTTCGCGAGGCGCCCGAGCCTCCAAAAACGATATTCCCGTTGGGCACGAGTGTTGGATTGGAGGAACTGCCGCTCACGATCAGGCTTCCCGCCGCCGTTTCCGCATCGCCCACCGTGAAACTGATTGCGCCGCTCGACGTATCCTCGTTCACCGTCCGGTTTGATATGCTTGTAATGGTCGGCGCCGTATTCGTCCCCGGCACCGTGTAGTTGATCAAATTCGACGGCAAACTTTCCGTTCGCTGCGCGTTGTAGGCCGTTGCGAAGAAAAACTCGACCGTCCCCGGGTTCAGGTTCGACACCGTTGCCGTCAACTGGTTGGCGGCGTCCAGGGAATTGGTTGCGCCGCCGCCAACGAGGCCGTAGTAAAGAATGTATCCCACGACGTTGGTGTCCGGGCTTGCATTCCAAGCCAGGGTCACGTTCTGACCGGCTTGAGCAGGAAAACCTGAAGCCGCCAGTATTACAATTGTGCCGAGGATTCCGAGCCACTCGGTGACCCAGAGCCTGTTTATGCTCTTCAACATTTTCATCAGGCTTTAGGATTAAGCAGCCAAGCTGCCAGCTTCGCAAATTTGGGAGAGAAATGGTCCGGAACGAATTCGCAAATTTGATACAGATATTAGATAAAACAGTGTGGACAGTACGAGTTTGCTTTTTTGCAGCCCGGGATTGCTGCCCCGAACCGCTGCCGTCAAGCTGTTGAACGCAAGCTGCTTGGCTCCGACCGCCGCGCCATTCAGTTCGGTTCCCGACGCGAACTAACGAAGAATAATGCTGTGAATATTTTATACACATCGGCATTTCGCTGCGTGCCGATGTCACAAAAAAAATTTCCAGCGACCGGCGTCTGCCTGAAAGGCCCCGCACAAAAAATGGATTTGGTCGATGTGCCAATCCAATAATTGTACAACCGAAATATCGTTGACTTTATCAACATTTTCCGGCGCGGAGACAGTGCCCTTCACTCAACGAGCGCTTCGCAGAACGCGCAATTCTTGTATTCGCGATTCTGACCCGACTCGATTTTTCATTTGAAGAAATTCATGCTCTCCGCAAGGACAGTAATATCCCCGGAGATGCCGATTCTTCATTTTTTGATTGTCCGCCGACTTCAGTAGATTTGATATTGACCACTTTCATTTGGCTTCGTTCAATCATTATTTTACGCGAATTCGCAGTTCCATCTGGAGAGCGACGAGCGCACGGAAATTTTTTTCACCGCCTTCCAAAGCGCTGAAAAAAACGGTCGGCGGCTGAAAATCGCTCGGGCAAATTCGCTTGCCTCGCGCTGAGCGAAAGCGCGGATGGACGTGCTGCCGGAAATGACGGCACAGAAAAGAGAAGGACGGCCGCACATTCGACTTGTGTCGGGAAGTGGAGTGGAAACCGGACGTTGAACGCGATGTTGCGGGTTCAGGAGATCGAAACACTGGAATTGCCGGAGCTGGCGCCCTATCGGACGATGCGACGCCAGTGGGAGCACCGTCAGGAGGGCCTCTTTGTCGCGGAAGGCGAAAAGGTCGTCCGGCGACTGCTCGAGAGCGATTTCACCGTGGTGTCGCTGCTGTTGCCGGAGAATTGGCTGCGGGAGTATGAACCGCTGATTCGCGCGCGGCGCGAGGAGATCCGCGCCTACGTCGCGGACAAAAAAATCCTGGAGAAACTGACGGGCTTTTCCATGTTTCAAGGAGTGCTGGCGGTCGGGAAAATTCCCTCCCGAGTGGAACTGGAAACCATTTTCAAGAAATGCCCACGCCCCTATTTGTTCGCCGCCGTCGAGGGACTTTCCAACGCGGAGAATGTGGGGGTGCTGGTGCGGAATTGCGCGGCGTTCGGCGTGCAGGCGCTGCTGGTCGGCAGCACCTGCAGCAGTCCGTTTCTCCGGCGGGCGGTGCGCAGTTCGATGGGGGCGATTTTCCGGCTGCCGGTTGCGGAGGACATCCCTCTGGTCCAATCACTGAGGGAATTGCGCGCGCGGGGTGTGCGCTGCGTTGCGGCGCATCCGCATCCCGGGAAACGAGCGCTGTGGGAATCCGAATTCACGACGGATTGCTGCGTGGTTTTCGGCAGCGAAGGGCACGGCCTTTCGATTGACGTGCTGGACGTTTGCGACGAGGCGGCCGCCATCCCCATGCATTCGGGTGTGGATTCTCTGAACGTCGGCAACGCCGCTGCGGTGTTTTTTTACGAAGCCGACCGACAACGGGACAAAACGCGGCAACCCGGCAACCCGGCAACCCGGCAACCCGGTTCCTCCCGTTGACAGGCGCCGGCCGGTTGCTATACTGCCCGCCCTTTTTATGAACCGCAATCCGCATGTTGCCGTGGTCGGTGCGACGGGCGCCGTCGGCCTTGAGATGATCAAGACGCTGGAAAAGCGCAATTTTCCCGCGGGCCGGTTGACCCTGCTGGCCTCCGCCCGTTCCGTCGGCAGGACGCTCAAGTTCCGACGTGAGGAAATTGCGGTCGCGGAACTGACGAAAGAATCGTTCAAAGGCATCGACCTTGCGTTGTTCAGCGCCGGCGGCAACATCTCGAAGGAGTTCGCGCCTCTTGCCGCCCGGGCAGGCTGCGTGGTCATCGACAATTCCAGCGCGTTTCGCATGGACGATTCGGTGCCGCTGGTGATTCCCGAAATCAACCCCGCCGACGTGAAGTGGCACAAAGGCATTATCGCCAACCCGAATTGCACGACGGCCATCACCCTCATGGCGCTTTACCCGCTCCACCGGGCGTTCCAGGTGAAGCGCATATTCGCGTCCAGTTACCAGGCCGTGTCCGGCAGCGGCGCCAAAGCGATCCAGGAGCTCGAACGGCAGGTCGCTCAAACCGTCAACGGCCAGACGGTGACCCGGGAGGTTTATCCGCATCAGATTGCCTTCAACGTGCTGCCGCAGGTCGATTCCTTTCTCGCTTCGGGCTACACCCGGGAAGAAATGAAAATGGAAAATGAAGGGCGGAAGATCATGCATCATCCGGCCTTTCGCGCGAGCGTGACCTGCGTGCGCGTGCCGGTCTATCGCGCTCACTCGGTGGCCGTCAGCGCGGAGTTTGAGAAACCGGCGAGCGTCGAGGCCGCGCGCGCCGCGCTCGCCCAGGCGCCGGGTCTGGACGTGGTGGACGACCCCGAAAAAAAGGAGTACCCCATGCCGCTCTACACTGCCGACAAATACAATTGCCAGGTCGGCCGCATCCGCGAGGATTGCGCGCTCGACAACGGCCTCTGCTTCTGGGTCAGCGGCGACCAACTGCTCAAAGGGGCGGCGCTCAACGCGGTGCAGATCGCCGAGGAACTCGTGAAGTAACCTTGGCCCGTCAAAGGTCTGTGCCGGGATTGCCGGCACGGCGGCCCTTGTTTTTCCACGCCCCATAACGGAACACGCGCGCGTTGGGTGATTTTTATGATGACCTTCACCAGACTGCTTCTTATTGTTTGCCGTTTTCTGATCGGCACCGCACTTGTGTTTTGTGCCGGCGGCTGCAAATCGTCGAACGGCGAGCAAAGTGCGTTGCCCGCTTCGGGCCGGGCCGAGGTGAATTTGAGCGCCCGGACCCAACCGAAGGACATCCATGCGGTGGCGCAGGATTTCTTTCGGGAACGGGAATATATCGAAGGCGAGTCCACGCATGGATACGAGTTTGTGTTCGACAAGCCGATGAAGCGTAATCGATCTCGCAAGGCACTGCGTGTGCGGCTGCGATTGAACAAGCTGCCGGATGGCTCCTGGCAACTGACCGGGACGCCGTTGGGCGTCGAAAGCTGGCGTTCCGAACTGGAATCAGAGACGGTGCTGCCGCAAGGGGCGAGTCAGATCCAGGGATTCCTGATCGAAATCAAGAACCGCCTCGACTCGGCCCGGTAAGCAGAGGTTGGTTGGGGGGACCCGTCCAGCTTCTTCCTCCCGAGGCCGCGTGACGCGTTTTTGCATTGCATTGGCGCGATTCCAAAACACCATTGCCGACACAAGAACCCGAACCGACCAGGCAAATTCATGAACACCGTAACCTCTCTGAAAACCGTCAAAGGCAACACCCGGTCCAGAGTCGAAGCCGAACTCTCACGCACCGGCGGGCTGTTGCGGTTGGCGCCGAACTGGGTGCCTCGCTCGTTCCTCCAGCCGGGCCTGCGGATCAAGCTGCATCCGGACGACACCTACGCTTACGGCGCCAATCGCGGGGGCATTGACGAACGCTGGTTCGCCTCCACCACCGAAGCGGCCAATGAAGGCCGCGTGCCCGACGAGGGTCTCAGTTACGTGGTCGCTGGCCGGGAACGTTTCACGCTGCGGCAGGCGGTGGCCGATTGCGGCGCGTCGCTGGTCGGCGCGAAGATCTGGAAGAACTATGGCCGCTGGCCCGTGTATTCAAAATTTTTCGACAACATGGGACCGATTCCGCATCACATGCATCAGAATGCGAGTCAGGCAAAACTGGTCGGTCAGGAAGGCAAACCTGAGAGCTACTATTTCCCGCCGCAACACAACAACGTCGGCAACAATTTTCCCTACACCTTCTTTGGCCTCGAACCGGGCACCACCAAAGGGCAGGTGCGCAAATGTCTCGAGAATTGGAACAAGGGCGACAACGGCATCCTGGACCTTTCCAAAGCGTATCGTCTCAAACCCGGCACCGGCTGGCTGGTCGGCCCCTGCATCCTCCACGCGCCAGGTTCGCTCTGTACCTACGAGCCGCAGTGGGGCAGCGATGTCTTCGGCATGTATCAAAGCATGGTCGAAGGCCGCGTTGTGCCCTGGGACCTCCTGGTGAAGGACATGCCCAGGTCGAAGCATCGCGATCTCGACTTTATCGTCGATCAACTCGACTGGGAAGCGAACGTGGACCCGAACTTCAAGGACAACCATTACCTCGAACCCGTGCCGGTGGCCGACACGCGCCAGGAAGGCTACCTGGACCGTTGGATCGTTTACGGGAAAGTGGACCGCCAGCAGCTCTTCACGGCGAAGGAACTTACCGTCGAGCCGGGCGTCCAGTGCGCCATCAAGGACAACGGCGCTTACGGCCTGATCACCGTTCAAGGCAAGGGGCGAATGAACCGGCTGATCCTCGACTGCCCGAAGCTCATCCGATTTCACGAACTCACCGACGACGAAGCCTTCTGCACCGACGACGCCGCCAAAGCCGGCGTTACTTTTGAGAATACCAGCGAGGTGGAGCCGTTGGTTGTGCTCCGCTACTTCGGTCCCGAAGTGAATCCGGACGCTCCCGCGATGGGGGCTTACAAAAGGAACAAGATTAATTGAGTTCGTAACTTCTCGACAAACATCGGTTGCGGTTTTGCCGAAGAGGGGTCTGTGGTTCCAAAACCTGCCGGCAGAAGATTTGAACGGTGGCAGGGCGCGGCAAGTCCAAGGTTGCAGTTCGGAATTCCAGCGCGAACGGATATTTTTGAACGGCGAATCCGGACGGCAATTGATCCCATGTCCTGGTCAACAGAACAGACGCATCAGATGGTCGAACATTTTTGGCAAAGCCGTGCCGTAAGATGTCCGGATGACAATGGGCCGCTCAGGCTGAAACTGCGCAAACTGAGCGGCGGGGACTATGGCCTGTGGGCGGAATGCCTGTTCTGCGGCAAAAGCAAAGAGCTGCGGCGGGCTGACGATCCGCGCCGGAATCAGTTTCGGTCCTGGACATTGTGGGAAATGGAACGCCTGATCCAACTTGGTTTGGAAAAGGAGGATGTGAGCTGTCCGGTATGTGGAACGCGGATCGAAAAGCGGCCGGTCGCAAAAGGCACCGGGCCCCTCCTGATTCGTTGTTTTCGCTGCGGCAACTCCAACCAGTGGCGACAAGTCGCATCGTTGACGATGCCCGGTGGAACGACCCTGCCGGGCCCGGACGGGTAGGGTTTAACCCTGGAGAAGCCATTCAGAAAGGACTTGAACATTTCGGCCGTTCGTGTGTCAAATCGCCTGACGGTCGGTGTGAAAGCGGCAAACCCAAAAGAAAGGCATCCTATGAAGAAGACGATACTCGCAGCATTGGTAGTCGCTGGTTTGACCATGACGTTGGCACTCAAAACCCGCGCTGCTGATGAAAAGACGATTACGGGCGAGGGAAAGTGCGCCAAGTGCGCATTAAAGCAGAGCGAGTCCTGCCAGAACGTGGTCCAGGTGAAGGAAGGGGAAAAGACGGTGACGTACTTCCTTGTTCACAATGACATCAGCAAGGAATTCCACAAGAATGTCTGCAAAGAGACCAAGAAAATCAGCGTTACAGGCACCGTCAAAGAGGTCGAGGGCAAGCTGGAACTGACTCCGACCAAGATCACGCTGGCGAAGGAAGATTAACTTCGGTTAGGTTGGGGCTCACGGCAATGACCCGCCCGCAAGCGGTGACACCCGCTTGCGGGCGGTTTGTTTATTGGGGCAGACGGCTTGCAGCAGCGCAGAGCGGCTTTGGCTCGGAACGGCGCGGCGGGAGAGCCAACCGAAAGGCTGGCGGTTTTGGCCTGATCGGCTCCGGAAGTTGACGGCAGTTCGGGGACTGTCAGGGCAGTTCAGCGGCCGGGCTTTCCTGCCATCGCCAACAGACCAGGTGTTGCCCCTGTGCTTTGGCTGCCAGCGCGCCGATGAAACCAGGCGCCGGCAGCAGAGAATGGAGCGACCAGGGCGCCGCCGCCCGGGCGTTCCCCGCGATGTTCAACAACTGCGCGGCCTGGCCGGGCGCGAGGGTCACTTCAATCTGCGGCAGCGCATCGGCAATGCCTTCACCGGTCGCTTTCAGGTAGGCTTCCTTGCGCGTCCAGCAGTTGAAAAACGCCTCGAGCGTTTGCTCCGCGGGCAGCGCGTTCAACATGGCGTTTTCGTGCGGCGAAAAAAATTTCGCGGCGATCTGGCTGGATTCGGGAATGGGCCGGAGGCGTTCCACATCGATGCCGATGTCCGGTTGAGGGGTCAGGGCGAAGAGGGCCAAACCGTCCGAGTGCGACAGGTTGAAGCGGGGAGTTTTTCCTTCGGCGATTTCGGCCAAAGCGGGCTTGCCCCGTGATTCGTAGATGAAGGAGAGTCGCGCCGGGTCGATGTCCAAATAGCGGCCCAGAATCTTCCGGAGCAGGCCGCGCCGGACGATGAACCGGGTGCGATCGAGGTCGAGTTGGAACCGCTCCGCCCGGTTGCGTTCGCCGGCGGAGAGCGTTCTGGCGAAGGATGGCAAATCGGCAGCCAGCGGGTCCAAGCCGGCGCACCAGACGTGAATTTCATCGGCGTACAGCTCCGGGTGCGCGGGTGACAACGGCCAGCAGGATTCCGAAAGGGCGATCACCGAAGGCCGGGCTGAGGATGCGGGCTCCATGTCGATCCAGGCCTCTTCCTCGTTTTTTCCCCGGCGCGGGACGTCACGCGCCGCTTTCCGGGGCGCTTGTTTCGGCCATTTTCTTTCGCAAGCTGAGCGGTCGCATGTCCGTCCAGACGCTCTTGATATGCTCCAGACATTCCGTTTTATTGCCGGTTTTGCCGGCGTCCCGCCAGCCGGGCGCGTTGGCGCGGTCAGCCGGCCAGATCGAGTATTGCTCCTCGTGATTGACCACCACTTTGTAAACGGTCTTGTCCTCTTGCTCGTTCATACTTTTTTTTGGCTTCGGGTTTTCCCGGGTTCAACTTGCTGAAACGGTTGTCAGGCTGCGCAGGCGAGCGGCGCTGATCCTGGATCGTTCGGTGTTGCCCTGTTCGATCCGGCCATAGTCGAGTTTGATGAACCGGTCGGCCACGTGAAAATACTTGTCGTCATGGCTGATGACCAGCACGGTTTTGCCGCGCGCTTTGAGTTCCGGCAACAGTTGCGTGTAGAAAACCTCCTTGAACAGCGGGTCCTGGTCCGAGGCCCATTCGTCGAAGAGATAAAACCAGCGGTCTTCGAGGTAGGCCGTCAACAACGCCAGCCGTTTTCGCTGTCCCTGCGACAGCGCCGTGGTGGAAAGGATGCCGTCGCGGATTTGCACTTTGTGATCGAGGTGCAGTTGCCGCAGATAATCCTGCGCCTGCGCGTCGAGCTTCGGATTGTTCAATCCGATCAGACGGTCAAACAGGTAATAGTCCGAGAACACGGCCGAGAAGATCTGGCGATAGTCGTCCCGGTTGAGGTCGGTGACGGGCCTTCCGTCGAGGCGGATTTCGCCGGTTTGAGGCGGGTAAAGGCCGGTGATGATCTTGGCGAGGGTTGATTTGCCGCTGCCGTTGCCGCCGCCCAGAAACACCAGTTCGCCGCGGTGGAAGGTCAAGTCAATGGGGCCCAGGATGAAATTGCTGCCTTCTTTCTCGCGATGATAGGAATGCGTGACGCCGATCAAGTCCAGCCGTTGCCAGGCGATCGGTTGCTCGGACATTTCCCCGGTGCAAAGCTCGGACGAGCGCTTCGACAGGGACAACCCGAGTTCTTCGATTTTTTGCAGCGCGACATTGGCCCGCCCGAACAGGGCGATGCTGCCCATGACGCCGGCCAGCGGCCCCATCAGGTAGAGCGTCGTCATGACGTAGCCGGTCAGGGTCCGGGTGCTGAGGCGCTCCCAGCCCGGCAACCAGAACAGAACCAGGCCGATCAAGAGGAAAAACAGCAGGTGACCCCAGTTGTGCGCGAGAATGAACCGGGTCTCGGCGGCGACGTTATGGCGTTGGAAGTCTGCGGTGGCCGATTGCATGCCGTCATTCAGAAACGCGCCGCGCCGTTCCCGATGCAGCTTGAGTTCCTTGATCCCTTCGGTCAACCCGCGGAAATGGCCGAACAGCCGGTCCTCGGCCTGACGGGCCAGTTGGAGCGAACGAAATCCGCTCGTGATGAGCAGACGATAACAGCAGGCGCCGAACGCGATGAACAGGCACATGGCCAGCAACACGCGCCAGGAAAGACAGGCGAGGTAAACCGAGCCGCCCAGCAGAATGGCCAGGTTCAGCGCCAACACCGGAAAACTGAACAACGCGGCGGTGATGCTGATGATGTCGTCGGTCAGCGCCACCATCAGCCGGGGCGCGCCGATCTCTTCCAGTTGACGCAACGGCACGGCCAGAATTCTGCGGACCAGCTCGCGCCGGATGTCCGCGATCGCCTGTTGCGAGAAACGGATCAGCCAGACCTGCGAAATCAACCCGGTGAAAATCTTGCCCAGGGCCAGCGCCGCAAAGGCGAGCAAGAGCGCGGCAGTCGTGCCGTCCGGATCGTTGACGGCAAGATTGACCAGGGCAATCAGGCCGGCGTTGCAAGCGCCCCCGAACAGAGCGATGAGTCCCGTCACCAGCACCATGCTCCGGCATCTTTTTAAAAGGAATTTGAGCAGGTTCATAGGTTCATAGGGTGCACAATCCGGTCTCAGGTTTTGGTTTCCGTCTGCGCCCGGTTCAGGGACGCGCTGAGTTTCGCCGCCAGCGTTTGCGCGTGCGGGTCGATAAAAATTTTTTCGTGCGAACCGGCGATGGCGACCACTTCGACGCCGCCGCGCGCCAATGGGCCCCAGCCATACAGCGGGTCGAACGAACAAAGAAACGGCTGGCTGCGGGTGCGAAAGAGCGTCAGCCGGCCGGGAAACGGTTTGGGCACGTAATCCCGAATGGCCCGCACGTGAATCTCCCACAACTGGAGTTCAATTTCGGGGAATTGACTCACGTCGATGATTTCCTCGAGGTCGATCGGGGCGGGGCCGGCGACCTCGCGTCCGAGCCGCCGCGGCATCCTTCGCAGCAGGGCCCGGAATTTGCGGCGCACGAAGCTCCGCCGTTCGGCGGATCGCAGGGCGAAAAAATCCTTCAACCAGTAAACCGTGTTCACCGCGAAGTGAAAGAGGAAGCCGGGCCGCCACCAGGGGATGCGGTCGTAACCGGTGTTTACCGGCGCGCTCTCGAACAGCGCCAGCAGGCCGATGGATTCTCCGCGCTCAGCCAGTTGGCGCGCCATTTCATAGGCCACGTTGCCGCCAAAGCAATAGCCGCCCAGATAATACGGCCCCCGGGGTTGCACGGTGCGGATTTCCTCGAGGTAATGCGCGGCCATGTCTTCAACGCGACTGAACTCCTCCAGGCCCCTCATGCCGCGTGATTCCAGTCCGTAAACCGGCTGGTCGGCCCCCAGAAGCGGCGCCAGGTTGGCATAACCCCACAAGTTGCCCCCGCCCGCGCCGTGCACCAGGAAAATGGGCGGCCGGGTTCCTTTGGGCTGGATGGCTACGAGCGAAGAACAGAGGGTCGGCGCCTTGCTTTCGCGGAGCAGACAGGCCAGTTGTTCGACCGTGGGCGCCTGGAACAGCGAGGCCAGCGGGAGCTCCTTGCCGAAATGCTTTTCGATTTGCGCGAAGAGCCGCGCGCCCAGCAGCGAGTGGCCGCCGAGTTCGAAGAAGTTGTCGTGAACGCCCACCGGCCGCACGTCCAGCACCTTTTCCCAAATCGCCGCCAGGTGAATTTCCACCGCGTCGCGCGGGGCGACAAAACCGGTCTCGCCGGGCGCTCGTGCGGAATCGGGCGCGGGCAGCGCCTGGCGGTCCACCTTGCCATTTGCGTTGAGCGAAAACGCTCGCAGAAAGACAAACGCCGACGGCACCATGTAATCGGGCAATGTCCCCTCGAGGTAATGGCGCAATTCGACCGGCGAAGGCGCCGGGGATGGCCCCGCCACCAGATAAGCCACCAGCCGTTTGTCGGCGGGCCGGTCTTCGCGGGCGATAACCACGGCCTCTTTTACTGCGGGATGCCGGCTCAGCGCCGTTTCAATTTCCTCCAACTCGACGCGGAACCCTCGGATTTTCACCTGCCGATCCAGCCGGCCGAGAAATTCGATGCTGCCGTCCGCCAGCCAGCGCGCGCGATCGCCGGTGCGATACAAACGCGCTCCGGGCGTATCGCTGAACGGGTGCGGGACAAATTTCTCCGCCGTCAAGGCGGGGTGATTGAGATAATTGCGCGCCAGCCCGGCGCCGCCGGCATACAATTCGCCCGGCACACCGATCGGCACCGGCTGGCCCTGCGCATCGAGGAGATAAACCTGCGTGTTGGCGACCGGCCGACCGATGGGAACGGAGCGGTTCGCCGGCAAAGACCGGGTGATGTGATGGCAGCAGGTGAAAGTCGTGTTTTCCGTCGGCCCGTAGCCGTTGATCAACTGCGTGCCGTCGAGCTTTTCCAACGCGCGCGCCACATGGGTCGGCGACAGGACGTCGCCGCCGGCCAGGAGTTGGCGAACATTTTTGAGGCTGGCGGGCTGTTCCTCGACCATTTGATGGAACAAGCCGGCGGTCAGCCACAGCGTAGTGACGCCGTTTTTTTCAATCGCTTCTCCCAACCGGGCCAGCGACGGCGTGCCGGGGGGAAGGAGCACGAGCTGAGCGCCGTTCAGCAGGGGTCCCCAGATTTCCAGTGTCGAAGCATCGAAGGCGACGGGTGCCAACTGGAGAAATATCCGGGAGTGGTCGAAGCGCGCAAAATGCGTCTCCTTGACCAGGCGGACCACGCCGCGATGGGTCACACAAACGCCTTTGGGCCTGCCTGTGGAGCCGGAAGTGTAGCTCGCATAGGCCAGGTTGTCCGCCGTTGCTCCTTGTGACGAGCCAATCGTGTCAAGGCGGGCGAGGGTTTCCCAGCGGGTATCCAGGCAGACCACAAAAGGAAGGCGCCGGATCGCGCCCGGCGACAGCGAGCCGACCGACGGGTCCAGGGCGGCCCGCAATTTCTCCTGCGTGAGCAGCACCGGCGCCCGGGTGTCTTCCAGCATGAAGGCCAGGCGTTCGCGGGGATAATCCGGGTCGAGCGATACGTAGGCGCCGCCGGCTTTCAAAATGCCGAGCAAAGCGACAATCATCTCCAGCGACCGTTCCAGGCAGACGGCCACCGGGACGTCCGGTCCCACGCCCAGTCCGCGGAGGTAATTCGCCAGTCGCCCGGCGCGCGCGTCGAGTTCGCGATAAGTCAAGCGGCGGTCTTCAAACTTCACCGCGATGGCCTCCGGCGTCCGGGCGGCCTGCCGGGCGAACAATTGCGGCACCGTTTCGTTTTCCGGATAGGGCGTGCCCGTGTTGTTCCACTCGACCAGGAGCTGTTGCCGTTCGTCCGCCGTCAGCAGCGGCAGCTTGGAAAGTTTTTGGTCCGGGACGGCGGCGATTCCTTCCAGCAGCATTTGGAAGTGGCCCAGCATGCGCGCGGCCGTGTCGCGATCGAAAAGGTCAAGATTGTATTCCAGCGCGGCGCGCAACCCTTGCGGCGTCTCCATCATTGACAGGGTCAAATCGAACTTGGCCGTGCCGCCGTCCACGTCCCGTGGTTGCAGCTTCAACCCCGACAATCGCGCCGGCGCCACGGCCGCGTTTTGCCAGACAAACATCACCTGAAAAAACGGATTACGACGCAGGCTCCGTTCCGGATGGAGTTCCTCCACGAGCTTTTCGAATGGTAACTCCTGATGTGCAAACGCGCCCAGAGCCGTTTCCCGCACGCGGCGGAGCAATTCGCGGAACGTCGGGTCGCCCGCCAGGTCGCCCCGGAACACGAGCGTGTTGACGAAAAACCCGATCAGTTTTTCGAGGTCCAAATGGTTTCGTCCGGCGACGACCGAGCCGACCGCTATGTCCCCCTGGCCGGTGTAACGGTGCAGCAGGGTCTGGAACGCCGCCAGCAACGTCATGAACAGGGTGGCGCCCTCCTGCCGGCTCAGCTCCTGGAGCGCCCGCGCCAGCGTCGGAGGGAATTGTCGCGTCTCGGTGGCGCCGCGCGACGTTGGCGCCGCCGGCCGCGCACGGTCGGTGGGCAACTCCAGCGCCGGCAGGTCGTCGCGCAATTGCCCTTTCCAATAGGCCAGGGACTTTTCCGGCGTTGCGTTCCTGAACGTGTCCTGTTCCCACAACGCAAAATCGGCATATTGAATCGGCAATTCGGGCAACGTCGGCCCCTCTCCGGCGGTGAAGGATTCATAAAACGCCGCCAGTTCGCGGAAGAAGATGCCGAGGGACCAGCCGTCGGACACAATGTGATGCATCGTGATCAGCAACACGTGTTCCTGCGGCTCCAGTCTGACCAGCAGGGCGCGCAACAGCAAATCGCGCGACAGATCGAAAACTCTCCGCGCTTCCTCCTGGAGCACGCGCTGCAGTTCCCGCTCGCGCCGGTCGTTTGGCCGCTGACTCAAGTCGATGGCCGCCGGTTTCAGTGTCCGGTTTTCAGCGATCACCTGGGTGGGGTTGCCTTCGCAGGCGACAAAATTCGTGCGCAGGATTTCGTGTCGGCGGATGATTTCGTTGAGGCTTCGTTCGAGCGCCGTGACGCCAAGCGCGCCACTCAACTGGACGGCCTGGCAAACGTTATAGGCCGAACTGTGGGGCTCCAACTGGTCGAGAAACCAGAGCCGCCGCTGCGCGCACGAAAGCGGAACATTCTCCCGCCGCGCGAGGCGCGGGATCGCCGGGCGCCCGCTCTGCCGCGCGGCGGCATTCCGGGCCCCTTGCAGCCGTTTTTCCAGCAGCGCCATCTGGGAATCGGAAAGCTCCCGCCGCGGCAACGTGATTGCGTTTCGGCCGGTCATGTTCCCTCTTTCGCAAAGGCCGCGGGGTCTTCGACCAGGCGTTCGGCCTCCTCGTCGGTCAACCCGCTGATTTCCTGCACCAGCAACTCTTCAACCGCTGCCGCAAGTTGCGCGATGGTCGGCGCATCGAAAAATCGGCGCAACGACAGCTCGAGGTGGAACGCCTGGCGCACCCGCGAGAGCACCCGGGTCACCAGCAGCGAGTGTCCGCCCAACTCGAAGAAGTTGTCGTGAATGCCAATCGGGTTCACGCCGAGCAATTCGCTCCAGATTTCCGCCAGCGCTTCTTCGGTGGTTGTGTGTGGCGCCGCGTACGCTTTGGCCAACTCGGGCCGGTCCTGGTCCGGTGCAGGCAGCGCGCGCCGGTCCACTTTGCCGTTCGGCGTCAAAGGCAGTCTCGCCAACGGAACGAAGAGGGCCGGCACCAGGTGGGCGGGCAATTTCTTCTGGAGGAAATCGCGCAACGCGCTGACGTTGAGCGTCGCCTCCGGCTTCGCCACCACGTACGCCACAATTCGCTTTTCGCCCGGCGCGTCCTGACGCGCGACCACGACGTTTTCTCTCAAGGCGGGGTGCTCGGCCAACGACGACTCGATTTCGCCGGGTTCAATCCGATAACCGCGGATCTTGACCTGGTGGTCCATGCGGCCGAGGAACTCGAGGTTGCCGTCCGGCAGATAACGCGCCCGGTCGCCGGTCCGGTAAAGACGCGCGCCAGACCGGTCACCGAAGGGGTTGGGAATGAATTTTTCGGCGGTCAACTCGGGCCGATTCAAATAGCCGCGGGCCAACCCGTCGCCAGCGAGGCACAACTCGCCGGGCACACCCACCGGCACCGGCTGCAGGTGGCGGTCCAGAAGATAAACCTGCGTGTTGGCGATCGGACGGCCAATCGTCGCGGGCCCGTTCGGCTTTCGGAGGACAAAGGTCGAGTAGGTGGTGTCCTCGGACGGGCCGTAAAGATCATAGACCTTTCGAATCGTTCCCAG
>DASPXS010000042.1:0-5490 GCA_035637175.1 Haliangiales bacterium | reverse complement strand
GCGCGTCGGAATCGCGCAACGCTTCCAAAACGATTTCCGGCCTCAGCGCGCGCAGCCCGTCGAGTGTGTAGAGCGCATGCAGCCGTCCGAGTGGCGACGTTGATTTGCGCGCGAGCTTTTCCAATGCGCCGACAACCGATGTGTCCTGCCGCTCGAGCAACAGCCGCTGCGCGGTGCCGCGCCACCAGGCGTTTTCGTCGCCCAGGTATGGCAGCAACTCGCGCGATTTGGCGCGGCTCAACTGCGGCCGGATCGGCGCCGGGGATTTGTCCTTCCGCCGAAGTCTCCAGATGCGACCGTGCTCGGCTCCCTTCCGCCAATCGACTTTGGTTCGCATCTCCAGCGGCACGAAGTCCGGATGCTCGACGTACAGGCGATAAAAATCGACAACATACAGGGCCCCGTCCGGCCCGGTCGCGAAGTTGACGGGATGAAACCAGGGATCGGTTGACGCCAGGAATTCTTTGCCTTCCTCGGCACGGCGCGCTTCGTAAGTGACGCCTTTCGGAACGAGCATGCGCCGATGAACGAGATTTCGCAGCGTTTCGCCCACGAAGAGGTTGCCCCGATACTCCTCACCCAGGGCGCCGCCCCGATAAACCGCGGTGCCGGCCGACGCGTTGAAGTGACTTAAGGATTCGTTGTTGAACACCTGCGGCGGAGGTGTGAGTGGATAAACCCTGCCATCGTCGCCGGGCGGCTGAAGGTTTTGCGTCAACTCCGCTCCCCCGGCCTGCGGGACGCGATCGAGATAGCGCGTTTCCACAACCACATGCCGGAACGGCAGGGTGTTCCAGGAGAGAAAGCGGTTGCCCCAGTCGTCGAACGTGGTTCCAAACTGGCTTTGCCCCGCGATCGCCTCGAACTCACCGGTGTCGGGTCGGAAACGAAAATCGCGCCGGCGAATGGAGATTTTTTTGTCGGGCGACCCGTTCGGGCGGCGGATTTCCCCATCGCTGCGTCCGTTTGCGCCATAGACCCAGTTGTCGATGCTCCAGGTCAGGCCGTTCACGCGCAACTGCTGGTTGCCCTCGCCGAAGCCGGTGAACAACACGCGCCGCTCGTCCGCGCGCCCGTCGCCGTCGTTGTCCTTGAAGAACCAGATGTCCGGCGCGGCCGTGACCAGCAAACCGCCCCGCCAGGGCAATAGGCTCGTCGGGAACGGCAGCTTATCGACGAACACCGTCGCGCGCTGGTAACGGCCATCGCCGTCCCGGTCTTCCAGCAGCTTGATTTGGCCGCCGGTCAGCGCGTTCGGATAATCGCTCATCTCGGCGACGAACAATCGGCCGTCGGAGTCCCACGCGATGGCGACGGGCGCGACCACTTCCGGTTCGGCGGCGACCAGGTCGGCGGTTAGATTGACATCGGCGAAATGGAAAGTCGCGGCTTCCTTGTCGGGCGCGAGCGGTGCATTGTTCGCCGGAGCCGCGCGAATGCAGAGCGCCGCGGTGAAGAACAGGAACAAGACAAAGGGGTCAGAGAACAAGACAAAGGAGAACAAGACAAAGGGGTCAGTCAATAGTATCGTGCTTTTTTGCGACTTCGTCGTCGCGCCCAGTACAATAGATGCGCAGATGCGTCCTGGTAGCCATCCTTAACCGTTCGGCAAACCACTCCATCGTCTTCGTTGTCACTTGCCGTAACCGTTTGGCGATGGCCACCTTCTCCGCATCACCTTTGCGTCGCCTCCCCAAATGTCGTCGCGTTCCATCCCGGCCGTCTCAGGTCCTCCGCGGCGATCCGCTGGACTTTCGCCGCGGCCGATTCACGCAGTTCCTCTCCATAATGCCAGGTCCCGGACCTGGCCGACACCTGCTCCAACAGTTCCTCCTTCAACGCTACCTGGCCGCGACGCTGCCCACCGGCCCAAGACTTGTCAATACTATTGACCGACCCCTCCGGTCCTCGCTGGAGGCAAATGCGCCGACCGTGATTTTCATGATTGCACAAGCCGGCCGAAAAGGGCGTAATGGAGGAAAGAACGGTCAAACAGCCGAAGTACCAAGAGATGAGGACTCATGCCAGGTGGTTTGCCGTGGCGGCCAGAAGTTTTCGTTCGCGCTCTGATTCAATCGCCACGACAGACAAGGGACCACAGGGGCAGGAAAAGCGAAACGAACTCCAAACGCAGGGTTACCGGAGAAACCTAACGAGACTTACTTTTGCCCGCTACGCCCATTTTTCGGTCGTCGCTGCACTCGTTGGTTGCCAGATGGCGTCTGCCGCGCCCTCGCGACCCGATCGAGAACCGTATTCGGAGTCCGCAATTCAGTTGGCCGGGGTTCCGCAGCGGCCGTTGGCCAAACCGGTCCGGCTGCGAAGCGGAACGTTCCTTCCCTTGGGCGCGATCGAGTTGAATCTGGCGCGCGCAAGGACTGCCCTGGCAAAGGAGAAGCGAATCCATGCCCTCTTCCAATTCGACGCGGCTCCCAATCTTGCGAGCCGCAGAAACCTTGCCGCGGCGGGAGTCCGGATTTTGGGATACCTACCCGAAAATGCCTTCTTCGCGAGCATTCCGAAGAGCATCAGCGCGGACGTGCTCCAACGCGCCGGCGTCGCATGGGTCGGGGCGGTTTATCCCGAAGACAAGCTGCCGCCGCGGATGCAGGCGTCCGGTGTTGGACTTTGGGCTTTGCGCGCCGATGGCACCGCCGACCTGCGGATCCGATACTGCGATGATGTTTCGCCCGACCACGCCGCTCTTGGGTTGGAGAAGCTGGGGGCCCGCGTGCTTGAGGTGAATGAAGAATTAAATCAAGCGACGGCGAACGTGTCGTTGGACCAGATCGCGGCGCTGGCCGCTTGCGATTGGGTCCGGTGGATAGAAGAAGTTGCGCCGCCACCGGCGCTTTACAATGACGGGGCGCGCACCAACGCCCAGGCGGACTCCGTGCAAACCGTGCCCTATGACCTGTCCGGCGCTGGAGTCGTTTTGGGGATCTGGGACGCCGGGTCCGTGGACCCGACGCACGAAGACTTCGCCGGCCGACTCGTTCTCGCCGAAACGAATGCCGATGTGCATTTTCACTCCACACATGTGGCCGGGACGATGGCGGGAAGCGGCCAGCGCAGCCTCGCAGCCGGGGGAACGGACCGGCAGTGGCGCGGCATGGCGCCCGGCAGCTCGATTGTTTCCTACACCTTCAACGATTCGATCCCTAAACACGATGAAGCAATCAACGTTCACCACGTTGTCTTGTCGCAAAACTCCTGGGGCTTTCGCATCTCGCCATTCTTCGGCACATGCAGTCTGTTCGGCGAGTACAGTCACCTGGCCCCCGATTACGATCGCGTCGCGACCGGACTTTACGGGAAGCCGATAAACGTTCTCTTCGCCGCCGGGAACCTGCGTGGGATGGTGCCCCCCGACAGTTGCAACGCAGGTCCGTACGGCACCGTCGGCCCGCCGGCGACGGCCAAGGACGTGATCGCGGTGGGCGCGATCAACTCGGACGACAACTCGATGACGTTTTTCAGCAGTTGGGGTCCGCTGGCTGACGGGCGTCTTAAGCCCGACGTCGTGGCGCCCGGCGCGGAAGTGGGCAACGACCACGGCGTGACCTCGACGCTGCCGGGCAATGTCTATGGCGTGCTGGTGGGGACTTCCATGGCCACTCCGGTCGCTTCCGGTGCGATTGCGCTCCTCGTGGAGGACTATCGGGCGCACTACAACGGCCAGGACCCGCCGCCCTCGACCATGAAGGGATTACTCGTACACACCGCCGACGACCTGGACGACGATACGAGCTGGTATAACAAAGGGCCTGACTTCGCTTCCGGCTACGGTCGCGTTCAGATCAAGAATGCGGTGGAGCAGTTGCGCCAGCAGGGATTTCTGGTCGGGCAGGTCGGCGATCGGGGGACCAACCAGTATCTCCTTCCGGTGCCCGAAGGCACGACTGGGGTGAAGCTCACGTTGGTCTGGGACGACCCGGCGGCGCTGGAGAACGCCGCGATTGCCCTCGTCAACGATCTCGACCTGATCGTGCTCGATCCGCAGGGGCAGCGATATTATCCATGGACGCTCGATCCGGCGAATCCCTCCGCGCCGGCATCCCGGGACCGCGAAGACCATCTCAACGTCATTGAGCAGGTTCTCGCTGATGCCGATCCCGTCTCCGGCGACTGGACCGTCGAGGTGGTCGGGCGCAACGTTCCGGTGTCGTCGCCGCAGAGATACACGCTGCTGTTTACTCCGGAAACCATCACTGTGCCGCCCGGGATTGTTATGGAACAAGCCGTCTTCAGCGACGCTGACAGCGAGGCGGCCAACGGCAATGGATTCATTGATCCCGGTGAAACTATCGCGGAGACGATTGTCTTGCGGAACGCGGTCGGTCCCGCCGCTTCGAACGTGACGGCGACAATTCAGGCGGACGTCCCAGGCGTCGAAGTGCTCCAGGCCTCCTCGGTGTATCCCGACCTGGCGACCGGTGTCGCGGCCACAAACGACACCCCTTTTGCTTATCGCGTGCCCAAGACGCTTGCCTGCGGCGCGCCGATCACATTTACGTGCGTGGCGAGCGCCAACGGCTTCCTGTTCACGAACACATTTATGCGAGTGGTGGGCCAGTTCACGGTTACGAACGTCGTCACCAACGTTTTCGAAGGCTTGGACATGCCCCAGCCCATTCCGGACGGCGGTTCCGTGACTTCCACCCTCGAAATCACGAACGCCGGCAAAGTGGCAAACATCGACGTTTCACTCCGCATTGATCATGAGTGGGTGGGCGATGTCGAAGCCGGACTTGAGCATCCTGATGGAACCACGGTTCGCCTCATCCCGCCCACAGGGAATGATGGCACGAACTTCGGGGCGGGCGATTGTGGGCCGACGGGATTGCGCACGTTGCTCAGCGACAGCGCCACTGAGCCGATCACATCGGGTTCGGCGCCCTTCGTTGGTTCTTTCCAGCCGGACCAACCCTTGGCCGCGTTCAACGGAAAACCAGTGCAGGGAACCTGGAGCCTCGTCGTTGGGGACGTTGCTCTGCAGGACACGGGCACGCTGCTTTGCTGGGGCATGACGGTCACCCGCAACGAGGAAGGCTATGTCTGCAGCTTGTTCAATCGGCCACCAGAGGTTTCGGATCAAGTCGTCGCGCCGATCTTTGGCGTGGCAACGAATCTGACGCTGGCTGGCAGTGACCCCGACAATGACCCCCTTACTTTCGCTATCGTAAGTCAGCCCGCACACGGCGCGTTGACAAATTTTGATGCCTCTGCGGGGACAGTCAGCTACACGCCGGAAACAGGCTACAGCGGGCCGGACGCCTTCACTTACGTCGTCAGCGACGGTTATACCAACAGTCTTACCGCCACCGTGCACCTTACCATCCTGCCGATGCAGGCCGACCTGTCGCTTTTGGCCGTCGCGCCGGCGGTCGTGGTTATGGGCAGCAACCTGACGGTGGCGTTGGTGGTGACGAACGCTGGGCCGAGCGGTGCGAGCGGGGTGGTATTGAGCAACACGGTGCCGGAGGGCTT
>DASPXS010000041.1:0-2981 GCA_035637175.1 Haliangiales bacterium | reverse complement strand
CGGCCATCCCTCTAATCCGCCACGCCCAGATACTCGATCAAATCCGCCAGGTCCTGCGTTGTAAGGCCCAGCTCCAGGCCTTCGGGCATCAACGACTGGCCCGAGGCCTGCAACCGCGCGATTTGTGAACGCAATACTCCTGTCTCCGTCTCATTGGGACCGCGCAACGTGATGCTCGACGGCGATTCACTCGCCATCAAACCGGACAGACTTTCACCCGACTTTGTTTCCACTGTGTAATTCAGATATCGGGGCGCCACCTCGCGGTTCGGGTCGAGAATATTGACGAGCAACGTTTCCTTGCCGGCGGTTTTGACGGCCATCAGGTCCGGCCCGACGGCGTGTCCCTGCGTGCCGATGCGATGGCACGTGGCGCATCGCTCCAGGTAAATCTTCTTGCCGTTTGCGGGATTGCCGCGCAATTGCAGCGCCGGCAGGAAAGCCTTGACGACTTCGTCCCGTTTGGCGGCGGGCGGCGCTCCAAAGAGTTGAATCGCCTGCCCACGAATTTTCGGATCGCGATGGGCGCGCAGCATTTGCAATTGTTGCGCCGTGAAATCGGACGCCAAAACACGTCCTTCCTCCACGGCTTTGAACAGGGCCAAAATCCTCATCGGTCGCGTCAGCATGACGGTCACCACCTCGCTGCGAAGGCGCGCGGCAAGCTGCGGCCAGTGCTTCAAAAGCGCTTCGCTGGTCCCGGGATCATTCAACCTCGCGAGCGCGGCGACCGCGGCAAGCTGAACGGACTCTGATTCGCTGGAGCCGAGCAACGACGACAACGCCTCGCCCGCCTCGTCAAAGCTTGACATGGCCAGCAACTGAATGGCTTGAACCCGGGTCTGCCGGGAAATCCGGGAGTCATTGGCCGTCGCTTTGGCCCGCACAAAAACGGGCTTCAGTTTGTGTTCCGAGTCCGCCCGAGCCAGTGAATTGCCGGCCTGCTGCAATCCGTCGCCCAAAGCGCGGGCCAGCAGGAAGGCAATTTCTGAATCGGCGTTGTTTTGGAGGTGGTTCAAAACCGTTTTGACCTCGCGCGACTCGTTCCTGGTTCCGATAACTCCGACCAGTTGGCGAAGAAATTCCTGGCCGCCGGCCGAATCGCGGAAGCGAGCGCCGGCCACGAGCCGCTCGAACATCGCGCTCGCGCCATTCCGCAATGAATTCAGAACGGCGCTTCGCACCCAGCGATCGCCGCTGTCACGGTGAATAATTTCGGCAAGCGTTCTGATCTTCGCCGGGTCTTTGGACTCCCCGAGCGCGAAGGCGAGTTGATAACGAACGCCAATGTCCGGATCATTGGAAAGTGTCGCCAGCTTTCTCCCAAGCTTCTCCCCGGCCGAACCTGAGAGCGGAGCCAATCTTTCGGCCAGGCGCACCGCGTGCTCACGCACCAGGCCGCTCCCGTCGCTGAGCGCCATCAAGAGATGCGGCGGGGTCAACCCGTCCAAACCCTCGAGCCCGTGCAGCGCATGCATCCGAGCGAGCGGCGATTTGGAATTCCTCAGCAGTTTTTCGAGCAGCGGGACAGCCGATTTGTCCTGGCGCTCGTCGAGCAACCGGGCCGCGGTGTCTCGATGCCAGCCGTTCGGATGTTCCAGCAACGCGACCAGTTCTTTGGTCGTGGCCGTGCTCAAGTGCGGCGGCTTCCGCGGCTTGAAACCATCCGGCGCGATGCGATAGACGCGGCCGCGGTCGTTGCCGCTGTTCAAGTCGAGGTATTTCTTGATGGATTCGGGCAGCGACCAGGGGTGCTCGATCACCTCACGATACATGTCCGCGATGTACAACGTGCCATCCGGCGCGTTGGCCATCGAGACGGGCCGGAACCAGTTGTCGCGGCTGGCGAGGAACTCCACATTCTGCTCGTCGTCAGGCCGCCGCGCGATCAGCCCGACGCCATCCGGGAAAAGTCTTTTGCGATGAATCAAATTGCCGCCGCAGTCGGCCACGAACGCATTTTCACGAAAGTCCTCCGGGAACGCGTCGCCGCGGTAGATCGTGATGCCGGTGGCGCCGCTGAAATAACCGGAGGGCCGTCCGCCGCCCTCGATAGGGCCGGGCACCAGACCCGTCACTCGCCAGCGGGTGCGAATGACACGCCACGGTTCGTCCGGACTGAGGCGGTAAACCGGCGCCGCCGGACCGTCGGCGGCGATGTCCCAGGCGGCGGGAGGCATCGTAAAAAACGGATTGCGCGCGGCGTAACGGTCTTCATACATCACCTGGCGGATGTGGGCGCTGTTGCTGCAAACGAACTTGCGGCCGCGATTGTCGAAACTCAATCCGTATTGCCCGCCGTCGCTCTCGAGACGCATCGTCAACGTGCGCGGGTCGAAGGACAAATCGTGACCGCGCAGTTCGACCGGACTGTCCCTCATCGCGCCCCGAATCCATTCGCGTACGAACGGGCTGTCCACAAGACACACCTTGCCCCCATCGCCGCCGTTGGCGCAGTGAATGCGGTTGTCGAGGCTCCAGGTGAAACCGTTGAACAACGCCTGCACGTTCAGCTTGTTCACCTCGTAGGGCGCGTAGTCGCTGGCGAACCCGGTGAAAACCGCTTCGCGCACGTCCGCCACACCGTCGCCGTTCGTGTCCTTGCAATAGAGAACGTCCGGCGTGGCGCCCACGAAAACGCCGCCCTTCCAACAAATCACCGCCGTCGGCCAGGGCAGATTATCGGCGTAAACCGTGCTCTTGTCGAAGCGACCATCGCCGTCGGTGTCCTCAACCATCCGAATGCGGCCGAGATGCGGCGTCTCATTGCGTCGCTCGGGATAATCGCGCATCTCGACGACGAACAATCGTCCGTCCTCATCAAATGCCATCGCGATGGGATCCACGACCAGCGGTTCGGCGGCGACCAGTTCGAGGCGAAAACCTTTTTTGATTTGGAAGGTCGCGACGGCTTTATCCGGTTCCGTGGGCGAAACGCGCGGCAGGTCTTTTTCGGAGACTTCCGGTTCCACCCCGAGAAG
>DASPXS010000040.1:0-19665 GCA_035637175.1 Haliangiales bacterium | reverse complement strand
GGCACCGGCATCGCCGTCGGCATGGCCACGAACATGCCGCCGCACAACCTGGGTGAAATCATCGACGGCATCTGCGCCCAGATCGACAACCCGGCCATCACGCTCCCGGAATTGATGAAATGGGTCAAAGGCCCGGATTTTTCCACCGGCGGCATGATCTGCGGCATGGAAGGCATTCAAAATTACTTCAAGACCGGCCGCGGAAGTTTGAAAGTGCGCGGCAAAGTCGGCCTCGAGGAAATGAAGGGGGGGCGCGGCCAGCTCGTGATCACCGAGATTCCATTCAACGTGAACCGCGCCGCGCTCGAACAGCAGATCGCCAACCTGGTCAACGAAAAGGTCATCACCGATATCTCGGCCATGCGCAACGAGTCGGATGAAAACTGCCGGCTCGTCATGGAACTGAAGCGCGACGCGATTCCCAAGGTCGTCATCAACAACCTCTACAAACACACGCAACTGGAAGTCACGTTCAACGTCATCAATCTTGCCATCGACCATGGCCGGCCCAAGGAACTCCCGCTCAAGGAGTTGATCCAATGTTACATCGAGCATCGCCGCGAAGTGGTTCTGCGCCGCACCCGCTTCGAGTTGAAGAAGGCCGAAGAACGGGCCGAGATTCTTGAAGGCTACCTCTGCGCCTTGTCGAACCTCGACGAATTCATCCGCATCATTCGCGGTTCGCGCAATCGGGAGGAGGCCAAAGTCAAATTGCTGGCCTTCGAATGGACCCGTCCGCAAGTCGAGCGCTGGGGTATTCTCATCCGCTCCAACGCGCGGCTCGTCAATGGCTTTTATTCGCTCACCGAACGGCAAGTGGATGCCATTCTTGAGTTGCAGCTCTATCGGCTCACCGGTCTGGAAATCGACAAGGTCAAACAGGAATACACGGAGCTGCTCGAAAAGATCAAAGACCTCCTCGACATCCTCGCCAAAGAACAGCGTGTGATGGCCATAATCAAAAAGGAGTTGCTGGAGATCAGGCAGAAACATGCCACACCGCGCCTGACCGAACTGGTGCCGGACGAGGGCGAGATTGCCATCGAGGATCTTATCGCGAACGAAGGGGTTATCATCACCATCACGCACGCTGGCCTGATCAAGCGGACGAACATCAGCTCCTATCGCGCGCAGCGCCGCGGCGGCAAGGGCGTTATCGGGATGACCACGCGCGAAGGTTCCGCCGGTGAAGGTGAACCGGCCGATTTTATCGAGCACCTGTTCGCTGCCAGCGCACATGATTATCTGCTGTTCTTCACCAATAGCGGCCGGGTCTATGTCGAGCGCGTGCATGAGATTCCCGACATGGGCCGCGCGGCAAAGGGACGGAGCATCGCGAACCTTCTGGAATTGAAGAGCGGCGAAACCATCGCCGCCTTGATTCGCATCGTCGCCCGGTCCGGCCAGAATAACGAGGACCAGACCTGGCAGCAGCCCGGGTTCATTTTCTTCGCCACCAGGCTGGGCACAGTGAAAAAGACGGCCCTGGGAGAATTCGCCAACATCCGCAAAGGCGGCATCAACGCCATCGGCATCGAATCGGGCGACACGCTGATCGATGTCAAACTGACGACCGGCCAGAACGAAGTCGTGCTCATCACCCGTGACGGAATGAGCATCCGGTTCTCCGAGGAAGACGTTCGCGCGATGGGCCGGCCGGCGACCGGCGTGCGGGGAATCAATCTGGAGAGAAACGACGCGGTGGTGGCGGCGGCGGTGGTTGTTCCCGATGCGACATTGCTTGTCGCCGGCGAGCACGGCATCGGCAAACGAACCGGCTTCGAGGAATACCGGCGACAATCCCGGGGTGGCAAAGGCATTATCACCATGAAAACCACGGAAAAAACCGGCGCGGTGATTGGCGCCCTCACCGTGAAAGACGAGGACGAAATCATGCTGATCACCGTCGGCGGTCAAATGGTGCGCACTTTTGTAAAGGACATTCGGCAAGCCGGCCGGAACACGCAAGGCGTCAAATTGATCGACTTGGACGAAAACGACAAACTCCGGGCCATCGCGCCGGTGATCAGCGAAGAGAAGGGCGATACCGACGAGGGCGCGCCGCCGGCAGCGTGAAATGGATTGCGTCATGAGAACGTCTTGTGTTGACGGTGGGTTGATTTGCCTCATGGCGACGGTATTGATCGGCTGCACCACGGTGCCGGAGACGGGGCGCCGGCAGATTAATTTCATACCGCAAGGCGAGGAAATGCAGCTTGGCCTGACGAGTTTCGAAAAAATGAAGCAGGCGGTGTCGATCAGCAAGGACCCCGCTGCCAATGCGCTTGTCCAAAAGATCGGCAAACGCGTCGCGACAGTGGCGCCGCTGCCGAACGCGCAATGGGAGTTCGTCGTGTTCGAGAGTAAAGAAGCCAATGCGTTTTGTCTTCCCGGAGGCAAGGTTGGAGTTTACACTGGCTTGTTGCCGATCACCAGGGACGAAGCGGGCCTGGCGACGGTCCTCGGGCATGAAATCGGTCACGCGGTCGCGCATCACGGCGCGGAACGGATGAGCGAAGCGCTGGTGTTGCAAACCGGCGGCAGTTTGCTCGACGCGAGTCTGTCCAAAAGCGACCCGCGCACGCATGGGGCGATGGTGACGGCCTATGGTCTGGCTGCGGAAGTCGGGCGCGAATTGCCACACAGCCGGAAGCAGGAGTCCGAGGCGGACCATCTGGGGCTCATTTACCTGGCGCGCGCCGGATACCAACCGGAAGCCGCGGTCGCTTTTTGGGAACGCTTCGCTGAATACAACCGCCAACAGGGCGGCGGCGAAGGGCTCTGGTTCTTGCGCGCGCACCCGCTGGATGACGTCCGGATCAAACAACTCAAAGAATGGCTCCCCGAGGCCCAACGCGAGTATCGCCCGTGGAGTCCGGGGATGAATTGAGGGCTGTCGGACTTATTTTATCGGGTTATCGATGCGTTATGAGGTGGTGGGTCGGGTGGGACTCGAACCCACGACCAACGGCTTAAAAGGCCGCTGCTCTACCACTGAGCTACCAACCCAGCCAACGGGGGGCGAAAAGCTAAACGACGCTCCAGTCAGGTGCAAGCTGGAATTTGCCAAGGCTCGAATCTCTTGCGCGCGGTGTGGATCGGGGATAGCCTGCCCGCGTGATCGATCCTGCGGTATGACTGAGAGTTTACGCATCCTGATTCTGGAAGACGCGGTCAACGACGCGGAATTGCTCGAACGCGAACTGCATCGGAGCAAAATCAGTTTCACCGCGCGGCACGTGGCGTCCCGGTCGGATTATGTCAAGGGCCTGGATGAATTCGCGCCGGACGTCGTTCTGTCCGATTACAGTTTGCCTGACTTTAATGGCATGCAGGCCCTGAGGTTGGCGCAGGAACACGTTCCGCATATCCCGGTCATCATTGTGACGGGCAGCATCAACGAGGAGACCGCGGTCGAGTGCATGAAGGCGGGCGCCGCCGATTACGTGCTCAAGGAGCACATTGGCCGGATCGGGTCGGCCATCCAGAGCGCGCTGGAAAAGAAGGAGGCGGATTCGAAGCTGCGCCAAAGCGAGGAGCTCTTTCGGTTGATCACGGACAATGTCACCGACCTGATCGCCATTCTCGACGTGCAGGGAAAACGGCTGTACAACAGTCCGTCCTACCGGGAAGTTCTCGGCGACCCGCAGTCCCTGCGCGGCAGCAGCTCATTCAAGGAAATACACCCCGACGACGTGGCGAAGATACAGCGGCTCTTCGAGGAAACCGTGCGGACAGGCGCGGGACAGCGGGCGGAATACCGGTTCCTGCTTTGCGACGGGAGTGTGCGCTATATCGAATCGCAAGGGAGCGTCATCCGCGACGACAAGGGAAACGTGGACAAAGTGCTCGTTGTCTCCCGTGACGTAACCGAGCGCAAGCGGGCGGAAGAGGAATTGCGGCGAAGCGAGGAGCGGTTTCGGGCGCTGATCGAGAACAGCTCCGACGCCATTGCCCTGCTCAATCCGGCGAGTGTCGTGCTTTACGGGGGACCCTCGACCGAGCGTGTCATCGGTTACCGCAACGAGGAATTTGTCGGGCGGCGGCTTTTGGGGTTGCTTCACCCGGACGACGCGGTGCGCACCCTCAATCTGCTGACCGGGCTGGCGCAGCACCCGGGGCAAACCGTCCGCCTGGAGTGTCGGATCCGCCACCGGGACGGGAGTTGGCGATGGATGGAAGGCGCCGCCAAAAACCTGCTCGACGAACCGGGGGTTCAAGCCGTGGTGGTCAATTACCGTGACATCACGGAGCGCAAAGGGGCCGAAGCGGAAATCCAGAAGTTGGCTGCGTTCCCCCTCTACAGTCCCAATCCCGTGCTCGAATTGTCCGCCGACGGTGAGCTTACTTATTTCAACGATGCCGCCCAGCAGGCGGCCCGATTGCTGGGCCGAAATCATCCGCGGGAGATTTTGCCGGCCGGCATAAGAGAAATCATCAAAGGCTGCCTGGGAAGCGGCAAAAGCACCACCGGCCTGGAGATGACCCTGGAGGGGCAGACTCTCTCGTGGTCGTTTTTCCCGGTCCTGGCCAGCCGGGTCGTGCAGTGTTACGGCTTCGACATCACGGAGCGGCTCACTTTGGAAGCGCAACTGCGGCAGTCGCAAAAAATGGAGTCCGTGGGCCAGCTCGCGTCCGGGGTGGCGCACGATTTCAACAACATTCTCACGATCATTCAGGGCCACGCCGAATTGCTGCTGGCTGAAGGGAGTTCGCCGCCCGCGACGGTGGATGCGCTGAAGCAGATTTGCACCGCCGCCACGCGCGCGGCGAATCTGATCCGTCAACTGCTGACGTTCAGCCGGCGCCAGGTCATGCAGCCGAAGATACTTGATCTGAACGAAGTAGTCGGCAATGTCACCAAAATGTTGAATCGCCTGCTGGGCGAACAAATCACCCTGCAATGCAATTACGCGGCGAACCTGCCGCCGCTGCTGGCTGACCCGGGCATGATGGAGCAATTGATCCTCAACCTGGCGATCAACGCGCGGGATGCCATGCTGAAAAGCGGGCAACTGATCATCAGCACGTTCGCCACGGAAATCGATTACGCCTACGTGCAGGACCATCCCGAGGCTCGCGCCGGGCATTTCGTTTGCCTGGGCGTCAGTGACACCGGCACGGGCATGGACAAATCGACGCTGGGCCGCATCTTTGAACCGTTCTTTACCACCAAGGAGGTCGGCAAAGGAACCGGGCTGGGCCTGGCGACGGTGTACGGCATTGTGAAGTTGCACAACGGATGGACTGAAGTGGAAAGCCGCGTCGGCATGGGATCCACGTTCACCATCTTCCTCCCCGCCGGCAAAGCAAAGCCGGAAACGACGACGACGATTGCGGATAGATCGCCCGCGCGCTGCGGCGACGAATCCATTCTGATAGTGGAGGACGAGACCGCCTTGCGCGGACTGATGCGCGGCGTGCTCCAGCATTACGGTTATCACGTCCTGGAGGCGGCGACGGCGAGCGAAGCCTTCAAGGTCTGGGAGAAGAACGGCGCCGCCATTGACTTGCTGCTCACCGACACGGTCCTGCCGGACGGCGTAGATGGCAACGCCCTGGCCCGGGAGATGCAAAAGCAAAAGCCGCCGCTCAAAGTGATTTTCACGAGCGGATACAGTCTGGAACTGGGCGGCGAAGAGTCCGGTTTGCAGGAGGGAGTGAATTTTCTCCAAAAACCATTCCAGCCACTTACACTGGCGCGCGCCGTGCGTCGTTGCCTTGACAGCGTCCCGGCCCCTTAGCCGCTGAATTTTATTGTCCAGGAAATATTTATGCCGAGGATTTTGGTCATTGATGACGACGCGTCACTGAGAGAAATCATCCTGCTTTCATTGGAGCACGCCGGCTTTGAAGTGGTTGAAGCGGACAACGGCGTCGCGGGGGTCCAGCAGGCCTGCGCCCAGTTGCCCGACCTCATCTTGTGCGATGTGCGGATGGAAAAGATGGACGGTTACCGGACCCTGGCCGCCCTCCGCCAGGACGCCGTCACGGCCCCGATCCCCGTCATCCTGATGACGGGCCAGGCGGATACTGCGGGCATGCGGAAGGGCATGGAGCTTGGCGCCGATGATTACCTTTCCAAACCGTTTACCGTGCCCCAGATGCTCGCGGCCGTGAACGCGCGGCTCAAAAAACACCAGACCGTTCGTGAACTGGCGGAGCAGAAGCTGGCTGACTTGCGGGCGAACATCAGCCTGGCGCTGCCGCACGAACTGCTCACGCCGCTCAACGGCATCCTCGGGTTCACCGACATTCTTATTACCGATCACCAGAATCTGCAATCGGAGGAAATCGTTTCCATGTCGGAGGCGATTCGCGATTCGGCCAAGCGATTGCATCGGTTGATCGAAAACTTTTTGATTTTCGCCCAAATTGAGCTGGTGCAGGCCGACCAATTTCATTTCCTGCGCGAAGGCCAGACGTTGGACCTGCGCAAACCCATCGAGCGCATCGCCCGGTTGCGCGCCGAGCAGGTCGGGCGCGTGAGCGATCTGGTGTTGGAGTTATGCGATGCCACGGTCGCCATCACCGAGGATTACATGACCAAGATTGTCGATGAACTGCTGGAAAACGCCTTCAAATTTTCCACGCCGGGCAGCCCGGTGCGGGTGCAGACCATGACCGGCGAAGGCGATTTCATCCTGCGCGTCGCCGACCGCGGACGCGGAATGAAAGTCGAGCACATCGCCAAGGTGGGCGCCTACATGCAGTTCGAGCGGAAGATATACGAACAACAGGGATCAGGTTTGGGGTTGACGATCGCCAAACGGCTGACGGAGTTGCACGGTGGCGAACTGAGCATCCAGAGCCAAATGGGCGTCGGCACGACCATCGAAATCAAGTTGCCGTGTCAGGCTGCGAGTCAGTGAGGATGCGAATCGGACCGGTGAGCCGTGAGAATTTTAATTGCCGAAGACGACCGGGTTGCCCGGCGGTTGCTGGAAGCCGGACTGCTCAAGGATGGCCATAAAGTAATTATGGCCGAAGACGGCGAGCAGGCCTGGCAGGCACTGCAAAAGCCCCCGCTCATTCCGCTGGCGATTCTGGATTGGAACATGCCCGGCCTTACCGGTCCGGAGATTTGTCGGCGCGCGCGCCAGATAAAAACCGACCAGCCGCCTTACCTGATTCTTCTGACATCGCGCGCCAGCCGCGAGGACATCGTCTCCGGGCTGCGCGCCGGCGCCAATGATTACGTAACCAAACCCTTTGATTTCGACGAGTTGGGCGCCCGCGTGCAGGTGGGAGAACGCGTGGTCCAATTGCAAAAAGCCCTCGCGGACCGGGTGAAGGAACTCGAAGAGGCGCTGGCGAACGTCAAGATACTCCAGGGACTGCTGCCCATTTGCCTCTACTGCAAAAAAATCCGTGACGACCACAATTATTGGCAGCAACTCGACAAATATGTTGCCCAACACACCGATGCCAGATTCAGCCACGGCATTTGCCCCGAGTGCTATGAGAAGGTCGTCAAGCCGGGATTAAACCAATACCTGGCTTCCGAGGAAACGCCTGGGAAAAAGACCTGACCCGGATATTTCCCTGCACTGCGCAGCCGGAGCCAAGTCGCAGAGAAACATCCAACATCGAACATCCAACATCGAACATCGAACTCCCAATGGGGCATCGGTGGAATCAAAGATGCTTCGAGTATTTTCGGATTGACTGAAATGGAAACCTTGCAACGGCAGAACCTGGTTGGCGCGTTCGCAGGCGGTCGCGCGGGCGAACGGCGATGAACACGAATTGGACGCGGTGTCTCATATTCGCACGGAGTCGGTGGTTGTCCCGGCGTCGGCGTTTCCTCCCGGCCAGACAGCCGCCGCCGCTGAAAAGGTGACCTTGCGTGAACGGGAACGAGTGAGTTATGCTGCGGATGCGCCGGCGCAGCGTCGGCAGCTTGGATTGGAAACAAGTTTATTTCCCGCCGCGCCGGAAGCGGAAGTGCGAATTCGCACAGTGCCTGGCGGGATTCTGTTTCAGTTTCCGGGGCAGATTGAGGATGAATTTTGTGTGGCGAACCGTGTGTTGATGGCGCCGAACGACCAATGAAGACGCTGATTGTTGAAGATGACATGATGAGCCAGTGCCTGTTGGCCAAAGTGCTGACGGAGCGCGGTCACGAGGTTGTCTCCTACGAAAACGCCGAGCAGGCCATCCTGGCTTATCAAAAGCAATTCTACCCGTTGCTCTTCGTGGATGTGGGCCTGCCGGGCATGGACGGCCTGCAATTCTGCAAATGGATGCGCGCGCAACCCAATGGCGACAATGTCTTCATTATCGTTGCCACCTCCTCCGGCCAACCCGACGACCTCGGCGAAGTGCTCAACGTCGGCGCCAACGATTATCTCGCCAAACCGTATGACGTCGGCGCCCTGGCGCTGCGATTGACGATCGCCGAAACGCAGATGAAGCAGTTCTTCGAACGCAAGGAACTCGAGCAGACTTTGCGCGCCAGCCAGGAGAGTTTCCATCGGGTCGTCCGCGCCGCCAATGAAGGCGCGTGGTTGCTCGATGCCCGCTTTCGGACCGAGTCTGCCAACCCCCAAATGGCGGCAATCCTCGGCTGCACCGTGGAGGAACTGGCGAACCGCGCGGTGACGGATTATCTGTCCCCGGCCGCCCGGCGCGACGCGGAACAAGTGTTCGCGCAGCAACGGGACGGCAGGGAAGTCAAACAGGAATTGCGTTTTCGCCGCAAGGACGGTTCGGAATGTTTGGCCTTTCTTTCGGCGGCGCCCCTGCGCACGGCGAGCGGAGAATTCACCGGTTCGCTCTGGATGGTGGCCGATTTGACCGGGCGCAAGAGCCTGGAAACGGAATTGACCGATACGCGGAAGAAATTTCAAGCGCAAATCCGCGATTTGACGGCGGACCTGAACAAGAGCAGCAAGCTGCTGCAGACCGAGTCGGGCGAGCGCAAGAAGGCCGAACAAACGCTGCAGCAGTTGCGTGCTGATTGGGAAACGCGGTTGCGCGAACAAACCGCCGAACGCGCCAAACTCGCCGAGCAACTCAAAACCGAAGCGGCCGGCCGGCAAAAGGTGGAGGGGCAGCTCGCCAGGACCCGCGACGAACTGGCCGCGCGCGCCGGGGAAATCACCGCCGAATTGAACAAGGCAAAAGAAGCGTTGCAAGCCGAGAGCCATCGCCGCAAAGAAGGCGAGGAGGCGTTGCGAAAGCTTCGCAAGGAGCTGGAAGGGCAGATCGAGCAGCAGAAGGATGAATTGGCCAGGGGCGCCAGAGAGTTGAAAGCCGAACAAACGGCGAAGAGGCAGGCGGAGGAGGCGTTGCAAAAGGCCCGCGCCGAGGTCGAACAGCACACAAAACACCAGGCGGGCGAGCTGGCCAAAACGGAGAAGTTGCTGCAGGCCGAGATCGGCGAGCGAAAACGCGCGGCGGAATCGTTGCAGAAACTCCAGCACGAGGGGGAAACGCGCCTCAAGGAACTGACCGCGCAACTGGCCCGGACCGGCGAGGAATTGAAGAACGAAAACGCGGAGCGCAAGCGTGCCGAGCAGGAGTTGGGCAAGCTGCGGGAAGAGCTGGCCCATCGGCTCAAGGAACACGCCGCCGAACTCCTCAAGAGCGGTCACGAGTTGAAGAGCGAACTGGTCGAGCGCAAACGCGTGGAAGAGGAATTGCTGAAGACCCGCGAGGACTTTGCCCGCCGCGTGAAGGATCACATGGCCGAAATGGTCAAGGCGGGCGATGAATTGAAGGCCGTTCTGGCGGAGCGCAAAAACGCCGAGCAAACACTCGGTCGCGCGCGCGATGAGGCGCAGTTGAAGGTCAATGAGCGGACCAACGAACTGGCCGGAGTCCGGGAACAGTTGAAGGCGGAGACGGCCGAACGCCAGAGGCTCGAGCAAAACTTCGCCAGGGCACGGCAGGAGTTGGAAGCGCGCATTGGCGAACTGTCCGGCCAACTGGATCGGGCAAAACAGGAGTCGCTGGAACGGGCGGCCCAGGTTGCCGGGGTCCATGAAGAATTGAAGACCCGGAACGGCGCGCTCGACAAGGCCAGCGAAGATTTGAAAAATGAAATGGCCGCGCGTCGGCGGGCGGAAGCCCACAGTGCCGCCTTGCTCAAGCTGGACAAGGACCTGGGCGCGGCACGCACGCCCAACGACGCCGCTCGTGTCATCGTCGGTGTCGCCCACGAATTGCTCGGTTGGGACGCGTGCAGCTTCGACCTTTACTCCGCTGAAGAGAACAGAATCACTCCCATCCTGAACATCGACTCGGTCAATGGCCGGCCAGCCGAGGTTCCGCCGACCTATTCGGGACCGGAACCGAGCCCCATCATGCAGCGGGTGATCAAAGACGGCGCGCAATTGGTTCTTCGTTCGGGTCCGTCTGATTCGCACATGGATTACGTCCTGTTCGGCGACCGGGCCAGGCTTTCGACGTCGCTGATGTGCGTTCCCGTGCGGGCCGGGAACAAGGTGGTGGGTTTTCTGTCCCTCCACAGTTACGGCCCGGGAGATTACCGTCAGGAGGACCGGGAGACACTGCAGACGTTGGCGGATCAGTGCGGAAGCGCGCTGGAACGCATGCGGGCCGAGGAGAACCAGCATCGAAGCGAAAAACGCTTTCAATTGATTGCCCGGGTGACCAATGACGTGGTCTGGGATTGGAACCTGGAAACCGATCAGGTCTGGTGGAGTGACACGTTCCGAACCCTGTTTGGCTACCAGCCGGAGGAAATCGAACCGGGCGCCGATTCCTGGTCAAAGCGAATTCACCCGGAAGACAGGGAACGCGTCGTCAACGCTCTTCAGTCCCTCATCCAGGGCGGCGGCGATTCCTGGTCGGACGAATACCGATTCCGCCGCGGCGACGGTTCTTATGCCCATGTCTTCGATCGCGGCCACGTCATTCGCAGCGCAAACAACAAACCGGTCGGGATGATCCGGGCGATGACGGACGTTTCGCAGCGCAAACAGACTGAAGCGGCCATGATCGAAGGTCAGGCCCGCAAAGGAGCGATCCTCGAGGCGGCGCTGGATGCCATCGTGACGATCGACCATGAAGGCAAGGTCTTTGAATGGAATCCCGCGGCGGAGAAAATGTTCGGTCGTCGTCGCGCGGAGGTTCTGGGCAGGGACCTGGCGGAGCTGATCATTCCGCCGGCGTATCGCGACAAACATCGCGCCATGCTGAGCACGTTTAGCGGCGGGGAAGAAGGCCGGGGAGCGATGGTCGGGAAACGGGTCGAATTGAGGGCCCTGCGCGCCGGTGGTGCGGAATTTCCCATCGAGATGACCATCACCCGCATCGCCACCGAAGGACCGCCGATCTTCACCGGGTTCATTCGCGACATCACCGAACGACTGGGCCTGGAGGCGCAGTTGCGGCACGCGCAAAAGATGGAATCGATCGGGCAACTGGCCGCGGGCGTCGCGCATGACTTCAACAATTTGCTCAGCGTGGTTCAGGGTTATTCCACGCTCCTGATGGAGGAGGAACAGAACCTGAAACCGGAGACGGCCGAAGCAGTCAGACAGATCGCTTCGGCGACCGAACGCGCCACGCATCTGACCCGTCAACTGCTGACGTTCGGGCGCAAGCAGGTCATTCACGTTCGCAACATCGATCTGAACGAGCTGGTCAACAACGTGGGGAGATTGCTGCGCCGCGCCATCGGCGAAAGCGTTGCGCTGCAATTCAATTATTCACCCAGCCTCCCGGCCGTGGAAGCGGACGCCGGCATGATGGAACAGGTGGTGATGAACCTGGCCATTAACGCGCGCGACGCCATGCCGCAGGGAGGACAACTCACGATCGGCACGAAGTCCATCGACCTCGACGAGGCGTACGTCCGGCATAATTCCGAAGCGCGCCCGGGACGGTTCGTCTGTTTGACCGTGGTGGACACCGGTTGCGGCATGGACGAGGCGACACTCGACCGGATCTTTGAGCCCTTCTTCACCACCAAGGCCGCCGGCAAAGGGACCGGGCTCGGTTTGGCCACCGTCTATGGCATCGTGAAGCAGCATGAAGGTTGGATTGAAGTGCAAAGCCAGGTCGGGCAGGGAACCACGTTCCAGGTTTTTTTGCCGGCCACGACCCGGACCGTTGTGACGCCCCCCCAGACGGCGGACCGGCCGGCAGTTCGCGGAGGGACTGAGACCATTCTGCTGGTTGAAGACGAACCGGCCGTGCTGGCCATGGCCCGGGGGATATTGCAGCGGTTGGGCTATCGGGTTTTCACGGCGGTGTGTGGAGACGAAGCCGTGCCGATCTGGCAGCAAAACGCGAAGGGAATTGATCTGTTGTTGACGGACATGGTGATGCCGGGAAGCCTGAATGGACGTGAACTGGCCGAGAAACTGTTGCAGGAAAAGCCCGCTTTGAAAGTGCTTTACACCAGCGGTTACAGCATGGATTTGCTCGGCCCGGGCCTGGCGACCAGCAGGAATTTTATCTTCCTCCAGAAGCCCTATCATCCGGACGCGTTGGCGCAAACCGTGCGCAACTGTCTGGATGGAAAGCTCCCCTGACCGATTTTCCGCGTGACAACGCGGAACAGGCGCTTGTAACTTAACCCGCCTCGACGACCCTATCGTCTAGCGGTTAGGACACCGCCCTTTCACGGCGGTAGCACGGGTTCGATTCCCGTTAGGGTCGCCATTCCCGTTCAAGCATCTACGAAAGCTCGATAATCGCCTCGCCGCTTCCATTCCCTTTTTGTCATTGAGCGGGCCGGAAGGAATTCACCCCACGGCAAAGAACGGCGATGCAGTTCGCCGTTTTATTGACCGACATTTGATAACCGGCACTCCCAATGCTTGTCTCAGAATTGCGCCCGTGACAAACGGGCCGGAGAGTCCGACGGGCGCGTATGAGATAGCAGCGCAGTGCTTGTTGAGACTGCGCTGCTTCCGTTGTTTGCGTTCGTCGTTGCGATCCATTGGCGTGTCCGGCACGGCGTGTCCGGGATGACTCGCTCGGATGACTCTCCTCCTGGACCGGGGCCTCTTCACACCGGTCTTTTACGCGTTTGCAATTTCCAATGCGGCTCGGGGTGGCGAACCTCCTCGCGATTTGACCGGAGTTACCGGTCGTCTGTGCGGTTGCGTCCGGGTGGGTGGCAAGCTTTGGCTTGCTTGCCCCAGGCAGTCGGGTAATCGTTTTGCGGTCAGGCCGACAGTATTACTTCAGTCGAGGCCGGAAAAATATGGCGCGCAAACATCGGGTCCTCTTTTTGTCCGCCTTAATGCTGACATTAACCCTGTGCTGCCACTCGGAAGGAGGCTTTCGCTGGCGGGTGTATCGGGCGGCGGATGGTTTGGGTGACTCTTCCGTCGTGGCGGTGACCCTCAGTCCACGGGGCAACGTCTGGGCCAGACTTGCCAACGGCTCGGTCAGTTGGCTGGACGGATTTCAAGCACGCACGATTCCTTCTTCCGGGGCCGGCAATTTTCCGGTGCACGAGAGCCGGTCCGGCCAGATCTGGTCCCTCGCCACGAATGGCGTCATGGAATATCGGCGGGACCAATGGGCGCCCTATCCGGTCGGCGAAATTCAGGCCGAGAATGAATCGAGCGCGCTGCGATTAGTCCGTTCCATCCCGCTGCTGCCCGCCGAACGGGACCATTTATTGGCCGTGCTGCCGGACCGGCTCCTGGAATTCGACTCCGTCCAAAACAGAACCCTTGTGCTGCGCCGGGCCCCGGAGACGAAACTCGGACGATTCAACGACCTGGTCGAGGCGCGCGATGGCGGCGCCTGGCTCAGCGGCAGCAACGGCCTGGCCAAACTGCCGGGGCCGGTCCGGCGCCTGGCGCCGGAGTCGTTGTGGCAGGAATTTCCAGTCGAACCGGCGTGGCAGGTGCAAAACCTGGAGAGACCTTTTGAAGACGACGAAGGCGGCGTCACAATCGCAGCCGATTCCATTGCGCACGGCGGCAAAGTCGCGCTGTATTTCAACGGACGAAGCTGGGAAGCGCCGGTTGCGGCGCCGGAAAAAACGCGGTACGCCTGGAGAGATCTGGACGGAACATTCTGGGCCGCGACGCGCAACGCGCTGTTCCGGTGGAGGGGGAGTGACTGGCAAACGGTGCAGGTTCCCGGTTTGCGCACGCCGCAATACTACGATGTGGCGAGTGAACCCAACGGTGTCTTCTGGCTGGCGACAACCGAAGGGCTGGTGCGCCATTCGCCGCAGACCTGGCGCGCGCCCAGGGAACTGGCTGACCTCAATGTCCCCGTGTTGGGCGCTCTCGAAGACCACGAGGGCGGACTGTGGTTCGCGGGCACAACCGGGTTGCTCGCGAGGCGAAGAGAAGAGTTGCAGACTTTCAAATGGCCGGATGGCTTTTCACCGGCGCTCGAAACTTCCAGCCCGCTCCACAACTCGCCGGATGGCCGGATTGTAATCAGTTCGGCGGATCGCGTTTTGCTTTTTGAACCATCCACTGGTCTGTTTTCACCGGTCGTTCATCCCGCCGGCCGTGAGGTCCGGGGAGTCCTGGGAGAATTCCGAAGCGGCAGTCTTTGCATCCAGACGGTGGCGAAGGATTCTCCCATTGATTTTCGCCTGGAGATGTTCGATGGCAAACGTTTTGAACCCTTCTTTGAACCGAAAGCGGATTGGAGTCTGGGCGATGAACTCACGTTTGTGCGAACCCTCGAAGATGAGTCGATCTGGCTGGGCGGCAGCCTCGGGCTCGCGGTGTGGGACGCCAGAACCAAAACATTCACGCCCGCAAAGACCATACCCCAGGGCCGCTCCGTTGATCTGATCGAAACGGGCAAAGGCAAAATCTGGTACGCGACCGGAGATGCGATCTCCGAGTTCAACGGACGGACCTGGTCCGCGGTGCGCTTCGGGTTGGGCCAAATCCACGCCATGATCAACACCCGGGATGGGAGCGTGTGGGTCGCGTCCAGCAACGGTCTCTATCGTTTCGCTGAGGGCTCGTGGGTGGCGAATAGTGTCGAGGAGGGCTTGCCCGGAAGAGACGTGCTCCAGGTGCGACAAGACCGGCGTGGCGCGATTTGGGCGGCCACCGACAAAGGTATTAGCCTGTATCATCATTCCACAGACGTTGATTCGCCCATCTCTTCCATCTCCGGCCCGCAGAATCCGAAGGAGGTCTATTCCTCCGAAGTGGTCGCCTTCTACTTTCACGGGCAGGACAAATGGGATTACACCCGACGAGACCGGCTGCTCTTCGCGCGCCACCTGGATGAAACGCCCTGGTCGCCTTATTCTTCGGAGGCCTCCGCGACCTTCACCAATCCGGCGGCGGGTCAGCATCGCTTTTACGTCCGCGCCATGGACCGCAATTGGAACGAAGAGACGCAGCCGCAGGTTTACGAGTTTGTTGCGGTGGTGCCCTGGTTCCGGGAGCCGCGACTGCTCGCGATTGCCGCCGGCGGCGCGATCGCGACCCTGTTTCTCGCCTGGCTGGCGGTCAACCGCCATTTGCGCCTGATGCGCAGTTATTCGGAGGTGGAAAAGATCGTCGCGCAACGGACCCGGGAACTGCAACGGGCGAACCAGGAGCTGTTGCACAGCCAGAAAATGCGGGCGCTGGGCACGCTGGCCGCCGGGATTGCCCACGACTTCAACAGCATTCTCTCCATCATCCGGGGCTCGGCGCAGATCATCGAATCCAACCTCGACGACCGGGAGAAAATCCGCACGCGCGTGGACCGCATCAAAACGATGGTCGAGCAGGGTTCCGGCATCGTGAAAGCCATGCTGGGATTCAGCCGCGCGGGGCGGGAGGAGAGGCTGTGTGAGGTCAACCAGTTGGTGGCCGAAACCAAAAAGCTGCTGGGCGACCAGTTCCAGCACGAAATGACGCTGCGATTCGAGCCGGCCGCGGCCTTGCCCCGCGTGCGGGGCGTCGGCGAATTGATTCAGCAAATGTTGCTGAATCTGATCCTCAACGCCGCAGACGCGATGAGCGGCCATGGTGTAATCACCCTTCGCACCGGACTGCTGGAGAGGGCGCCCTCGGACCCGGTGCTCCCTCCGCTGGGCGGGCCGCCGCTCGTTTACCTCTCCGTTCGGGACCAGGGGTCCGGCATGTCACCCGAAATCCTGCCGCGAATATTCGAACCGTTTTTCACTACCAAGGCCTTTTCCACCCGGCGCGGCACCGGGCTCGGTTTGTCCATGGTCTATGAAATCGCCAAGGAATTGGGCTACGGGCTGATGGTGGAGTCGTCGCCCGGGGCGGGAAGCACCTTCACCATCCTCGTCCCGGCGCTGCGCGAGACGGAAACTTGATTTGTCAGGCGCCCTGGCGTTACCCTGCGCCAGCCCATGAACGACCCGCGGATTCTCATCATCGAAGACGACGATTTCCAGTATGAAATCTACGAAGAAGCGTTGGGAAAATATCAGCTCGTTCGCTCGACTACGGCCAGCGAAGCGCTCAAGGCACTCGCCGGAACCCCCCCGAACGTCATCATCCTCGATCATATCCTTGCGAAGGGAGAACTGGGCCTGGAATACCTGGCCGAATTCAAGGAACTGCTGCCTCACGTGCCGATCATCGTCGTTTCCGGCGCTTTGGAAGTGCACCAGCAGATTGACGCGTTGCAGGGGCCGCGGCGGGCGCATTACTGCATCACCAAACCGGTGGATTTGCATGAGTTGACGCGCACGGTCGAAACCGCGCTCGCCGAATGCGGGGAGACCGAAGTCGTCCGTCAATTCGAGGCGCTGGAACGATCCCGACGCGTGGACGTCCAGGAGTTGCTGAGCCGATCGACCGATCGGCTCAGTCGCCAGACCCAGATTCGCCAGATGCTGGCCGCGACCGACGAACGCCCCAACATATCCGCGCTGGCGCGTCGGTTCAAAGTGGCGCGGCGCACCATCATTCGCGATCTGCAGGAGTTGATCCGCCGCGGCGAACTGCCGCCCGAAGTCTATCCCCGGTGGCAGAGCGACGCCGAAGACGAGGCCGGCGAGGAAGAGTGAATCGGCGGGGTGCCACACAAGGGGTCAGTCCTAACTTTTGACACTTTCGCACACAAGGGGTCAGTCCTAACTTTTGACACTTTCGTGCCCGTTTTGTGTCAAAAGTTAGGACTGACCCCTTCCCGTTCACGCTTCCGCAATTTGTCCCAGCAACACCGCGCGGCGGGCGCCGGTTGTCTCCGGCAGATTGCCCGCCTTTCGCCTCCAGCGATGGTACGCCAGCAACGCAAACGCCGCCGGCTCGACGCTTTGCCGCGGCCAGCCCAGTTCTTCGGATTTCCGGATATTCATGGACGGCTCCAACGTCTGCAAGTTCGCGCGAATGCGGCCGACCAGGTGACGGTTCGCCGTCCCGCCGCCGCACAGAATCACCTCGCCCGGCAGCGAGGGCAAATGGAGCCGGTAATTCAGCGCGAGCGAACGCGCGGTCAATTCAGTCAATGTCGCCAACGCGTCGTCCGGGGACAGGTTTGACATCCGACGAATCGCGGATTCGAAGAACGGCTCGCCAAAAAGTTCGCGCCCGGTGCTCTTCGGCGGGCGTTCCCGAAAAAACGGATGCTTCAACCAGTTGGCCAGAATTTCCGGCGCAACCTTGCCGCGGGCGGCCCGGTTGCCGCTGCGGTCACAGGTTTGTTGGCCTCCGGAAAAATGCCGCGCAGCCAGGTCCAGCAGCATGTTGCCCGGGCCGGTGTCGAACGCGAGGACCCGCGCGGTTCGTCCGCGTCGCCAGTCCAGCGACGTCACATTGCTGATGCCGCCCAGGTTGTTGATGCAAATATGCCGGCCCGGTTTGCCGAAAACAATTTGATGAAACAAGGTGGCCAGGGGCGCGCCTTGCCCGCCGGCGGCGATGTCCGCCGCGCGAAAATTGCTGACGACCGGCGCGCGCAATGCCTCGGCCAGATAGGCGGGCTCGCCAAGCTGAAATGTGGCGGGGCGCGCGCGGTCGGGATTATGAAACGTGGTTTGTCCATGCAAACCGACCAGCCGTGGTTTCACCGCGCGCGGGCCCGGCACGGAATGTTTCGCATAAAACCGGCCCAGGTCATGGTGCAACTGTCCGAGCTCGTAGCTTGCCGCCTGATTGCTCGCGGCGGCGTGCAAACGTCGCCGCAACGGCGGGGGAAACTTCACCTGCCAATGGCGCAGCAACCGCACGCGCGCCGGCCCGACTTCGCACAAGCAGTAATCCACGGCATCCATGCTCGTGCCGGACATGATGCCAAGAACGAGCGACGGTTTGTCTTTCGCGTCAGCCATGGTGCGACACGGTTTACATCGCCGACACCGGAATCGCACGCCAAAAGCGGCTGGAAGCCGCCCGGCGACTGTGGTTGGATGCGGCCGCACCGGCATGAAAATCCTTTTCATTCACGCGCATTTCGACGACTACGAATTCACCGCCGCCGGCACGTTCGAAATGTGGAAACGAAAACTCGGCGGCCAGTTGCGCGCCAAAGTTGTGGTCTGCACGGATGGCAAAGCGGGCCATTATTCCCGGACGCGCGAAGAAACGGGCAAAATTCGGCTCCGGGAACAACAGGCCTCCGCCCGGCTCGGCGGATACGAGTTTGAACCGTTGCGCTATCCGGACGGCCGGGTGCCGCGCGAGGCCTGCCTGCAAGTGAACACCGAACTGCTGGCGGCGCTCTGGAAGAGCATCCGCGATTACGAGCCCGATTACCTCTTTTGCCCGCCGTTGCCGCCCGATCCGCTGGCCGGCATTCACGTTGACCACGTTGCCCTGGCGGAAGCGGTGAGAAAGGTTGCTTACATGATCAATGTGCCGCACGCGTTCACGCCGGAATTTCCCGCGGACGAAACGAAATCCGAGCCGCGCAAAGTGCCGGTGATCCTCAATGTTTACGACGGTTACATGGGCAACGCCAACTCCTGCGATTTCGCCGTCGATATCGAAGCGGCGTTCCCGCAGGTCTGTGAAATGAGCTGGTGTCACCAGTCGCAGGTCGCGGAGTGGCTTCCCTGGGTGGGACGTCACGCGTTGCAGCCGCCCGAGTCGCTGGAGGCGTGGAAAATGATGTTGCGTCAGCGTTTTAATCGGCGCGCGCGCGAGTTGCGGATCAAAACCAGGCGCGCAGTCGAAGTTTTCACCGTGACCGCGTGGGGTGACGTGCCGGAATGGAAACAACTCGTCGCCGATTTCCCGGGAATGCTTCGCGGCCACGCGAATGCGATCCGTTTCAAAAAGCGATTGTCCGCCTGGCGAAATGCGTGAGTGAATGATGGCCAGGGGTGCGGCGGTTCGGCCGGCGACGTTGCGCCCCCTGAGTCAGGCCTCAGCGCCGCCGCCCCGTACACCGGACGTACTCTCGTTTCAATTAATCCAGAGACCTGACCCCAACAGGACAGAAAATAGGTGATTGTGTGGGACTGACCCCTTAGCTCCGCTCTGACCCCTTAGCCTCCGCTCACAGAAAATAGGTGATTGTGCGGGACTGACCCCTTATTGACCCCTTATGACCCCTTAGTCTCCGCTCAGCGTCAACTCGGCCCGCATCACGAGTTCGCCATTTACCGAAGCCGTCGCCTGCGCCTGGACAAGATTGTTCAGGCGGCCAACGACCCACGCTTCGAGGCGAATGACTTCGCCCGGTTTCGCCGTTCCAAGAATTTTTGCGCCACGAATTGCCGCCAGTTTCAATCCGGGCATGGGCGGGATTTGGGGGTCGCTCTGAGCGACGGTTCCCGCC
>DASPXS010000039.1:0-4466 GCA_035637175.1 Haliangiales bacterium | reverse complement strand
CATCCCGGTTCTTTCAATGAACTGCGAACACCTTATCAAATTCTGCCTGACCTACAATGATTTCTTATGCACAGTTTATTAACCGATCAGCGCGCGTGAAGACCTTCCTGCAAATGAAAATCGCCCGGTAAAATCAGCCCCTCCACGCTGGCGACCGATCACTATTCACATCGGCGGTCGGCGCAAAATCAGGCGCGGTGAATAATTTCTCTTCGCGCATCGCGCCGGCGCTGAATTGGAAATTGGCCTTCTGGCTTTTTCGCCGCAGCGAGTCGCCGCAAAGGGCATCCAGCGTCACCGCAAGCGCGTGGATGGCGCCGTCTGCCCGCAGTTCACCGTGACCCTGCCAGATCATATCGCAGACACCATCGGTTCACGCGGACCGCAAGGAGCAGTGCCGACAGGAGTATCAAGAGGCCGTTTTCCACAAGTTTGTGGCAGATGACCACCTCCCCGCTGCCGCATCCACAATCAAAGCGGATGGCACAAAACGGGCCGGCAATGCTCTGGTGGATGGCCAGGGCGCGATGCAGCACGATCAGGGAAAAGGGAACCAGCATCACCAGCGACAGGAGGGCCGAACCCCGAACCGCTATGCCCGCCACCAGCAACGATCCGCAGAGGACTTCAAACCACGGCAGCGCGGCGGCGAGGAAGTTCAACACAAGATGGCTTTCGACCATCTCGTATTGTCGCATTACTTTGAGGAAATCCACCGGATGCAGGGCCTTGTTCAATCCCAGATAGACCAAAACACCTCCCAATACCCAACGCGCGACGAGCGCGACGACTTCGCGGCCGGCCAACCGGGAAACCGACGTGGACCCCGGCGCCTTCTCAAATTTTCCGGTTGCATTGGCGGCATCCGGGTTCATGGCCTCGTCTCTCGCACGTTTCCGCTCTTGCGGTCCCCGACCTCGATGGTCAGACCGTTTGCGGACCATTCTGTCATGCCTCCGGCAAACACAAAGAGACGTTCTTGCGGCACGCCCGCCTCCTTCAGCGCCACAGCGGCAAACTCACTGTCTTCGCAGTTTTCTCCCGTGCAATAAACCACGACTTTCGCGGCGTTCAGACAGGCGGGGAGCACGGCCGGCAGATACTTCTCCGGATAATAACGATCGAACTGATACGCTCCGGGGATGTGACCCTGCAAATAGTGCCGCTCATCACGGGCGTCAACAAACACGATCAATTCCTGTTCATATTGGGGGTCGCGAAACAGTTGTACCGCTTGCTTGCCGTCGATCGGTTGCAGCCCGTGCCCTTTGAGGCGTGCGATCACGATTTCCCCGGTCGCTTGACCGGCCCGATTCGTGCCCTGCGTTGCGATCGGGCCGTTGGAATTGCCACCTGCCAATCCCGGACCGTTCCCGGGCGAGGAATCGGACGGGGCCGCTCCCATTTTGTTCGCCTCCGCCGGAGCGGTCGAGGGTGGATGGGCGGGTTTGCTCCCGGTTCCGGGAAAATAGTTTCGTGTGAGCGACAAGCCGCGAGGAGAGACCAGATTCGCCGTCAATGAGATCGCCAGCCCCAACGTTGAGACGATCAACGCCTCAACCAGAACACGTTTGAGTTCGGCTGCCATGATCCGCAATCGCGCGGTGGAAGAAGCAAGACGCCATTGGGCCAGACTGCCAACGGGCGATCGCCATCCTCATTTTCCCGCGACCGGCGCCGCGGTTCCGCTCGGCGTGCCCTTAAGCGGAGACGACAAATTCTGAACGACGGCGGGACGCTGTCGTTGGGAGACGGGCACCTGAATACGGGGAAACCGCGGGTGATTGGATTTTACGGTCACTTCGACCTTCTGATCCGGCCGGATCTGCAATCCCGCGGGAAAGTCAACGACGAGGTTGAAGAACCGACCCGGCTGTGTTTCCTGCACGCGAACCTCCGCGCCCGGCAGGTTGACGCCGACTTCCGACAAAACCAGCGCGTTCGTGCCGCTGTTTCGAATTGTAACGACGCTATGAGTGCCATTCGTCAACGGGCCGGGCGGCAGCACGATCTGGTTGGGCATCACCGTTATTGGCTGCTGCACCACCAGGTAGGCGCTCACAGTGATGAGCGGCATCTTTGACGACGAAGTCTTCAAAGTCACCGGAGCGATAACGGAGGACAACCCGAAAGGCGGCACCGCCGTGATGTGCAGTTCGAATTCCTTGCCGGGCCGCACCGTTTTCAATTCCGTCTCGAACGCGCGATTGGTGCATTGCAGATCGGACAGCGTAAGCGGTTCGTCCAGATGACTCACAATGCGCACGACCCTGGTTTCCCTGGCCTCCTGTTCGGAGGGAATATTGATCACCGCCATTGCCGGCGTGACCTCGATGGCTTTCCAGACCGTGCCCTTGATTTGAAGCGTTACGTTGGACTGCCCGGGATCATTGCACGTCACGGTCGCCTGTTTCGCGACCACTCCATCGAATTTGGACGAGTCGAATTGCAGGGGAATGACGCCGGTCTTTCCCGCCTCGACGCGCCGGTCCCAGGTCCCCGCCGTGGTGCAACCGCACCCGGGCCGGACATCCTTGATTTCCAAAGTGGCGGTGCCGATGTTGGTGAAGACAAACTCGTGCTTGACCAGCTCGCCGGCGCCGATCTTGCCAAAATCGTAAACCGTCCCGGCAAATTGAATTTTCGGACCGGCGCTTTCGGGCGCGGCGACGTTCTTTTCCGGAGGCGTCACGGCATCTTCGGTCTGCGCCAGGCCAACAGCCGTGCCGCCAAGCGTGCCGGCCACAATCAACAGCGTGGCAAGAGTCGTTTTCATAAAATGCAGCATCATTCAACTCCCCAAATGCGCTCAACTGAACACAGAGTAGAACAGTTTGATTGGCAGCACCGCTGTTTTCGGACACCCGGGAGTAGTCTGTCGAACGAAAGCCCGGGAGGAGACCCAGGCCATCTGCGATTGCCAGCCGATTCGATGCGGATAAAGCGTGTCATTTCCGGGATATCTTCACACAATTCCAACAAACAGTCGAGCGCTTTCGGAATCGGAAGGCAAGAAAGAGCGCCTTGCTTCATAATTCAGTCGTGGGGATCGTTTATGACTTATGCAAATCAACAAGTTCAAACCCGGACTCGCTATTTTCCTGTTCTGGCTGGCGTGCGCTTCAGCGCGGGCGCAATCGTCCAACGGCGCCCTTACCGTCCAGGTCGGGACCGGAACAACGCCTGCCATTGCCCTGGTGGGTCACGATGACATCTGGCGTTATCGCAAAGGGACGAACGCGCCGCCGGTCGGCTGGCAAACGAACGCTGATGCCGCCCTCGACAGTTCCTGGCTCAGTGGTCCGGGCGGCTTTGGCTACGGCGACAACGACGACGCCACCGTTTTGGCCGACATGCCCAGCAATTACACGACGGTTTACATCCGGAAATCGTTTGACGTTTCTTCCGCCGTGGACACCAATCGGCATCTGAAACTGCTGATGGATTTTGACGATGGTTTTGTCGCCTGGCTGGACGGCGTGGAAATTGCCCGCGCCAATGCGCCGGGGGCGGCGGGGTCTCAACCGGCATTCAACGCGTTTGCCACTACCGGTCATGAAGCGTCGGGTGGCGATACGACGCCCAATCCTCCGGTGACATACGATTTAGGCGCGGTGGCGAACCGGCTGCAGCCCGGGACCCACGTGCTGTCTCTTCAAGGACTCAACGTAGCCACGAACAGCACCGATTTGTCCCTGATTGCCGATCTTTCCGTCGCCGGGGATTCGCCATCGGCCGGCGGCGTTTTCTTTGCCATCTTGAACACGAACGTCGCGCTGCTCGTCGGGAGCAATACCATTCCCAACTCCGTACGCGTGGCAGTGAACGGCGACAACGCCGCGTTCGACGCCGCGCAAGGGACCTGGTCGAAAACGCAGACGCTTTCACCGGGGTTCAACCGGTTGACGGTCCAGGCCCTGGACGCCGCGGGAGTTGAGCTCGCTTCGACGAACCAGAACATTGTGGTCGAGCTGGCGGCGAGGTTCGTCGGCGGCGCGCTGGCGGGCAATACGCTATGGGACAGTTCGATGGGGATCATTCACGTGACCAACACGGTGGTTGTGCCCGCGGCAGGGAGTTTGTCCGTCGCGCCGGGAACAGTGCTCTTGCTCGGTGCGGGCGTCTCCATTCAAGCCACCAATGCCTCGATAACACTGGGCGGCACGGCCGGTAATGCGGTTTACTGCCTGCCGGCAGACGGCACGACCGTCTGGGGTGAGTTGCTGGCCGTGGGGACTAACGGCAACCTCCTGTTGCAGCACGCCGAGACCATCGCCGGCCACATTGAAATCCTGGAGGGGGCGACCGGGACCCTGGAGGACAGTTATCTGCACGACTACACGAGCGGCAGTCCGGCAATTGTTCACACACTCAGGCCCGCCCTGTTGGAGATGCGACGATGCCACGTTGCGCATTATTACGAAATCCTCAGTCAATCGGCATTAAATCACATCGAGGATTGCCTT
>DASPXS010000038.1:0-37553 GCA_035637175.1 Haliangiales bacterium | reverse complement strand
GCTCAACGGACATTCGCCATCCACAAAGTCGGCGGCTTTGATGATTCCTGGTTCGATCAACTGCAACGCCCGGCGAATAGTGCCCGGCGTGTGATGGAAACTGGCGAGCAACTTCAGGTTGGAGTAGTGAATGCGCGCCGTGTCGAGCGCCACCGTCGTGCCGGAAGGGCAGCCGCCAAAGAAATTCACCACACCGCCTTTTCGCACCAGTTGAACCGCCGCCTCCCATGTCTCCGGTTTGCCCACGGCTTCAATCACCATGTCAAACGTCGCGCCTGGCAGGCCCTGGACCGCCGCCACCAAATCCGGCACGCCGGCAACATCAACAACCCGGGCGGCCCCCAGCCGCCGGGCGGCTTGCAGGCGGTTCTTCCCGCGGCCAACCAGGGTGACGTCGCAACCCAGATGCTTAGCCACGGCAACAAACAACAAACCAATCGGCCCCGAGCCGATCACGAGCAGGCGTTGACCGGGGCGCAACTTCAAGTCTTCCACGCCCTGCACGACGCACGCCAATGGCTCGACCAGTGCGGCGTCGCAAAAGTCCGTTTCCGGTTTGAGGCGCAACAGATTCTTTTCCACCAGCCGCGCCGGAACAACAATCGCCTCCGCGTAAGCCCCATTCAAAAACAGCAAATCATCGCAGAGATTCTCCTGCCCTTCCTTGCAATAGAAACACTCCCCGCACGGAGCCGAGTTGGCGACCACCACGCGATCGCCGACCCGCCAGCCAGTCACGTCGGGCGCGACCTCGCTGATGACTCCGGAAAGTTCGTGGCCGAACAGCGCGGGCGGCACGATCATTTTCGCGTGATAACCGCGCCGGAAGACTTTCAGGTCCGTGCCGCACGTCAGCGCCGCCTGGATATCGATCCGCACCTGGCCGACCTCCAGCGGCTGGGGAACCACCTCTTCGATTCTGATCCGTTCTTTGCCATAGAGAATCGCGGCCTTCATGGGTCCAACGTTACCGGCGAAAAAGCATTCCGGCCAATCCGTATTATGTGTCTTCCGGCCACCCGACCCGTCGCCCTGGCCGTACAACCTTTTGTCGCATAGGCAACAAAAGGTTGTATTACGACTCGGAGGTGGGCTGGGGACGGTCCGCCCTGCCTCGCGGTTCGCGGGCGGATTTCGCTCGAACAAACAGGCGGGATCACGCCGCCTGGCCGCCGCGATAAATCCGCGGAACGCGGTACGAAATGCTCGTCAAGACCTCCCAGGCAACGGTGCCGCACCAGGCCGCCAGGTCGCCCGCCGAGATGGCCTCGCGGCCCTGATCGCCGATCAACACCGCTTCATCCCCTGGTCGGACGTTCGTCACGCGCGACACATCCACCATCATCTGGTCCATCGTCACGCGACCGAGCACGGCACAGCGTCTGCCGCCGACCAACACCCGGGCGCGGTTGCTCGCCGCGCGCAAATAACCATCGCCGTAACCGGCGGTCAACGTCGCCACCCGCATTGCCCGCGGCGCGACAAACGTCCGCCCGTAGCTCAGCGACGTTCCCCGGGAAATCTCCTTGACCAGACTCACGCGGCTCTTGAGCGAGAGCGCGGGTCGAAGATGGTTTCGCAGGATCGACCCGACCCGACGTCTGCCGGGCGGCACAATCCCGTAAACGAGCAGCCCCGGACGCACCAGGTTGAACAGCGTGTCCGGCTCGTGCAGCAACGCGCCACTGTTGTTGGCATGAATCAACGGCACGCGGATGCCCTCTCTGGCCAGTTCGCCGAGCAGCTTTTCAAATTGCTTGCGTTGCGAGCGCGAGAATCTGGCGTCGTCTTCCACCGACGAGTAATGCGTGTACAGACCCTCGACTTCGATCCCCGGGAGCTGTCTCATTCCAACCAGCAGCTCGCGCGTTTGGCCCGGCGAAACGCCGAGCCGGCCCATGCCCGTGTCCACCTTGATGTGCGCGTGCACGAGCTTGTTCAGCTTGACCGCCGCGCGCGAAAACCGCTTTGCCTCGTCCGGCGTCGAAATCGTCGGCCGGACGCCGTCCAACACGGCTGACCCGACTTCGCCCGGCAGGCAGGCGCCGAGCATCAAGACCGGCCAGCCCTGGCCGACGCTATGAATGGCCCGGGCCTCAGCCAGATTCGCCACGCCGAAGATGTCCGTGCCGCTTTGCATCAGCAGCGCGGCGGTCTGCTTCAGGCCGTGCCCGTAGGCATCCGCCTTGACCACCGTCATGATCTTCACTTGCGGACCAACGCGGTGCCGTATCCACGCGAGGTTTCCGCGCAACGCATCCAGGTCCACTTCGGCCCAACAACGAAAGGAGTCTTTCAAGCGATGATCACCAGGAAGATTGTTTCTTCGACGCACTCAGCCTTTTGTATTCGGAATGATCCGTGGCGGCGGGGCTTTGACGAATCGGGTTTCGCGCAGATAGATCGGTTCAAGCCTTTCGCCGGGCAGATAATCACGCCGCTGCGCCGCCATTTGTCCCAGCATCGCCGCGTCGGGAAACAGCACGCGTCCGGCAGAAAACCATTTTTCCACTTCTGGGCCGAGGACCATTTCGCCTGCTTGCGCCAGGGCCAGCACTTCTTCCCGGGCGGCCAAACGCAACGGCACGGCTTCACGATAGCCGGCCGCGCTCGCGTCATAGCTCGCCAGATAAAACTCGTTCCTTTGAGCGTCACTGACGACGTTGACCCGGCCATAGATTTCCTCCGCCTGCGCCTGGGCGGCGAGGCATTCGACGCTGCTGATCCCCAGGATTTTTGCGCGGCGCGCCAGTTGCCATCCTTGCGCGAGGGCTATCGCCGAGCGAATGCCCGCGTAGGACCCCGGGCCGAGTCCGACCGCCAGACATTCGATGTCTTCGCGCTCGATCGCGGCGGCGCTCAGGGCGGCGTCGATCAATCCTAACGGACGGCCTTCGCGCGTGTCGGTTTCCTGGGCGCGGCCGCGCAGCAGACCTTCCACCACAACGGCTGCGCTTCGCAGGTCCGACGAGAATTCAAGCGCCAAAATCTTCATAGACTATGCGCCGCTCCGTCTCGCTCAAAACGTCAATGCTGACGCGCCGAAACCTGAAACTCGGAACTCCGAACCCGGAACCCGGAGATTTTTGGAACCATCGCTCCGACCACTCGATTGCCGTCACACCCGCAGGCCGGCACAGGTATTCTTCGAGTCCAGCGGCGATGATTTGCTCCTGTGTTTCGAGCCGGTACAGGTCGAGATGGAACAGGGGCAGCCGGCCGCCGTTGTATTGATTGATAATCGCGAAAGTCGGGGAGTGGACCCCTTCGGTCACGCCCAGGCCGCGGGCGATGCCTTTGACGAGTTGGGTTTTGCCCGCGCCGAGATCGCCCGTCAGGCCGATCACCCAGCCGCTTTCCGCTTCGCGGCCCCATTGCTCGCCGATCCGCACGGTTTCTTCAGGCCTTTTGGAAATGAACGTAGCCATGAACAGCGAGCGGCTGGGCACCCTTTTTGTCGCGAATCGTCAGCCCGGATCCGGCGGTGATCCTGCCAATGCAACTGAGACGCAATTCGGGAAATTGTTTCTTCCAGGCGTCCAGCAGCGGAACCGCGTCGCGACTGCCGACCGTAAACAACAGCTCGAAATCTTCGCCGTCCGCCAACGCGGCCAGGAGCGCCGGCCGGGCTGAAGACTTCGCGCGCCCGGCCAGTTTCGCAGCGCGACTGATCGGAATGGCGTCGGAGAGCAATTCGCCGCCGACCTTGCTCGAATTCAGGATGTGCCGCAGGTCCCCGGCCAGGCCGTCGCTGAGGTCCATCATCGCGTGAATGGCAAAATGCCCGGTCAGCCATCGCGCCTCGGACAATCGCGGCTCGAAATCGAGATGTTTTCCCGACGAGGCGCCGCCCAGTTCGCCGGTGACGAAGATGGCATCACCGGACTGGGCGCCCGAACGCAGCGGACATTTCCCCTTTTGCACCGTGCCCAGGACCGATACCGAAATCAACATCCGCTCCGGGTTGGTCGTCGTCTCCCCGCCGACGATGGCCACGCCGTGACGGCGGGCCAGGGCACTCATTCCCGTGTAGATCGCCGCGACAACACCGGCGTCGAACTCCGCCGGCAACGCCAGCGTGACCAACGCATGGCTGGGCGTGCCGGCCATGGCCGCGATGTCGCTCAGCGCGCGGGCAAAAGCTTTGTGGCCGATTTTTTCCGGGGCCGCGCCTTTCGCGAAATGAATACCCTCCACGACCGCGTCGGTCTTGAACAGCACCAGCCTATCCGGCAGCCCCAGATCGATCACTGCGCAGTCGTCCCCGGCGCCGACCACCGTGCTGTCGTTGGTGGGGAGCGACTGCGTGAGGCGGGCGATCAGTTCAAACTCGTTCATTGCCAGCGCGTCGCTCTTACGCCGCCTGCTTCGCCACGATCGCCCAGAGGAAATTGGCCAGATTGAAAAGGCTGTGCGAAAAGATGGGCGCGGCCAGGTTGTCCGTTTTTTCGTAAAGCCAGACCAGCATCAATCCCAGAAACGTCATCGGAACAAAAAGCACCATGTTCAGATGCAACGCGCCAAACAAAACGGATGTGCCCAACAACGCCAGCTTTGGATAGCCTTGCTGTCGGATAAACGGGTAGAGTATCCCGCGAAACAACAATTCTTCGATGAGGGGGGCGAAGACGACCGCCTGGATGGCCAGATAGATTTGCGGCGCAATGGCGACAGTGGTCTGCAACATTTCCACCGAGGGTTGGGTGACCGGCTGCAACTGTAGCTTGTCCATCATCTCCGCGGACGCCGTCCTGAGAAAAAGCGCCGTGGGAAAAACGATCAAGGTCACACCCAGCGCGGTCAACAAGGCCGAGGTTTGTTGAGCCCACCTGAAACCGAATGCCCTGCCCCAGTTCGCTCCGCGGCTGCGCACCATCAAATGAATAAAACCCACAATCACTCCACAGACGCAGACGTAGAACACGAAACCGATGGTGGGATCGATGGCCGTGTCATAACCGGCTTTGGCCTGGCCCATCAGGTTGACCACAACGCCCATAAGGAACATCGTGCACAGCAGCGCCATCACCACGAGAAAATCAACCAGCTTCCACGGTTTCTCCGACAACATGTTTTCAGGTTATACCCGAAGCTGTCGGCGACGAAGCAAAAACTGGGTGCCGGTCCGTTGTCGGTTGTCAGTGGTCCGTTGTCAGAGGTCTCTCGTGGTACCTGGGGACCACCTTCACAACCACCGACCACTAACCCCGGACAACTGACAACTCCCTTTGTTCCTTGCCCGACTCGCGTCAACGGTTATGGTAACAAGTGGTGCTCAACTGGAAGATTCACGGCTCGGCCAGGCCGCAGCCAATGAAACTCCCTCGCTTCCATCAGGTGGAGGAGAAGGTCGGGGAGAGGACCCTCCAAACTTTGTGCGCGCATTGCGCCCCTGAACCTGCGAACGTCCCCCTCACCCTGTCCCTCTCCCCCTCCGAGGGGGAGAGGGTGCCCGACGTGTCCGCAGTAGCCTTGGCGAAGGCGGAAGGGCGGGAGAGGGGGAGGCTCATTGGAAGGTGGCACGTTCCGCCAGAACGCCCCTCTCCTCGGTCCTCTCTCCACTCCTCCGTCACTGGGCGAGGAAGGAAAAGCACGCTCCGGAAAATTTGCGCCAAAAAACAACACTTTTACGGATAGTGTTCGCTGCGGTGACCATCGTTGCGGTCGTCGCACTGGCTGTTATCCTGGTATTGCCGACAAATAGAAAGAAATCGAAAGACCCTGTGCCTGCCCCTGCCCCCTCTCCCACATCCGCTCCCGCTCACACCAACCGTCTGAGCCGCGAGAAGTCGCCCTACCTGCTCCAGCACGCCCACAATCCGGTGGACTGGTATGCCTGGGGCGAGGAGGCGTTCGCCAGGGCGCGCCAGGAGAACAAACCGATTTTCCTCAGCATCGGTTACTCGACCTGTCATTGGTGCCACGTCATGGAACGCGAGTCGTTTGAAGACAGGACGGTCGCCGGGTTTTTGAACGAGCATTTTGTCTGCATCAAGGTGGACCGCGAAGAGCGTCCCGACGTGGACCAGATTTACATGACCTTCGTCCAGGCGATGAGCGGACAAGGCGGCTGGCCGCTCAATGTCTTTCTCACGCCGGACCTGAAACCGTTTTACGGCGGGACTTACTTTGCGCCGGATGACCGTTACGGTCGGCCCGGTTTTATCCAGGTGCTCCGGAACGTCAGTCAGCTCTGGGAAACGCGACACGGCGATGTCGTCCATTCCGCAACCGACCTGCATCAACGTCTGGAAAGCCACGCCGCAACCGAAGCGACCAACCGGCTCCTGCTCACGACCGCTGTGCTCCAGAATGCGGCGCGACAGTTCAAGGACGATTACGACCCGACGAACGGCGGTTTCAGCGGCGCGCCCAAATTTCCGCGCCCCAGCGAACCGGCCTTTCTGCTGCGCTACGGCACGCGTTTCAAAGACGACGATGCTGTCCGCATGGTGCTGCACACCGGCGAGCGAATGGCGGCCGGCGGCATGTACGACCAGATCGGCGGCGGGTTCCACCGCTACTCCGTCGATGCCGAGTGGCTCGTGCCGCACTTCGAGAAAATGCTCTATGACAACGCGCAGTTGGTGAACCTCTATCTCGATGCTTATCTCGTCAGCGGCGAACAACACTTTGCCGACGTGGCCCGCGACGTCATCCGTTATGTGCTCAGAGACATGACCCATGCCGAAGGAGGGTTCTACTCCGCGGAAGACGCCGACAGCGAAGGCAAGGAAGGCAAGTACTATTGCTGGACCCGCGAGGAGCTCATGAAACTGCTGACGCCGGACGAATTCAAGGTCGCGGTCCGCTGCTTCGGCGTCACCGACAAGGGCAATTTCGTTGACCACAGCGATCCCCATCCGCTGCCGGACCAGAATGTTCTCAGCGTCAAGGACCCGAAGTTGTCCGCCAGTGAGAAGCCGCTGCTCGACTCCGCAAAGAAGAAATTGTTCGACGCGCGCTCAAAACGCATTCGCCCGCATCTCGACGACAAGATACTTTCTTCCTGGAACGGCCTGATGCTGGGCGCGCTGGGCCGCGCTTACGCGGTGCTGGGCGACGAGGTGTATCGCGCGGCGGCCCAAAAGAATCTCGCGTTCATCCAGACCAAACTCTGGCAACCCCCGCAGAAACCCACGCCTGACCCGTCCCGGGAGGGGAACTCGTCCAACGCGCACCATCAATCGCTCCCCTCCTCCGCAACGTCCGGGGGTGGGTCCAGCGGCACCCTCTACCACCGCTGGCGCGACGGTGAACGCGATTCCGTCCAACTCCTCGACGCCTACGCATTTCTGTTGGCCGGCGTGATTGACCTATACGAGGCCACACTGGACCCGAAACTCCTCGAGTTCGCGCTCGCACTCGCCGAAACGATGCTTGAGAAGTTCTATGACCGGGAAAACGGCGGCTTCTGGCAGGCTGCGCCGGATTCGTCGGACCTGATTCTGCGCGTGAAAGAAGATTACGACGGCGCCGAGCCTTCGGGCAATTCGGTGGCCATTCTCGCGCTGCTGAAATTGAGCGCCATTACCGACCGCAAGGATTTCAAACAAGCCGCCGAGAAAAGCCTGCGCCTGTTCGCCAATCGCCTGCACCAACTGCCCCAGGCCGTTCCCCACCTGCTGCTGGCTCTGGATTACTGGCTTGAAGAACCGAAGCGTGCGGTAATTGTCGGCGATCCCACAGCGGCGAGCACGCGCGCGTTGATCCACGCGGTGCATTCGGTCTATCAACCGGGCAAGGTCGTGCTGGGCAACACGGGGTCCGTCGAACCGTTTGCCAGGACTTTGCCTGCGAAAGACGCGCCTGTGGTTTATCTCTGCACCGGCAACGCCTGTCAGCCGCCTACCTCCAGCGCCGACACTGTCCGCGTGATGCTTCGATGACCCTTGCCGGCCCTCCCAGCCTCTCGCCCGACTGCCACGCCAAACTTTGTCACACGTACGACAAAGTTTGGCCTGGCACGGACATCCGGCCTGTGGCTACTTTTGCTCCATGAAACCTAAGACCGAAGAATTTCTAAACTTCCTCCTTTGGTCCGCCGAGCGACTGGCTCGTCCCACATTTCGCAACCTGCATGAATCCTACGAGGGCTGGGCCTACCGCAACGGACTTCTCCGGCAAGTCGCCGTCCTCGAGAGGCGCCAGTTGATAGAATACGACCCCTCCGCGACCGATGAACGCGTATGCCGCCTGACCGCCCAGGGCCGCTTGCATGCATTGGGTGGCCGCGACCCGGAGGCTTGGTGGTCCCGCGAATGGGACGAACGATGGCGGCTTGTGGTGTTCGACATTCCCAGGATACAAAACACCCGTCGCAGCCGGCTGCGACGCTACCTCCGCGATAAAGGCTTCGGCTGCCTGCAAAACAGCGTTTGGATCACACCCGACCGCCTGGAGGAAGAACGGCGGATCCTCGTTGGCGGCAAAGTCAATGTGGAGTCGCTCATTCTGCTCGAAGCGCGATCGTGCGCGGGGGAGTCCGACGCGGATATCGTCGAGGGCGCCTGGGATTTCGAGCAGATCAACCGCCGTTACATCTGCCACCTGAAAACCCTCCACCAGCGACCGACGGGGCGGATGGCGAACGAAGCTGCGGCCAGGACATTACAGCGCTGGGCGCGGGCGGAGCGTCAGGCGTGGCACGAGGCGGTGACCAACGATCCGTTGCTGCCCGAAAGAATTCTTCCGCCGGATTACCTGGGGCGAGAAGCCTGGCGGAGACGGATTGAGGTGCTCCGCGAAGCCAGACAGCAACTGGACAGCTTCAATTCCTGATCTGTCAGCTCCCAAACTTTGTCATACGTGTGACAAAGTTTGGGAGACTCCTGATTCCAATTCCGGCGGCTCGGCAAAGGGGCGGCTTTAGGCCGAGCGAGGGGACGGCCGTGGCTTGGCGCGATCCACGACTTTCCGTTCAGATGTAATACATCTTCTCCTTGCCCGCGCTCTCGTCGAGCAATTGCTGGAAGGTGACGTTATCCGCGGTGTTTTCCAGCGCCTTTTGCAGCTTTTTCCAGGCGCCCCGCAATTCGGGCGGACATCGCGGATCGCTCAAGCCGGTTGAATCAAACACCTGACCGTGCACCGCGCGCAGGATGTCACCCAACGAAATCTCCGCCGGCGATCGCGCCAACAAGTAACCGCCTTCCTTGCCGCGCTGGCTTTTGACGATGCGATTGGCCTTCAGTTCGATGAGAATTTGCACCAGGTAATTGGCCGGCACTCCCTGTTCCGCCGCCAGCTCCTCCACACGCCGCGCGCCGCCGTCGGGCCAATGCCGCGCCAGGCCCAACACCGCGCGGGCAGCGTAATCGCTTTTGACCGACAGTTTCACGCGCGCAAGTAAAGACGCGGAACGAATTCCACGCAATAAAATCAATTCGTGCCGCGTCGTCTTTTCAAGCCCAACATCCGATGACCGGTCGGCCGCTGCTGTTCAGGAAAAACCAAACTCCCCGCAGAACTCCTCGGTTGGCGCGTCGATGCGAACGATTCGTTTTTGAAACGGATCGGGATAAATCAGCGTCACGGCGCGCAGGGCCAAAGGAAAAGGGGACCGGTGGCGGGCCGCCGGTTGCGAGTCGTGGGAAAGCAGGCCATAGAGCGCATCGCCCGAAATCGGATGACCGGACTCGGCGAGGTGAACCCGTATCTGGTGCGTGCGCCCGGTCAATGGCCTGGCTTCAACCAGCGCCGTCTCGCCCTTCGATTGCACGATCCGAAATTTCGTCTCCGCCTCTTTGCCGTGACGCGTATCCACTTTCATTCGGCCGCGTTGACGCGGGTCGGGCGCCAGTTTGAGCCGGCAGGTCCAGTGCTTCTGCCCGGGCACTCCTCGCACGACGGCCAGGTAGATTTTTTCCACACGCCAGCTCTCGAACAACCTGCTGTAGGCCTGCACGGCGCCGGGATTCTTCAGCAACAGCAAGACCCCGCTCGTGTCGGCATCGAGGCGATGGGCGAAGCGCAGGTATTTCAGATTACGCGAACGCGCCCAGAAGTCGCCCCCTTCAACGGCCGACAGCAGCGCCAGATGCAGGTTGCGGCCCGTCCGGTCCCACGACTCGGGCGCGAGCATCCAGCCGGCCGGTTTGTCGATGGCGAAGACCGCGCGGTCTTCGTAAAGAACGGGGATGCGGGTGCCGTCGGGCAGCTCGATTTCTTGCGGTTTGGCCACGCGCGGATGGTGGGCAGGGTTAGCTCCTTACCGCGACGACAAGCGACCTTACGAACTCCGTCACTTTCGCGACCATTTCCGGGCTCTTTCCGTATTGCGCAATCTGGTTCACCACCGCACTGCCCACCACGACGGCGTCCGCGCATTGGGCGACCCGTCGCGCCTGTTCGGGATTGGAAATGCCGAAGCCGACCGCAATCGGCAGGCTGGTGTGCGCGCGAATTCTGCCTGTCATCTGCGCAATATTGACTGCGACCTTCTCCTGCATTCCGGTGACGCCTTCGCGCGAGATGTAATAAATGAATCCCGCGGCCCGCTTCGCGATCAGTTCGATGCGCTCGTCGGGCGTTGTCGGCGCGATGAGGTAGATGTTGCAGAGCCCGGCATTGCCCATCCGGTGCTCGTAGTTTTCCGACTCCTCGGGCGGCAGATCGAGCGCCAGCAATCCATCCACGCCTGCGCCGGCCGCGTCGCGGATGAATTTCTCGATGCCATAGCGGTGCATCAAATTGTAATAGAGATAGAGAACGATGGGGACGTCTGAGTCCTTGCGGATTGCGGCGACCGTTTCCAAAACTTTTCGCGGGGTCGTGCCGGATTCCAATCCGCGTTGTGCCGCCAGTTGATTCACCAGGCCGTCGGCCAGCGGGTCGCTGAATGGCACGCCCAGTTCCAGCACGTCCACGCCGGCATCGTCAAAGGCGAGCGCGAGTTGGCGCGTAGCGACAAGATCCGGGTCACCCGCGCCGAGGTAAACGATAAATCCCTTTTTGCCCCCTTTTTTCAGGCCGGCGAACCGTTCCACGATGCGATTCATCGCGCGCATCTTCAAGTTCCGGGTTTCGCGTTTCAAGTTTCAAGTTGGTGGAGCGCTTTCGCGCGCCGCGCCGCGAGGACCCGTCTTCGGTTTTAACGTTTCAACGTTTCAACGATTGCAACGGCTTGACGGCTCTTCACGGTTCGCCAACCACACCAGCCGCAATCCCTCCAGCGTCAGCAGGGGTTCCGCGGCAGTAATCTCCGGCATCCTGGCCGCGATCAGCTTCGCGTAACCGCCGGTGGCCACCACGGGAAGTCGTTTGGCCTTCAACTCCCTCTTCAACTCGCCGATCAACTCGCGCACCAGACCGCGGTAACCGTGCACCGCGCCGACGAGCATGGCTTGTTCCGTGCTTTTGCCAACCACCGATGCGACTTCGCGCATCCGGATTTTCGGCAGCAGCGCCGTTTTCTCGTGCAGGTAATCGGTCATCGCCGCCAGGCCGGGCGCAATGATGCCGCCCACGTAGTTGCCGCTGCCGTCCACCACATCGAACGTCACCGCCGTCCCGAAATCCACCACCACCGACGGCGCGCCGAAGTGGTGTCTGACGGCGACCGCGTTGGCCAGCCGGTCGGGACCGATGGTTTGCGGTTTGGGATAATCAACACCCACGCCGCGCACGTTCTTGGGCGTCAATTCCAGCGAGGAAATATTCCAAAGCCGCTTCACCGCCCGCCGCACGTGCGGGGTGGCCCGCGGAACAACGCTGCACAGGGCGGCGCCGTTCAGGGCCGCGCGGCCGACGAACCGTTTCGCCAGCTTCGCCGCCTCGCCGCCTATCCAGTGGGCCGTCGGGACGTTGGCTTGTTTGACGACCCGTTGCGGACTCGCCAGGCCGAGGTGCGTGTTGGTATTGCCGATGTCGATGAGCAGAATCATGTTTGTGTCATAAGGACGGGGCGCGACTCCGTCGAGCCTGGACTGTCCGGGGATTTTGGGCCGATTCGTTTCATTCGTGGTATAAAATCAACGGCCGGCAGTCGGCCGGGAAACGCTCACTTTTCCACTGTGACATCGCCGCCAATGATTCGTTCCAGATGACCGTGCTGGGTGCGCAGCAGCAGGGCGCCGTCGGCATCGAGTGACTCGGCGCGGCCCCGGACCCGGCGATCGCCGATCTGAATGACCACGTGGCGGCCTATCGTATTACAACGTTCCTGCCATTCGTCGGCGACCGCCTCAAACTGTCCGGCACAAATACGGGCATAGTCGCGGTCCAACTCGCGGAGGATTTCAGTCGCCAGTTCGGCGCGGTCCAGCAATTCACCCGACTCGGTCCTCAGGGAGGTGGCCAGCCGGCGAAGGTCGGAAGGAAATTCGTTGGCGTTCAAATTCACATCCACGCCCATGCCAAGGACGACGTATTTGACGGTGTCGAGTTCGGCGTGCATTTCCGTGAGAATGCCGCTGACTTTTTTCCCGTGAATCAACACGTCGTTGGGCCATTTGATTTCCGGCCTCAGACCCGTTTGGGAATGAATCGCGCGGGTCAGCGCTGTCGCCGACGCGACGGTGACTTGCGTGACGGCCTGCGGGCGGAGCCGAGGCCGCAGCAACACGGAAAACCAAAGCCCCTTGCGGGCGGGCGACATCCATTTGCGTCCCAGCCGTCCCCGGCCCTTCGTCTGTGATTCGGCGAAGACCACGACGCCTTCCTTCACGCCGTCGCGCGCCAGTTTTTCAATGACATCGTTGGTGGACGTCGTCTCCTGAAAGACCCGAATATCGCGGCCGATGAATTTCGTTTTGCCGAGCCGCGAAAGCAGATCATCGGCGTGCAACACATCCGGCGTGCTCAGCAGGCGATAACCGGTATGCGGGCTGGCCTCGATGTCGTAGCCGAGCGAACGCAGCTCCTCGATTCGCGCCCAGACCGCCGCCCGGCTGATGCCCAGTTGCTCAGAAAGCTCCGCGCCGGACACGCCTTCGTCAGCGGCGTGCAGCGCGGTCAGGATTGTGGCATCGATCGTCACTGCCGAAAAAGTTTCGCCTTCCGCGGTCCCGGTCCAGCCTCAGAAATCGAAATCGAGCGCGATGTCCACGGCGCGCGCCGAGTGGGTTAGCGCGCCGACGGAAATGTAATCGACGCCGGTTTCAGCGATTTGCCGGACGGTGCCGAGCTTCACGCCGCCGCTGGCCTCGGTTTTTGCGCGGCCTTTGGCGAGCTGCACCGCGACCCGCAGTTGGACGAGATTCATGTTGTCGAGCAGGATGACGTCCGCGCCGGCAGCCAGGGCCTGCTCGACCTGTTCCAACGCGTCCGCTTCGACTTCGATCCGGTGCCGAGGATATTTATCGCGGGCGCGTTTCACCGCGGCGGCGAGGGCATTCGGTTTCTCGTTCCGCAAGGCGGCGAGGTGATTGTCCTTGATCAGTACCTGGTCGAACAGGCCCAGCCGATGGTTGAGGCCGCCCCCGCAGGTCACGGCGTACTTCTCGAGCCGCCGCAGACCGGGTGTGGTCTTGCGGGTGTCGAGAATCCGCGCGCGCGTGCCTTTGGTCGCGTCAACGAACTGGCTGGTCAATGTGGCGATCCCCGAAAGCCGCTGGAGCAGATTGAGCGCGACACGCTCCGCAGTGAGCATGGCCTGCGCCGAACCGGAAATGTGCAGCAGCGTCTGGCCCGCCTTCACAGCCTCGCCGTCATTGGCGGCGCGCGTGATTTGAATGGCCGGCGAAAGCTCCCGAAATGCCGCTTCGGCCACCGGCAAACCCGCCAATACCAGGGCTTCGCGCGCCAGCATGACCGCCTTCGCGCTAGCCGTGGCCGGAATGGTCGCCAGCGTGGTGACGTCACCGCTGCCAACGTCTTCCGAGAGCGCAAGCTGAATGACGCGGCGGATTTCTTCGGCGGCAGGCGCTTCCATGCGGACAGCATGAAGTCAAGTGACCGAAGGGAAAAGGAAAAACCAACGAAGACAATGAACTTTCAACTGCCCGTCCTTCCTGCATAATTTGCCCATGTTCACCCGGACATTTCCCAAAAGCCTTGGCTCGGCGCTCGCGTTGCTGTCGGCGCTGACCGCCAACTCGCTGGCCCAGAATCCGGCGGTTTCAACCAACGTCGGCCCGGCGAAATGGGAGGCGGAAATCAAGGCCTTCGAGGCCGCCGACAAGACCAATCCCCCGCCGCGCAACGCCACTCTGTTCGTAGGCAGCTCCAGCGTTCGGCTCTGGAAAACGCTGGCCCGGGATTTTCCCGGCTACAAAGTCGTCAACCGCGGTTTTGGCGGGTCGCAAATCGAAGACTCCATCGCGTTCGCCGACCGCGTTGTCATTCCTTATCGACCGAAAACAATCGTGCTGTACGCCGGCGACAACGACATCGCCGCGGGGAAATCACCGGAACAGGTGGCCGCCGATTTCAAACGATTCGCGCAAAAGATTCACGCGGCGCTGCCCAGGACCCGGATTGCCTTCATCTCAATCAAACCAAGCCCGGCGCGCTGGCATTTGGTGGAAAAAACCAAGGCCGCCAATCAGATGATCGAAGACTTCTGCCGGCAGGACAAACGGCGGATATACATCGACGTGTTCAATCCCATGCTGGGCCCGGACGGTCAACCGCGGGCGGACCTGTTTGTGGAGGACAAGCTCCACATGAACCCCGGCGGCTACGCGCTCTGGAGTGCGCTGATCAAGCCGTGGTTGAGAAAGTAGCATCGGCTCACGGCCCGCTCGATGGGTTGTCTTCATTGGAGTGGGCGAAGGCATCCTTCAACGCCCTCTCCAGATCGGCAAAGGCCTGCTCGGCGCCCGCCTTGAAATCCTGCCACTTGTCCGTGCTGCTGCTCTTCAATTGCTCCAGTTTGTCGGCGGCCGCCTGTTTTTTCTCCTGCAATTCCGCGAACGTATTGGTCCACCCGGACCTGGCCCGCTCACTGGTTTGTTCGGATTTCGCCTTCAGATCAGACAATTGGTGGTTGAACTCGGTCATTTTGTCCCCAAGGCTCTTCTGCAACTGTTCCTTTTGCTGGATGAGATAGGCGGTCGTCGTGGTCACCGCGTCTTTGGCATCCTGTTTCCATTTCTGCACGCCACTGGAGGACACATTGGTCGGTTTCGACCGCGAGACCTCCTGTTGCTTGCCGCATGCCGCCGCCAGCATCAGCGCCGGCACGAACATGACTGCTCGAACTTTTTCGCACATCATCATAACAATTTCCTTTCAAAGATTGGAGTGACCGCAACGCCCACGCGTTCAATATCCAAACCCGTGCGCCGGCGACAGGAAAATTTCCGGCGCCGCAAATTTTGCTGAATTGAACCGCAGGTTCGGGCATCTTAATCACATGGCCAACATCATCGTCCATCCGCGCTGGCGCATTCCGGAACGGTTCGCCACCCCGGAAGCGGTTGTCCTGAACCGCCGGAGTTTTCTCAGACAAATCGGGTTTGCGGGCGCCGGCCTGCTCGGAGCGCCGCTCATCCCGCCCGCGCACGCCGCCGCGGCGCAGCCCGCCAATGCGACGCAGGCAGCCGGCGCGCCGGCTCTCTCGAAAACCTATCCCGCGCCGCCCAATCCGGAGTTCCACCCGGCATGGCCATTGACCAATGAGAAAACGGCCGGTCGCTACAATAATTTCTACGAGTTCACGCTGGGCAAGGATGTCTATCGTTACGTGGACAAGTTCGTCACCGCGCCCTGGCCGATCCAGATCGGCGGCCTGGTGGAAAAGCCAATGGCCGTGGACGCGATGGAACTGGTCAACCTGTTCGGTCTGGAGGAACGCGTTTACCGGATGCGTTGCGTCGAAGCCTGGGCGATGATCGTGCCGTGGACCGGCTTTCCGTTCAGCAAGTTGCTGGAAAAGGTTTCGCCGAAACCGGAGGCGAAATTTGTCCGTTGCGAGACTTTCAACCGGCCCGAGCAATCGCCCGGAATAAAATCCGCGCCGGACTATCCCTGGCCTTATTTCGAGGGCCTGCGGCTCGATGAAGCGATGAACCCCTTGACCATGCTGGTGACCGGAATCTATGGCAAGCCGCTGCCCAAACAGCATGGAGCGCCCATTCGCCTCGTGGTGCCGTGGAAATATGGTTACAAGAGCATCAAGTCAATTGTGAAAATCGAGTTGATCGCCAAACAGCCAAAGACGTTCTGGGAAACGTTGCAGCCGGACGAATATCCGTTTGAATCGAACGTGAACCCGAACGTGCCGCACCCGCGCTGGTCGCAGGCCACCGAACGCATGATCGACAGCGGTGACCGCGTCAAAACGCAGCTTTACAACGGCTACGGCAAATACGTCGCCCGCCTCTACGGAGGGTGAGTTCAAGAAGGGTAGCCGCCGACGTAAGGAGGCGGATTTTGGCGCGAAAAACACTTCCGCCTCGTAACCTCGGCGGCTACGGCTCTTGCGACAATTCTTGAACTCACCCTGCGCCTCTACGCGAAAGGCTGATTTTCGGCTTTCGTTCGCGTGAGGAATCGGCTAGGGTCGCTTCCATTTAAGCGATGCCAGTTCCTGTCATCAGCGTCGCCCAAATGCGCGAATGGGAGAAAGCCACCTGGGCGGCCAAACGCAAACCGGCCCAGGTCATCAGCCGCGTCGGCCATATCGTCACTTGGCGGGTCAAACAACTCACCCGCCCGGGCGACCTCATCGTGATCCTCGCCGGCAAAGGCCACAACGGCGACGACGCCCGCCAGACCGGCCAGAACCTGTCCGATCACGAGGTGACCCTGCTCAATGTGCGCCACCCCGCGGCGACGTTGAAGGAATTCCAGTCAGTGCTCTCACTGCGACCGGCCTTGATCGTCGATGGGTTGTTCGGCATCGGCCTCAACCGCCCCCTGGAAACTCCGTGGATCAAACTGATTGAAAAGGTCAACCGGTCGCAGATTCCCGTCCTGGCCATCGACGTTCCTTCCGGCTTGAACGCGGACAGCGGCGAACCCGAAGGCGCCGCCATTCGCGCCACCGTCACCCTCACGCTCGGCGCACCCAAGAAAGGATTGCTCACTTCGTCGGCGTGGTCTTACGTGGGCCGGCTTGAAGTCGCGCCGGACATCGGCCTGGTCCTCTGCCCCCTGGAAGGCGATGCGCTATGGACGTTGCCCGGCGATTTCGACAGTGTTCCCCCGCCGCGACCGGTGGACGGCCACAAGGGGACCTTCGGCCATCTCGCCGTTGTCGCCGGCAGCCTGGGTTACCACGGCGCCGCGGTGCTGGCCGCGCGCGGAGCGCTGCGCGCCCAACCGGGGTTGGTCACCCTGTTCGTTCAGGAAAACGCCTACCTGCCTGTCGCCGCCCAGCTCAGCGCCGCGATGGTTCATCCCTGGAAACCCGGTGTCAAACTGCCCGAATCCGGCACGGCGGTTCTGTTCGGTCCCGGCCTCGCCACGAGCGATTTGCCCGTCGATTTGAAAAGTCAAATGCACCATCTTTGGCGGGAATCATCCCTTCCCATGCTCGCCGACGCCAGTGCGCTGGACTGGCTGCCCACCGGCCCGACGCCGGCCAAATCCATTCGCCTGATGACGCCCCATCCGGGCGAAGCCGCGCGGCTGCTAAAGACCTCGACGGCAAAAGTTCAGGCCGACCGGACCGCAGCGCTGCGCGAACTGTCGAAGCGCTACGGCAACTGCTGGGTTGCCCTCAAAGGTCATCAAACGCTTATCGGCCGCCACAAAGGCGACCTGTTCATCAATAGTTCAGGCAATCCGCTCCTCGCTCAGGGTGGCAGCGGTGATGTGCTGGCCGGTTACCTGGGCGGTTTGCTGGCCCAGCCGCAACTTCAGGCCGATCCCATGACGACCATTCGCTACGGTGTCTGGCAACACGGCGCCGTTGCCGATCTCCTTTCCGGCGAGCGAACCAACTGGACCATCGACAACCTGCTCGACGCGCTCGGCAACCGGAAAAAACAGCGGCGTCAGGACTGAAGCGAGGGTGAGTTCAAGAAGGGTAGCCGCCGACGTAAGGAAGCGGATTTTGGCGCGAAAAACACTTCCGCCTCGTAACCTCGGCGGCTACGGCTCTGGCGACGATTCTTGAACTCACCCTGGGATTGAAGCCCGGTCCCGGCAATTTTTCTTCCTATGCCGGCAAATGATGTGCTATCAAAACGCCATCATGCGCAAACTCCATTCAATCGGGTTGATCGCATTGCTGGGATCGTTGCTCGCCGGGGTCGGCCGGGCCGATGATTTCAAACTGGCCAACGGCAATGTCTTGAAAGGCGAACTGGCTTCCGCCGACGAAGACGGGCTGGTCGTTAAACTTGACGTGGGCGGTTTTTCAAAGCGCGAACCGTGGATCAATTTCTCCCAGGAAACGCTCAAGGAACTGGCCAAATACCCCAAAGTCGCCCCGCTGGTCGAACCTTTCATCGAACTGGAACCCGAACAAATCAAGGCAAAGGAAAAACAGAAGGAGATTGTGGTCAAACCGGTGCCCACCCGCATGGAACGAACCACGCCGAAGCCCGGCCTTGCCACCGCCTTCCTTACACCCATCGGACTGGCCATCCTCGCGGTGTTGATGCTGGCCAACCTCTACGCCGCCTGCGAAATCGCCTTGTACCGCCAACAACCCGTCGCGCTGGTCTGCGCGTTGTCGGTCCTTTTTCCCTTGCTCGCCCCGATCATTTTTCTCAGCCTGCCGACGCGGATTGCGCACCGCGAGACCGAAATGGCCCCGGGGGAGGCGGCGGCCATCGGCGCGGGCGAATTCCACGGCGGCGCGAAAGCCAAGACCACGTCGAGCCTCCCCCCGGCGCCCGCCGCCGGACTGTCGCTGGCCGCCGCCACAAAACCGGAAGCCGCCTTGGCCCAGACCCAGCCGCAGACGTTCACCCGCGGCGAGTTCACGTTTAACCGGCGCTTTTTCGAAACGAAATTCCCGGGTTTCTTCCGCCTGGTGCCCGCCGAAGCAGAAAAGGACCTGGTCATGGTGATCAAGGCGGTGCGCGGCGAATATGTCGGCAAACGCATCAGTCGAATTTCATCGAACGAAATGCACTTGCAGCTCCAAAGCGGAAACGCCTCCGCCGAAGTGATGGTCCCTTTTGTGGAAATTCAATCCGTCCAAATCCGGTACAAAGACACCAAAGCTTGAAATTATGAAATACCGCACGATGCTCCTCGTGGGCGCCCCCGGTTCCGGCAAAGGCACGCAGGGGAAAATCCTCGGCACCATCCCGGACTTCTATCACTGCGCCTGCGGAGACGTGTTCCGCAATCTGACCATCGACAGCGAACTCGGACGGATATTTGTCAAATATTCCAGCAAAGGCAAACTGGTGCCCGACCGATACACCATCCAGCTCTGGCGCGAAAATATCGCGGCGCAGACCAACCTCGGACGCTTTCACCCGGAACACGACACGCTCGTGCTCGATGGCATTCCCCGCAATCGTCACCAGGCCGAAATGCTCCATGACGCGCTGGACGTCGTCGGCGTTTTCAATCTCGTTTGTCGCGACACCGAGAAGCTTGTGGAACGCCTGCAACGGCGCGCGTTGCGGGACAACCGTCTCGACGACGCCCGCCTCGAAGTCATCAAAAAACGGCTCGCCATTTACGAGAAGGAGACCAAACCGGTCCTCGATTATTACGGCCCGAAACGGGTGCACCCGATTGATTCCAGCCAGACGCCCGTCAACGTCCTGCGCGACATCCTCCGCGTGATCGCAAAAATTTAGGGCCGCCATGACGCCGCAATTCGGTTCCTTTACCGCCAGCGAGCTTTACTGCCCGAAATGCCGGCGCGCTCAGCCGGTGCGCGAAAAACTCCTGCTCGTGTTGCCCTCCGGCGAGCTGCACGAATTCCTTTGCACCGGCTGCGGCGGTTCGCTTGCCCAGCGAACGGTGTCCGGCCCGGTCGTGACCGCAACGCCGTCTCCGGCGTCCCGCCCGCCTGTTCGCCAACCGCGTCTGTTGCGTTGAACGCGAGGGGCTCGCTTGCAGGCGCATTTGATTTTTTCCTTTTGATCCTTTTCCTTCTGGTTCATGGCGCCGCTCCGAATCGTTTTCTTTGGCACCGCCGAACTGGCCTGCCCCAGTCTGTCGGCCCTGACGCAATTGCCTGACAGCATCGTCGTCGGTGTCGTCACGCAGCCGGACCGGCCCAAAGGACGCCATCTGCATTGGCAACCTTCGCCGGTGAAAAGTTTGGCAACCCAAAAGCAGCTTCCCGTCTTGCAGCCTGAACGCGCTCGCAACCAATCCTTTCTCGATCCACTGGCGCGGCTTCAACCCGACCTGATTGCCGTGGCCGCTTATGGCCAGATTCTGCCGGCACAAATCCTCGCCCTGCCTCGCTTCGGCTGCCTGAACGTCCATGCCTCCCTCCTGCCGAGATATCGCGGCGCGGCGCCGATTCAATGGGCCCTCCTGAACGACGAGCGCGAAACCGGCGTCACCATCATGAAAATGGACCAGGGCCTCGACACCGGCGACATCCTCAGTCAGCAGGCCACGCGCATCGCTTCCGATGACAACGCGCAGACGTTGCACGACCGGCTCGCGGCCCTGGGCGCGGAGCTGTTGGTCAAGACGATCCCGGACTATGTCGCCGGTAAAATTGTTCCCCGCAAGCAACCCGGTGCGGGCGCCAGTTACGCCCGCAAGATCACGAAAGAAGACGGGCGTTTGGATTGGACCCAGCCGGTGCGAAGTGTGTGGAACCGTGTTCGCGCGTTTGTTCCCTGGCCCGGCGCCTATACTTTTTTGTCCGCGGAACCAAAACCGGAGCTGCTCAAAATCTGGCAGGCCGAACCGGCCGAACAGAATTCCGATTCGCCAGGCACGATTCTGGCGGCAGACAACCATGGCATCGTGGTCGCGTGCGGCCAAGGGGCCTTGCGCATCGTCGCGCTTCAGCGCCAGGGCGGACGACGCCTGACCGCGCGGGAGTTCCTCGCCGGCCATCCCTTGAGCGTCGGGCAACGACTTGGATAACCGAGAAATAGAATCCTGGTTTCGTGTCCGTCCGGTCGCCACGCAGTTTGGGTCCATCGGATACTTCTTCCGTAACGGGCCTGGCTGAGGATCGTTTGGCAGCTCCACCGGGCCGTTGACGAGGTTGGCGCAATGACCGAAATCATAGCCCCTCCTCAATACTCAAGGAACCCGATATTCTTCAATCATGTGATCGTTTTGATCGGTCCGCCATGCCTTTTGCAACCTCCAAGGGCTGGCTATCGACGTCCGGGTAACTCGATAATGAAAGGTGGATGAATCGCCATTTTTCCGGAAACCATAGGTTTCAGAGTTGGGATGTGCTTCAAGATCAATCGCTCCGTTATCATTTTTCGACCACCCTGGCATCTGGCCCTCTTCCTTCAAGTTTTTCAAGAACTCCGCCGCTGCCTCCATGTTTTCATCAACCAGAGGACCGACGCTTTTCTGTTTGAGATAGATTGTCCGTTTTGGAAAATCAAAGGTGACGAGATGCCGCGCCAAAAATCTCAGTCCAAGCACGTTCAAATCCTGACTTCCGACAATGAGGTTCGTGTAAGTTTCGCCATTCCAAACGCATTCAGGCAACCACGCGGACGAAGGCTTCTTGCCATCGACCGTGTCGCCTTCCAGTCGCAACGTTCGTTCCTGGACCTCCCGCCGGAAAAGTTTGGAATTCAATGCGCCGTCTTTATTGTAACCGGTATCAATCGACAGGTTGGCGACTTCTCCGCCGATAAGGCTGCTGTGATGAATGAAAGGACAGCCCCAGCGAAACGTAAGCGGAAAGGCCTTGCCGAGTTGTGCAGCATCCACGTGCTCAGGGTCCAGAAAGCGCATATTCCCGGCTTCAAAATCCAGTTGGATGCAATAGTGACGCAAGCAGTCCATGCCAAGGACCCCCATGATGGGACGACCTGAAAGAGATGATGGCTGCTTTAGATCACGGGCCATGATGTTACTGCCGGTCATCAGCGGAGTGCTTCCCAGATAGATCCTGGGTGCCGCATAGATGCCTGCTTCAGACGTACTGTCGAAATGAATAACCCTCCCTGTGCCGAGGCGTTTTCCTAATTTTGGCTCCAGGGATTGGTCGAGAAGAGTAAGTGTCGCTCCGGTATCCACAAAAAATGGCAGCTCTTCGCCGCTCTCCAACCGGAGCGTCACAAATAACCAGTTTCCGCGACCTGCTTCTTTGTTCATCGTCACATCAGCGGGCAACTCAGACGCCGGAATAAAGGCCGATGGCTCAGGCGTTGTCGCGCAAGAGCACAAAAGCAGCAGGCTCAAAAATATGCCGAGTGTCCAAGGCATCACGATTGATCTCGTGGAGCTAGTGAGGCCATTCGCGGATCGGAGGATGTTTGACTCTCCCGTCCATAAATCCCTGATTGTGAATTCCACGGTCTCCATGGGGTGCGAAGTCAAGCGGTCACTAAGAGCGCGACCCGCTTGCCCTGGGCTACCATATTTCGCCCCTGCGGGGCCTCCGGTTTGGTTCTTTACGCTGGCAAAACGCCGAACGAGGTAAACAACCGACGACGACGGGAACGACGCCCTCCCAATCTGCCACCCGCGCTGGACGGAAAAACGGGGCGGCGATTCGCTCCACCGATTTGATTGGGCCAGGAACGCATTGCTGTTGGCTCATTCCTTCATTCGTTCAAGTGTCTGCTTGATTCTCTGGCCGCAGGATTTTGGAAGGCAGCCAATGCTATTGGCTTTCTGCCCCCGAGTTTGGATCTCAATGCTATCCCAGAACCATCCTGAGTGGTAATGATAACCTGCAATCTTTTCCCACGGTATGTCTTCATCCGTGTGACTGAGCCAAAAGAAGCCCCAGGTCTTGATTACGATTTTCTCAGGTGAAAGATGGATTTCCTGAGGAATCAAGCGTCCTCGGAGCAGGAGGGTCGGCAGGAAAGACGCTTTGGCATTATAAGGCTCAATCACGGCAATCTTCTCCTCGCGCGCGAAATCGTGACCGCAATACCGGCATGTTCTGGCTGTCGCTTTTGAGAACTCAGCGCATTCTGGACACTGCTTGCCGATGATTCTTCGTCCGCAGGCGTGACATACCTCTGCTTGATCTGGCATGTCGCTGCAACATTCAGGACAAGTCTTCATAGTGTGGCACCCAACGACCAATATAGGTTGGCGACCGCCGCCAGAAACACCCGGCGACTGCAACAGTCGTGTCGCAACTCTCCCGAACCGTTCGACCTGTCACGCCGTAGCGAGGCGAAGGCGGACTGCCCAGCCGGGCGGCGGCTTGCTGCCGGTTGACCGCTTCGTTCTGGGGGAGTGGCAGCGCCACAACGCCAAGAGATATCAGACCAAGGATTGATGGCTCCGGTACAGCTGTTGGTGAAAACACGACGTCATCAAAGTAAAGCCACGTGCCGTTGTAGCTCGTTGTCGAAAACATAAGCTCTGCCTGACCGCCCGCGAATGCCGTAACATCACCGGCGAGTCGGCCGCCACCGATGGCAATCAAAGGAATATCCATCCCGTCAAGAGTGACTCGTGCGTCGTTCTGTGTCGCGGATACTAAGAAGGTGATAGACCGTGTGTTCGCTGTAACCACGCCAGTCTGAATCAGTGCTGGAGTGCCCAAAGTGGGGCTCGGACCAAATTGCAACAGTGCCGAATAAGAACCCTGAAGCGGAGCATAACCGATGGCATCGGGATAGTTCGGACCAACCAGGACCTGCGCGACGCTTCCCAACGTCAAATTATTGTAGAGTGTGAAATTATTGGAATTCAATGCCCCGCTCGGCCCCATCGTCCATCCCGGAAAGGCCAGTGCCGGGTCGGCGGACGCTTCGCCAAACTGCCCGACTGGCGTAGGCGCAATCGCGGCCTGCTCAAAATCAAGATTGATGAAGCCTTGCCCAATAGCGGTTCCGACCAAGGTGAACCACAGCAAGCAGACTTCAATAGCGCGTCGTGCTTTCATATTGCGTTGGTGGTATAACGCCCAATATAACTCAGCGACCGGCACCCGATGCTGGGTGTGGAAAGCAAAACCAGTGAACAAAACGTCAAGACGCTCCGCCGAAGCCTGGGGCGGGTGGCGGTTCGCTGGAGCACCATCATTGAACTCTTCTCTTCTCAGCTTCTTTCTTGACGTATTCGAAAACCGCATTGGTCTTGGCGTATATGCCAGCCGCGGCGGTCCACATGTTGAACTGCAGCAGGCTGTAATCGGTTTTAATCCAATCCAAAAAGGCAAGACTCAGAGGCACTGCCTTCGACATCATCTCGAGAATATCCCACTTGTAGTCAACATTCGCCGCGCCATGCTGCGTACTATGAGCAATCAGCTTGTTGATTCGCTCTCTCTCACCTTTCGTGAGATAAGAAAGCGACCGCGCGAGCCCAAAGTCGGAAGCTCTCAGATCGTCGGATCGAGTCGTCCGATTCCGTGGAGTGAAGAAGTCATCAAGATCCCGAAGTGCGATCAACGACGTATGAAGACACGCGTTCTGAATCGTCTTCAATGACCAAGCGCGGTCGTTCTCCGAGGCGTCACGGGTGAAATCCTGATCGTGTTCAAATTCAAGGGTGCAGAAGTGGTAAGCGAAAAGAAGGTTAACACGCTCGGCAAAATACTCCAAATGTGGCGCGAGCGCGCTGTCAAGGTCATCTGGAAGGTGTTGGCTCACGAATTCGCGACGCGGTGTTTTTCTGCCGAACGGTAAATCCGAGCTACGGCGAGCCGCCCGCCAGTGCGGGGCCTGGCTAGCTCAAGCGCATCGTTCGGGAATCTTCACTTCTCTTTCACGTTCACATCAATCTCCTGCGGAAAAAGGCCGATAAGCGGCACCTCACCGAATGTTTCGAGTGTCGAATGGTCTGCAAACCAAATCTCAATAAAGCCTGCGTTCGCATAATCGTTGTTCAGTGATGAATCCGTCGTCCAGTGAAGCGAATCAAAGCTGTAGTCCAGAAGCTCGATAACAAGGATGGTGTTATTGGGCATTCGCCAGTGGGGAGACCGGCGCTTGCGTTCCTTGGCGGTGATGCTGGCACTGATGGCGTCGAGGAGGTCATAAGACTCCATCGTACGGTCGGTCCAGATGCGGTTATGAACAGCGAGGTCGTGGTCGTGAGGGGATCGCGCCAACTCAACGCCGATAAGGTCACCAGAAGTACGGGCGCAAATGAAGTCTGGACTCTCTCCGCTGCTGAACACCGCCAGCGAGGTTCCTGTGATTGTGATGTAGGCATCGAGGAAATAGGAGAGGTGCTGCTCCTCGACCATCTTCTTTCCGATATTTGCGTCAGACATATGGTGAAACGGTAGCAACGCCTACCGCATGAACTTGCGGTAGAGAAAAGTAGCGAGCGGAACGCCGAGAAACCACATGCCCCAAATACTCATGTGTCCAACCACATGAAAATCTGGGCCAGCTGTCTTCGGAAGGTCGTCGCCTTGCACCAACTGCATACCAAGAAGCGGAAGGAGCCAGATGGCTAAGAACCACACGACCCACATACTCTTCTTCTCGGATTCGCGCTCGCGCTTGAGTTCTTGAAGCTCGCTCTTGAGGCGGAGTTTTTCGTGTTCGTCGTCGTTCATTTCAGTGTGCGGGTAGAAACGGCTAAACATTGATTAACAGGTAAGTTTGCTCTGATATTAGCCTGCTTTTCGGGCAGATTTGCCCAACCCGATTATCAGTCCGAAAACCAGGGTGCCAGGGTAGAAGACTTGCACGGAAAGTCAAGAATCGACGCCCCAAGTTGGTTCTCTGTGCGACGAGACCACGGCATTACTGCGCAGTCCGCAGGATAGACGACAAAATGAAGAGAGCCGCTTCTACGCAGTGCCTTCTCCTTCTCCCCGCGACGAAGGAGTCGAGAGAGGGACGGGGAGAGGTCCCCGCAAACACTTTCCATGAACCGACCCACCCCCGACCCCTCCCAGGAGGGGAGCGAGAGTTCGTCCGCGTTCTGTCAGTTCCCCTCCCGGGAGGGTTTAGGGGTGGGTTCATGATCCCAATGCATGCGGAAAAACGAAAGGGGGCTCTCCATGAACTGCGAGGTAGGGCGGGCTGTCCTCAGCCCGCCGTCGTGCGGCGCGGTGGGGAAACCGCGCCCTACCCAATACGGTTCACGGTCCAAATGCGCGGTCATAAAACCGTGGAGGCTTTCCATGAACCTCGAGTGGTCATTCACCTGGCGCCAGGGCGAAAATGGACACTGCGCAAAATCGTTGACCGAACCGGTGTCAACCTCCGAGACTGACCCGCGTTTATGTTGAATCCGCGCTCATTCCTGACGGCCTTACTCGTCGCGACAACCGGCCTTCACGCGGCAGAAACCAACCAACTCGCCAACGCGCCGGACTGGCTCACCAAACCGCTCTCGTTGGCCGATTGCCTTGACCTGGCGCTGAAACAGAACAGCGCGATCCTCAAAGGCAAAAGCGACCTCGAAGCGGCTTATGGCGTGGTCGTGCAGACCCGCGCCATCGCGATTCCCAAGCTGGCCGCGACCGGCAATTACCAGTTCAATGATGCCATTGAAAACCTCCAACTCCCGCCGCCCGCGCCGTCGGTGACTTTTCAACAGGACCAAAGTTGGTCGAGCGGCATCCGCGTGGTGCAGTCGATCTACGAAGGCGGCCGCATCCGGTCGTCGCTGAAATCGGCCAAACTGACCCGGGAACAGGCCATTCACATTTATCAAACTGTCATCGCCGACACCCTGACCGACGTGCGGATCGCCTATTACGACATCCTCACGGCGGCGGAGCAAATCGTGGTGCACGAAGCCTCGGTCAAGCTTTTGGCCCGGGAACTGGAGGACACCCGGCGACGGTTTGAGGCCGGAACGGTGCCGCGGTTCAACGTTCTGCGGGCGGAAGTCGAACTGGCCAATGCGCAGCCCAGGTTGATCCGCGCGAAGAACGGCTATCGCATCGCCAAGAACACCCTGTCCAATTTGCTCGGCTACAATTTGCCGAAAGAGGTCTGGGAGGATATTCCGCTGCAACTGACGGGCAAACTGGACGCCGGACCTTACCAGATTCAACTGCCCGCCGCCATCGCGCAGGCCATGGCGAAAAGGCCGGAACTCGCCGCGCTGCGCCAGGCCGAATTATTGAGGAAGGAAGCCGTCACCTCCGCCCGCAGCACTTATCAGCCCAGCGTGCAGGCGTTCGGCGGATACGGTTGGCGCAGTTCCCAATTCAGCGACGACCTGAGCCGTGACGTTGCCGGCTGGAACGCCGGCCTGCAGTTGAACTGGGACCTCTTCGACGGCTTTCTCACCCGCGGCAAAGTGGAGGAAGCAAAGGCCCGTTACCAACGGGCCCAGTATGAGGTCGAAGACTCGGCCCGGCGCATCGAGCTGGAAGTGCGCACGGCCTACTCGAATTTCATCGAGGCCGAGGAGGTCCTCGAATCCCAGAAGAAAGTCGTGGAAGAGGCCGAGGAAGCGCTGCGACTGGCCAATGCCCGCGCCGAAGCGGGTACCGGCACTCAGCTCGATGTGCTGAGCGCCCAGACCGCGCTTACCGAGGCGCGCTCGACGCAGGTCCAGGGTTTGCACGATTACGATGTGGCCCGCGCGCGTCTCGAACGGGCCATCGGTGACAGCGCGCCGCAGGTCGAGTTGACGAAGTAAGGGCGGTTGTGGAACTGGATTCCTCTGGTCTATTGTTGTCCCTGCGACTACAACGGTGCGCGTGCTATTGAAATGAAAAAGCCATCGGTGCTCATCATCTTTTTGACGGTCTTCATCGACCTGATTGGATTCGGCATCGTTCTGCCGCTGCTGCCGATTTACAGCAAGAGCTTCGGGGCGGCCGGCTGGCAGATCGGTCTCCTCATGGCGTCCTATTCCGTGATGCAGTTTATCTTCGCCCCGGTGTGGGGGCGGCTTTCGGATCGCATCGGCCGTCGCCCGGTGTTGCTGGTGAGCACCGCGGGCGCCGCTGTTTCCTATTCCGTATTTGCCCTGGGCTCCGGGTTGACCGGCCAGCTTGCTTTGGTCGTGTTGTTGGTGTCGCGCATGTTTGCCGGCATTTGTGGGGCCAACATCACCGTGGCGCAGGCTTACATCGCCGACATCACGCCGCTCGAGGAACGCTCGAAACGAATGGGCCTGATCGGCATGGCGTTCGGGCTCGGCTTCATTCTCGGGCCGGCATTGAGCAGCATGAGTCTAAGCGGTTTCACGCTGCCCCTGGTTCACCTCCGATTCAATGGTTTCGGCCTGCAGGGACCGGGTTGGGTGGCTGCCTGCCTTTGCGCGGCCAACTTCCTTTTCGCGTTCTCGAACCTGCCGGAAAGCTGGCGCCCGAACTCCGAACAGGTTAAACCGCGTCCCCGCCTCGGCCAATGGGTGCACACCCTGAGCCAACCGAAGGTCGGCCTGTTGATCGGACTGTTTTTTCTCGCCACATTCTGCTTCACCTGCTTCGAAACGACGCTCGGCCTGCTGGTCAGCGAGAATTTCCATCTCGATTTGCAGAGCAAACACGATATGAAATGCGTCGGATACCTGTTTGCCTACTGCGGCGTCATTGGCGCGCTGGTCCAGGGCGGAGCCATCGGTCGCGCCGTAAAAAAACTGGGCGAGCCGCTGCTGATCAGTGTCAGCCTCCTGCTGGTGGCCATCAGCATGGCCCTGCTGCCTCTGGTCCACGGCAACCAACCTTTCGCCTGGCGAGGGATCCTCCATCCGGAAGGCGCGCCATGGCTCGAACTGCTCTTCGTGCTGGCGCTGTTGTCGATCGGATCGAGTCTCACCCGCCCGCCGGTCTTCGGGCTGATTTCCATTCTCACCCCTGCCCACGAGCAGGGCGAGACCATCGGCGTGGCCCAGGGTGCCGGCAGCCTGGCGCGCATCGTTGGACCGCTGTTCGCGGCGACGCTGTTCGACAGGCACCCTGCCCTCCCCTATTTGATTTGCGCTACACTCGCGTTGTTGACGGGCATTCTGGCGTGGCAGTTCCTCCATAAACCAACCCAGACGGTGGTCGAGGCCAACACCCAAGGCGCTGGTTGAGTCGCGCACCTATCGACTGTTTCGCCCGCCCGCCCGTCCTGTTCGTGTCACCAACGTGGACACTGAGAAATCCTGATCCGCAGCGCAAAAATCCGCTTGCATGGAAAAAGATTGGATCTGAACCTGTGCGGAAAAATCACGCATATGCGTAATTTTTCCGCAGACCAGGTTGACACGCGGTCGGGTCAATTTCCGCGCTGTCATGAGTTCTGAGACTCGAGCAATGTCGCCGCGTCGGATTTCCCGGCTGCGAGGCAGGAATTCGTTCAATGCCCCGTCAATCCGGATAACCGTCCGGGTGCAGATGGTGCCAGCGCCAGGCTGATGCGACGATTTCTTCGAGGCTGGCGAATTTCGGTGTCCAGCCCAGTTCCCGGGTTGCCTTTTCGGCCGAGGCCACCAGCCGGGGCGGATCGCCGTGGCGACGCGGCTTTTCAATCGCCTTGATGGACCTGCCGGTCACCTTCTCGCACATCTCAATCACCTCGCGAACAGAATAACCTTCGCCGTTGCCGAGATTGTAAAAGCCCTGTTTGCCCGGTTGCATCCCCAGAATATGCGCCTGCGCCAGGTCCGTGATGTGAATGTAATCGCGGACGCAGGTGCCGTCGGGCGTCGGGTAATCGGCGCCGTAAATTTCGGCGTGCGACGTCTGGCCCAGCGCGACTTTGAGCGCGTTGGGAATCAGGTGGGTTTCAACGCGATGGTGTTCGCCAAAACGTTCGCTCGCGCCCGCAGCATTGAAGTAGCGGAAAGCGACGAACTCAAGCCCGTGAATTCGCCGATACCACTGCAGCATTTTCTCAAACATCAGCTTCGATTCGCCATAGGGATTGACCGGATGCAACGGCAAATCCTCTTTTATGGGCACGCGCTCCGGCATGCCATAGACAGCGCAGGTCGAGCTGAAAACAAATTTTTTGACATGGCCGGCGACGGCCGCTTCGAGCAGTTTCAGGCCGGAGGCGACGTTATTGCGGAAGTATTTGCCCGGATCAACCATGGATTCGCCCACCAACGCGTTCGCCGCGAAATGAAGGACGACTTCCGCCCCGGCCTCCTGGAGGACCCGCGCGAGCCCGGCTTCGTCGTTCAAGTCGCCCTGGACAAACGCAGCCCGCTGCTCAACCGCCGAGCGATGTCCCTCGCTCAGGTTGTCATACACGGTCACGCGGTGCCCGGCATTGATCAACTCTTCGACGCAGACCGAGCCAATGTAACCCGCGCCGCCGGTGACCAGGATGTTCATGAGGCATCAACCGGGCATGAATCAATTCGCTTCCGCGGCCAGGGGCAGAACCAGTTGCACCGTGGTTTGTTCCCCGGGTGTGCTTTCAATGAGGAGATCGCCCCCATGCAGTTCCAGCAGCCGCCGGGCGATGATGAGCCCCAGGCCGACGCCTTGTTGTTCGTAAAAGCGACGCTCGAACTGCATGTGCGCGCCCATGTCGGCGATTTGTTGCGCGGTCATGCCGCGCCCGCGATCGCTGATCGACAGCGTCATGCGGTTGTTCGACGCGGCGGACACGATGCGCACCGGCGTGCCGCGCCGGGAGAATTTGAAGGCATTATCCACCAGTTCCTCGACAATCTTTTTGAAATAACTGACCGCCATGGCCACGCAGGCCTTTTCGGCTTCCACGCTCAAATCATTCTGGCGTCCCGCAGCCGCGGCTTTTTCCCCCGCCACACTGGTGATGACCTCTTTGGTGAAAGTGCGCTCGCTTTGGCGCAATTGCTCGATTCGTTGCGGATCGCTTTTGGCCAATTCGATTTCGGAATAAATGATGAAATTCTCGATGAGCCGGTGGAGGCGCAACGCCGAGACCTGGATGCTTTGGCCGAAGTCCCTGATTTCCTGCGGCTCCAGAACGACCCCTTCGTCCATCATGAGGGAAGCAAAGCCCAGAATGCCGTTCAGCGGCGTCAGCAGTTCATGCGGCAGGGCCATGCCGATGTTGCCGCGCAAGTCTTCCAGTTTCTTTTCCGAACGATGCTGGATGGCGGCCTGCTTTTCCAGCCGCGCGTTCACGGCCGCCATCAGGTCCTGGACGCTGAAAGGCTTGGTCAGATAATCATCGGCGCCCAGCCCCATTCCCTGGCGGATCTGCTTGCGGTCGGCCAGCCCGGTAAGAAATATAAAAGGAATGGCCGCCGTCACCGGGTCCTGCCGCAACGCCGCCAGCGTTTCGTAGCCGTTGAGCTGCGGCATCTGGATGTCGCAGATAATCAGGTCGGGCAGGTGTTTTTTGGCCATCTGAAGCCCCGCCACCCCGTCCTCCGCCGTCACCGTCTGGAATCCGCGCGTCTGGAGCGTTTTCGTCGTCAGCGCCATCACGGCGGTATCGTCATCTATTACCAGGATCTTTTTCACGCTGTTTCATCTTGGGTTTTCACGGGCATCCCACGATTCCCTTCGCCGGCTCCACCCGTTAAATACAACTGCATTGAATGCTTTTACTCCTTTGTTGCGCTCGATGGCAAGTCCGAGTCTGCGTCAATTGGCGGTTAGTCCCGCGGTGCGGCCCGGACAGATCGTTCCTTCCGAACAGACCCCGGAAGCGCACCCCGGACGGCAGCGAGGGTGAGTTCAAGAAGGGTAGCCGCCGACGGAAGGAGGCGGATTTTGGCACGAAAAACACTTCCGCCGCGTAACCTCGGCGGCTACGGCTCTGGCGACGATTCTTCAACTCACCCCGGGACGGCAGCCAATCCGGCAAGATTGTAGTCGCCAGAAGGTGATTTTTTGGACTACTAGATCGGGTATGCAGGACGTGACGCTGGCCGGCTTGAGTCTCTTGATCGTGGAGGACGAATCCCTGCTGCGAAAGCAAATTGCCGCCTACCTGAAGACCCTGGGCGCCGAGGTCACCGGCGCCGACACCCTTCACGCCGCCAGGAGATGCCTCGCGGAACTGGATTTCGACTTCGTCCTGCTCGACGTGAACCTGCCGGATGGCTGCGGCACGGATTTGTTGAAGGAAAAGAATCTTCCGACGAACACCGGTGCGATCGTGATGACCGCCGATGGCGCCATTACCGGTGCGATCGAGGCCATCCGGCTGGGCGCGCTGGATTACCTCGTCAAACCGTTTGACACGGCGCAATTGCCTTTGGTCATCGGGCGCGCTCAACGCAGCAAACGCTCGGCGCGCCTGGATGAACATCGCCGGCGTGACGCGGCCGACCGCGAATTCTATTTCGGCAAGTCCCTCGCCGCGCTGGAAGATCAGTTGCAAAGGATCATCGCCGCGGACAATCGGATGCAGGAGCGGCTGGCCCCGGTGCTGATTCAAGGCGAGACCGGCACCGGCAAGACGACCATTGCCCGCCGGTTGCACCAGCAAGGGCCACGGGCCGCACAGCCGCTGGTCGAAGTCAATTGTTCGGCGTTGCCCGACACGCTGGCCGAATCCGAACTGTTCGGGAACGAACGCGGCGCCTTCACGGACGCCCGCACCGCCCGGATGGGATTGTTCGAGGCGGCCAACGGCGGCACGCTTTTTCTCGATGAACTGCCGAGCCTGTCGCCCTCGATGCAGGCCAAGGTGCTGACGGCCATTGAAGATCGAAAGGTCCGCCGGCTGGGCGGCACGCGGGAAATTCCCGTGGATATTCGCATCATCGCGGCAACGAACCGCGACCTGAAGCAACTTGTGGCGGAAGGCAAATTTCGCGAAGATTTGTTTCATCGGCTCGACCTTTTCCGCCTCCCTATTCCTCCCCTGCGCGAGCGCGGGAACGACATCTTGACGCTTGCAGAAACGTTGTTGCTGCGCCTGCATCAGCGACATCGCTTGCCGCGCAAGACGATATCGCAGAGCGGCAAGGAGCGCCTGCTGGCTTATCCATGGCCCGGCAACGTGCGCGAGCTGGCGCACGAGATCGAACGTGCCATCGTCTTCTCGGACGGCGATACGCTGGACTTCGAACATCTGGAGACAGGCGCGTCCGGTAGCGCGGCTGCACCTGAAGAATCGAGTCACTGGTTTAATCCGGCCTTTACCTTTCCAGCGGAAGGGTTTTTACTTGAAGAAGCCATAAACCGATTGATCCAACACGCGCTCAAACAAACCGGACAGAACGTGTCGGCCGCCGCGCGGTTGCTGGGAGTTTCGCGCGATTATTTGAGATACCGAATGGCGGGAAAACAACTTGGAAGAGCCGGGGACTAATCCCCAGCGCTCAATCGCCCGCGAGCTTTGTTGGGTGAAACCGCCCAGGCGAACCAGAGTCGATTCTGCCGGATCGGACATGGAATTTTGTTAATTGCTTGACCGTCAATGAATTAGAACCCTGGCGATAGACTGGCACACGCCTTGCGAATCACAATACATTGAGCCGATGAACGGTCGGCTGGATGAGTAGAGAGCGCTATGAAGAAAATGAGCTTGTTAGTGGTTGGCATTGGCCTGTGGCTGCTCATCCCGCGCGCTGCGACACAGATCGTCCCCGGTTCGACCAATATCGCCAATCGGGTCGGCCAGGTCATTTTGCCGGAGCGCCTCCTGCTCGACAGCTCCCTTACGGCCAGCTTCGACGCCCGGCCGTTGCGCCTTGATTTGCCGCCGGAGGTCAAACTGCAATTACTCCGATTTGAGAAATTCCGGGAGGCTTACCTGAACCGTCAGCAGGATCTGCTGCGAAAAATGCGCGGCGCGACGGACGACGACCGGGCGCGTATTCGGGCTCAGCTTCAGGCATTGCGCGATGAATGGCTGCAGAGGACACGCGCATTCCGAGAGGAAGCCCGGGCGCGAATCCGGGAACTGCAGGATGAACTGCCCAGGTATCGCGAAGCTTTAACCGACGCCAGACAAAACGCTCTGGACGCCGCCAGCTCGAGCCGCAAACGACGCGGTGACGAATAACGAATGTCTTAGAAAATCCCGGATAAGAAAACAATGCAAACACCGAACGGCCGGAGAACGGTCGCTCGGCGTTTTATTATTTGAATGCCGCGTGGTTGGCCAAGATGGGGAGGGGCGACAGGGCACCGCATCGTGACCGCTGTTTTCATTGGGTGCGCCGGAGGCCTGATCCAGGCGCAAGAATTCGACTTCCCCATCCTTCTGCCCAAATGGATCCATGATTTCAGTCTCCGCACCGGCGCCGGTTATCGCGACAACGTGGGCCTCTCCGCTCGATCCCCGCAGGACAGCGCCTTCATTGCCACCGGTTTGGAGATGATTCTGCTCCGGCTGCCGGAAAACGGGAAGCAGTTCAATTTGTTTTTGAGCGCCGAGGACCTTCGCTACCTCTCCTCGAGCATCGTGGACAAGGAGCAGACGGCGTTCGCCCAGGCGTTGCTGAAGACGGATTGCGGTTCGGGCTGGGAGGTGTCGCTCGCCACCGAATACGTCTATCAAAACCAGGTGGTGGACGCTTCCCTCACCGAACCTGGTCTGACCACCATCCCGGTTGAAAGCCACGGACTTATCGTGCGGGAAGCGCTGCGCCGCGATTTTGCCGGCCATTATTGGGTGTCACTGGAACTGCCGGCCAGCCGTCAGTTTTTTCGCGCTCCGCTGAGTGACTATTGGGAGTACGGTCCGCGGATTGCGCTGGGCCGATCGTACGGCCACAAATCCGAACTGAGCGTGAGCTACCAGGTGTCGCGGTTTGATTTTGACCACGCGGAACTGCGCACGGCGGACGGAGAACCGATGCCCGGCACGCGGCGCAAACTCGTTCAGCAGGAAGCCCGGCTCACCTGGAAGCATCACTGGGATGCCAAGGAACACTGGCGCACGACTACCCGGTTGACCGCCAAACAAAGCGAAGACAATGGCAGCGGTTATTTCGATTACACCAAGCTTCAGGCCGGCGAACAAATCCTTTTCCACACAAAAAGCTGTGAACTCTCCGCCGAAGCCAAAGTCGCGCGATACAATTATCCCGTCCAGACCGTGAGCCTCACCGACCTCTCAAAACGCCAGACCACGGAGCTTGCCCTCAATTTCCGCTGCGAACGACGCGTGGCCAGTTTCCTGAAGATCTTCGCGGAATACGAACGTGAACAGGCCTTCTCCAACCTGGATTTCGAACGATACATCGTGAATACCGTGAAGGGCGGGTTGAACTGGGTCTTTTGACACGGAGCGATTCAACGGTTTTAACTTCTAAACAATTCAACGACTTGGAGCGCCGTCCACGGTTTGAGCCGCCTCAGGGCTAATTTTGCGACAGCCATGTTTGCGCATGGCATTCATTGCAATTTTCCACGCGAGACAGCAAATTAAAGGCATTGCGGCGCGGCGCACGATGGCTGGAAGAATGGACAAGATCACGCAAATCGAACAACTGCTCCTGCGCTCGCGCCGGTTGGTCTGGGTCCTGATTGGGGTCACGCTCGTCCTTTTGGCCACTACCATCCTGCTTGCCAGTTTGCAACTGCGCGCCCGGACCCGCGAACAAATCGCCGGCCGCGATGGCGAAGTGCTCCATGCGGTGGCCCTCATGCAGTTGCATGCCGACGCGTCGGAAATCGAATTGCTCGGCCCCATCACCGATCCGCGCAATCTTCTGCCTGTCGTGCTCAAGGCCTCGTCACTCAAAGGCGTCGTCGGAGCCCGTCTGTTCGATGCAAAAGGGGGATTCGTCGGGGCCTTTCCGGATAACGTCCGGGAAGCGGTGCTCCAACCGCGAGACCTGGCTACCCTCAACCGCCTGAAGCCGGTCAGCCATTTTCTTCCCGCCATTCCGCTGGCGCGTCTGTTTCTGCCCGACGACGGTCTGGCCGAACTTCAGAACGGAACGATGCCGTTGCTGGAAGTCAACGTCCCGATTTATACGGGCGCGGACGACGGGTTGATAGGAATCGCCCAGTTCAACATCGAGGGTTTCGGCATCGCCGCCGAGTTCGCGCAACTGGATCGGCACCTGGCCATTCAAGGTCTCATCGCCTTTTTCATGGGCGGCGGGACTCTGGCTGTCGCCATTGCCTGGGCGTTCCGCTGGCTGCGTCGGGCGCACGATCTCCTCGCGGAGCGCACCGGCGGCCTGCTGCGCGCGAATCAGGAACTGGCCCTGGCGGCCAAAACGTCCGCGGTCGGCGCCATCACGTCACATCTGATTCACGGCCTGAAGAACCCGCTTTCGGGCTTGCAGAACTATATGTCCAGCCGGGCGCCGGCCGATGCAGAATCCCCGGAAACAGAGTGGCAGCAAGCCCTCGCCGCCACGCGCCGGATGAACAGTTTGATCAACCAGGTCGTCAACGTTCTGCGGGAAGAGGAAGGAACCGTTCAATTTGAAATCACGCTCGGTGAGCTGGCCCAAATCCTCACGACCAAGCTGCGTCCCCTCTCCGTCGAGAAGGGCGTTCGGTTCGTCACCGCGCTGAACGGCGAGATCATCCTGCCGAATCGCGCCGCCAACCTGATTGGTCTGATCCTGGTGAACCTCGCGCAAAACGCCTTGCAAGCGACGCCCAAAGGCGGGACCGTCGCGCTTTCCCTCACGGAGCAGGGAGAAAATATCCTCTGCGAAGTGCGCGACGAAGGTCCCGGTCTTCCCTCGGATGTGACCGTCAATCTCTTTGCGCCCTGCAAGTCCACCAAAGAAGGCGGCAGCGGCATTGGCCTGGCCATCAGCAAACAACTGGCCAACCATCTTGGCGCCGGCTTGGAACTGAAGGGCAACTCACCGGACGGATGCCTGTTTGTCCTGACGGTCCCGCTGAAAGCGATTTCCGAAAAATCAAGACGTGCTTCTTCGACCCTGATCTGCTAAGAGAGTCCACCGTCAACCGGACCAATGAAGCGGATCGGCAAACCACCAGCAAGGGCGGGTCAATGGCTCCGGTACTTGTTGGTTGGTTTCTTTCTCCTGCTTCTGCTCTCCAAATTGCTCGCGGTGGATTTTCCCTTGCGCTGGCGCTGGTCGAACCCCAGACCCCACGGCGGCAACATCGTGGACATGGCCTATTCCCCCGCTCTCGGCCTCGGCGTGCAGGTCGCGGAACGCGGCCAGCTTTACACCAGCGACGATCTGAGCACGTGGCTCCCTCGTGACAGCGGCGTCACCAATGCGCTGCGGGCGGTCATATTTTTTGGTTCACGCATCGTCATCACCGGCGAAGCCGGCGCCGTGCTCTACGCGGATTCGGTGACGGATTTCAGACCCGGCACGCTTCTCGACGGGCCAACGGGTGACTGGCTGGAAGCCGTGACTGCCTCGGCACAGACGTTGGTCGCCGTGGGCGACAACGGCGCGGTTTACACGAGCACAAACGGTGTAAACTGGAAACGGCAAACCCCGCTCAGCCAATGGCTGCGCGGCGTCGCTTTCGGAAACAGCACCTTTGTCACCGTGGGTGAAAACGGCCTCATCGCCACCAGCCCGAATGGAGCAAGTTGGACCAACCGCCCCAGCGGGACCACCACCAACCTGAACCGCGTCGCGTTCACGGGCGGCTTTTTCACGGCGGTGGGCGAGAGCGGCCTGACCTTGACCAGCACGAACGATGGTGTGAATTGGTTTTCGGAAAAGGCCGGCGCCACGAATGACCTGTTTCACGCAGCCAGCGGCGACGGCGCCCGGTTGGTGATTGGCGATAACGAAGTCCGCTTGCAGAACCTGCTCGGCTGGTCGGACCAGTTGGCGCAATCAAACGGCCC